>JALOLC010000136.1 GCA_025456175.1 Acidobacteriota bacterium | reverse complement strand
GCAGCAGAGCTGGCGGCCGCAGATGCCCACGCCGCCGATCATCTTGGCCTCGTCGCGGATGCCGATCTGGCGCATCTCGATGCGCATGCGGAACTTGCGGGCCAGGTCCTTGACCAGATCGCGGAAGTCGATGCGCCCCTCCGAGGTGAAGTAGAAGATGGCCTTCTTCTCGCCGGTGAAGAAGGTCACGCGCACGAGCTTGATGGGGATCTCGCGCTCGCGGATGCGGTTCTGGCAGTACTCGTGGGCGCGGCGCTCCTCGCGCTCCTTGCGGGCGAAGCTCTCGATGTCGCGGCCGTCGGCCTTGCGCAGGATCTCGGGAATGTGCGGGATGCCCTTGGTGCAGGAGAAGGTCTCGCCGAAGTGCCTGACCACCCGGCCCAGCTCCTCGCCGGTGATGGACTGGATGATGACGCAGTCGTTCGGCTTGATGTCCTCATCGCGGGTGCGGAAGTGCAGCACGTCGCGGCGGTTCTCGATCTTGACCAGGATGACCTTGTCCATGGCGGGGTCATGCCCCCCGCGCCATCCCGACAGGGGCATAGCTGTTGATGAACTCCAGGATCAGCACGCGGGCATTGAGGTTGCGCTGGATGTCGCGCAGCAGGAACTCCATCTTGCGGATCAGGAAGAACACCTTGTCGATATCGGTCAGCGCGGCCAGTTCCATCAGCTTTTCCTTGTAGTCTGGATTGATGAGCGTCCCGCCCGCGGCCGGATCGACCATCAGCACCATTATATCGCGCAGCAGCACGGAAATCAAGTTGACCATCTCGCGGAAATAGGCGATGAAGGACTCGCGCACGCGGCTGCGGTCATAGAGGTCGAGGAGGACGTCCTCGACCTCGCTCTGGCGGATGAGGCGCTCGAGGACGCAGAGCATGGAGCGGCGCTTCTCCTCCAGCTCGCCCCAGTCGGCGCGGGTGAGGTCCTCCACGGTGTCGGCGCTGAAGATCGCCAACAGACGGGCCTTTTCAGGGTCGACGCCGCGGCGCTGCAGCTCCAGCCTCACCTCATGGCTGGAGAGGGGCAGGAACTTCAGGATCTGGCAGCGCGACTGGATGGTGGGCAGGATGAGGTTGAGGTTGGTGGTGAGCAGGATGAAGACGTTGCTGGCCAGAGGCTCCTCCAGGGTCTTGAGGAAGGCGTTGGCCGCCGACTCGTTCAGGCGCTGGGCGTCGCGCAGGATGAAGACGCGCTTCTCGCCCTGCATCGGCCGCCGGCAGGCCGAGGCGATCAGCTCGTCGAGCTGCCCCTTGCGGTAAAACTGGCCGTCGGGCTCCATGACCTGCACGTCGGGGAACAGGCCGCGGTCGATGGCCAGGCAGGGGCGGCAGCGGTCGCAGGCGTCGAAGCCGCTCCCCTTCTGGCAGGCCAGGGCCTTGGCGAAGTTCTGGGCGAACAGGAGCTGGTGGTAGGGATCGGGCCCGGCGAAGATCAGGCTGGAGGGCACCCGCTCGTTGCGCAGGTAGCCGGATAGCGTCGTCTTGACGCGGGTGTTGCCTATTAACTCAGCCAATGACATTGGATTTTCGCTCCGTCGCGCGCGTTCACGGGTAATTTCATAAAGAATCGTAGCATAAAACAGGGGTCAGGGCAAAAGTTCTAAGTGAAATGTGAAAAGTTAAAAGTGAAAAGCAGGAAAAAGCCCTGATGAAAATCGCAGGATGCTCTTACTTTTAACTAGCACTACGATCTTTTTTAGCACTTCAAGCGCCTTTACCTTTCACTTTTCACATTTCACTTTTTACTGAATCCAGCCAGTTTCTTTTTCAGGTACTTCCCGGTCAGCGATTCCCTGCACTGCAGCAGGCCCGGCACATCTCCCTGGTAGACGATCTTGCCTCCGTGCCTGCCACCCCCAGGCCCCAGATCGATCAGGTGGTCGGCGACGCGCAGCATCTCCAGGTTGTGCTCGATGACCACCACCGTGTGGCCGCGGGCGAGCAGCGCCTGGAAGACGTCGATCAGCTTGCGCACGTCGTCGAAGTGCAGGCCAACGGTGGGCTCGTCAAGGATGTAGACGGTGGGACTCCCCGTTCCGCGCGCCAGCTCCTTGGTCAGCTTGATGCGCTGCGACTCCCCTCCGGACAGCGTCTGCGAACTCTGGCCCAGGCGCAGGTAGCCCAGGCCAACATCGATGAGGATGCGCATCTTGCGCGCCAGCGCCGGGACGGCCGCGAACAGCTCGCAGGCCTCGCTGGCGGTCAGGTCGAGGACGTCGGCGATGGAGCGCCCCTTGTATTTGACCTGGCGCGTCTCGGAGTTGAAGCGCTCGCCGGCGCAGACCGGGCAGGTGATCTCCAGTTGCGGCAGGAAGCTCATCTGCAGCTTCTGCACCCCCAGCCCGGTGCAGGCCTCGCAGCGGCCGCCGCGCACGTTGTAGCTGAAGCGGCTCTGGTTGTAGCCGCGCACCCGCGCCTCGGGGAGGGCGGCGAACAGCGCCCGCACCATGGCCATGACGCCGATGTAGGTGGCCGGGCAGGAGCGCGAGTTCTTGCCGATGGCCGACTGGCTGACCATCAGCACCCTCTTGACCTTTTCCAGTCCCGTGACGTCGCCATAGGTGAGCCGTGTCCCGGCAGGGGCACCACCGCCCTCGAGCTCCCGGCGCAGCACCGGAGCCAGGGCATCGACCACCAGCGAGCTCTTCCCCGAGCCCGAGACGCCGCTGACCACGGTCAGGCGGTTCAGGGGCAAGCGCAGGTCGATCCCGGCCAGATTGTTCACGCCAATGCGGCGGACCTGGAGAATATCGGGGGCGGCAGCCGCCGGCCGCGGCGGGCGCTCGATCCGCCGGCGTCCGTAGACGTAGGCCGAGGTCAGGGATCGCGCGCAGGACTCGAAGCCGGCGATGGGGCCGGCGTACATGACCTCGCCGCCGTGCTCGCCGGCGCCCGGGCCGATGTCGACGACATGGTCGGCGGCGCGGATGGTCTCCTCGTCGTGCTCGACGACGATCAGGGTGTTGCCCATCCCGCGCAGCCGGCGCAGGATGCGCAGCAGGTTGAGCTGCTCGGAAAAGTGCATGCCGATCGAGGGCTCGTCGAGGATGTAGATGATGCCGTTCAGGCCGAAGCCGATCTGCGAAACGAGGCGGGCGCGCTGCAGCTCGCCGCCGGAGATCGAGTCGATGCGGCGATTGAGCGTGATGTAGCCCAGGTTCAGCGTGATGAAGGATTCCAGGCGCTGGACGACCTGCGGCAGCAGCGTGCGCGCGACATCGGCCGCGGCGGCAACCGGGCGCACTTTCTTGAAAAATGACAGCAGGTCGGCGATCTCCATCTCTCCCAGCTCGTGGATGTTGCGGCCGTGAAAATAGAAGGCCCGGCTTTCGGGACGCAGGCCGCTGCCGCTGCAAGCGGGGCAGTCGCCGCCGCCGCTCGAGCGGCCGCTGCCCAGGCAGAGCGGACAGGCGCCTTCCGGCGAATTGAGCGAGAAAGTCCCCGGCTGCGGCTCGGCCAGCGAGATGTCGCAGCGCGGGCAGTGCAGGCGGTCGGAGAAGAAGGCCTCCTGCCCACCGGCCTGAACCAGGATCTCGCCCTCGCCCTCGCTCAGGGCCAGGGCGACGCCGTCGGCGATGCGCTCGCGGGAAGCATCGCCGGACGGCCCAGGCGGGCCATGCGGGACCTCGACGGCGTCCACCTGGATGGCGACATGGTGGCGGACGTTGCGGTCAAGGGCGGGCGGATCGTCGAGGTAGAATTCCCGGCCGTCGACCAGGGCCTTCAGGAACCCGCGCTGGCGGTAGCGGTCGAGCAGGGCCTGGTGATTGCCGCGGCGGTTGCGCACCACCGGGCTGAAGATGCGCGCCAGCCGCCCGGAAAAGCGCTCCAGGATGGCTGCGCGGATCTTGTCCGCCGAATGGCGGCGGATCCCCTGGCCGCAATGGGGGCAGCGCGCCTCCCCCAGCCTGGCAAACAGCAGGCGCAGGTAGGGGGCGACCTCGGAGACGGTGCCCACCGTGGAGTTGTAGTAGAACGAGGAGTGCTTCTGGTCGATGGAGATGGTCGGGGCGATGCCCTTGATCGACTGCACTTCGGGCCGTTCCAGCGACTTGATGTACTGGCGGGCGTAGGCCGAGAGCGACTCCAGGTACTTGCGCTGCCCCTCCTGGAAGATCGTGTCGTAGGCCAGGGTCGACTTGCCCGAGCCCGAGACGCCAGAGACTACGATCAATTGTTTCTTCGGTAGCTTTAGATGCAGGTGCTTCAGGTTGTGCTTGTGGGCGTCGAT
>JALOLC010000034.1 GCA_025456175.1 Acidobacteriota bacterium | reverse complement strand
CTCCGTGGGCAGCAAGAACTTCCCGCCGTCGTTCTTCGAGATCCCCGCCGGCTATACCGAGAAGAATATCGGCTTCGGAGGAGACGAGGAATAGAGCGGTTCTCCGTAATTCGTGAGCCGTAATTCGTAATTCGAAAAAGCAATAGAGAAAACTATACGTTTTTTTTCTTCCGAATCACGAATTACAAATTACGAAGTTCGTGAAGTCTCTTTTCTTCCGAATCACAAATCACGAATTACGAAGTTCGTGAAGTCTCTTTTCCTCCGAATCACGAATTACGAATTACGAAGCTCGTGTCAGACCAGCGCGGCAGCTAGGACTATGGAATAGTACTTGGAATCGTCATCGTCGGCGCGCGAGGTGAGGATAGCCGGGAACGGGGCGCCGGTGACCACGCCGGCCAGCATGCCCTTGGCCAGGATGGTCGACGCCTTGTAGAAGACGTTGCCCGCCTCGATGTTGGGCATGATCAGGATGTCGGCGTGGCCCTCGACCGGCGACTTCAACCCCTTCACCTCCAGGGCGCGCTTTGAGATGGCCACGTCCAGCGCCAGCGGCCCGTCGATGACGGCGCCCTTGATCTGCTTGCGGTCGGCCATCTTGGCGATGACCGCCGCCTCCATGGTGCAGGGCATCTTGTCCGATACCTTCTCGTTGGCCGTGATGATGGCCACCTTGGGGTTCTCGATGCCCAGCTTGGCGGCGATCCTGACGTTGTAGTTGATCATCTGTACCTTCTGGTTCAGGTCGGGATAGGGGATCATGGCCACGTCGGAGACCAGCAGCAGCTTGTCGTAGGTCGGCATCTCCAGGATGGCGGTGTGCGAGAGGACGCCGTCCTTGCCGACCAGGTTGTATTCCTTGTTCAGGATGGGCTTCAGGTAGTAGGGGGTCGCGATCAGCCCCTTCATCAGGATCTGGGCCTTGCCGTCGATGATCAGGCGCACGGCCGTGTCGCCGCTCTTCTTCTCGTCGGGCTCGTTGATGATCTGGAACAGGCCCGGGTCGATTTTTAGCCTGGCGCACTGCTCGCGGATGACCTTTTCGTCCCCGACCAGTATGGCGTCGACGATCTTCTCCTCGACGGCGCGCCGCACCGCCAGGATGGTGTCTTCGTCCTGGCCGTAGGCCACGGCCATCTGGAAGTTCTTCTTCGCCTTGACCAGAGTCTCGATCTCGCTCAGCTTTCTCATCGGCTTCATGCGTTTCCTCCTGCATGCTTCCATTGCTTCGGCTTCTCTTCCTTGAGCAGTACGCGCAGCGCCCCCTGGGCAAGGGCCGTCATCTCGTCCTCGCCGGGCAGCACGATCAACCGTCCCAGAAACTCGACGCGGCGGCGGATGAGCTCGACGAACAGCGTGTCGTAGGCGATGCCGCCGGTCAGGACATTGGCGTCGATCCGGCCCTCCATGACCGCTGCCAGCGCGCCGATCTCCTTGGCCACGTTGTAGGCCATGGCCTCGAAGACCAGCGTGGCCCTGGCGTCACCGGCCTTGACCATCTCCTCCACCTTGCGCATGTCGTTGACCTGGAGGTGGGCGACGATGCCGCCCTTGCCGGTGATCATCTTTTTCAGCGCGGGCAGGTCGTGGCGTCCCGAGGTGGCCAGCTCGACGAGGCCCCAGCTGGGCAGCGAGCCGGCGCGCTCGGGAGCGAAGGGGCCGTCGCCGTTGAGGGCGTTGTTGACGTCGACCACCTTGCCGTCGACATGGGCGCCGACCGAGATGCCGCCGCCCAGGTGGGCGACAATCAGCCGGCATTGTTCGTAGGGCTTCCCCAGCATCCGCGCCGCCTGGCGGGCGGCCGCCTTCTGGTTCAAGGCGTGGAAGATGCTGATGCGCGGGATCTCGGGCAGGCCGGTGATGCGTGCCAGGGCGCTCATCTCATCCACCGTCACCGGGTCGACGATATAGGCGTTGACGCCGATCTTCCTGGCGATGTCGCTGGCCAGCAGCGCCCCCAGGTTGGAGGCGTGCTCGGCCTTGGTTTGCTTCAGGAATTCGGTCATCTCGTCGTTGACCAGGTAGGTGCCCGAGGCCATCGGCCCCAGCAGGCCGCCGCGGCCGACGACGGCGGCCAGCAGGGTGACGTCGAAGGCGCTGTCCTTGAGAAAGGCCAGGATCATGGACTGGCGGAAGTGGTGCTGGTCGATGATGCGCGCGAAGGGGGCCAGCTCCTCGGCGGAGTGCGAGATGTTCTGGCTGAGCACCTTCTCCTCGCTGAGGAAGATCGCGATCTTGGTGGACGTGGAACCGGGGTTTATTGCCAGGATGTATTTGTTTGTCATTTTTAAATTTACCAAAAAACCGGGACGATTGCAAGGGGAGCGGGCTTCATTTCTTGTAACGCTGCAGCAGCCGGGCGCCGGCCTGCTTGTCCTTCTCGGTTTCGGGAAGCCACAGCGGGTCGGGCTCCATGGTTTGCAGCTCCTCCAGGGTTTTTATGGCCAGCTCCTCCTCGTCGAGCGCCCAGTAGGTCTCGGCCAGGAAGAGCAGGTTGTTGGAGCGGCGCGGCGCGAGCTGGCGGCATGTCTCATGAAACCGGCGCGATTTCTTGTTGCTGCCGCCGAAGAGGCCGGGGACCTTGAAATACAGGCGGCCCAGCACGCAATAGGCGCCGCCGTTCTCATAGGCGCCGTCGATGGCGATGGCCTTGTTCATCGCGCGGATGATGTCGTTCTTGAGGAAGAGCGACTTGAGCACGCCGCGGGCCTGGCCGTAGCTGCCGGTATGCACGCCGAGCCAGTAGTGGCCCTCGACGCGGTCGGGATGCAAGGCCACCGCCTTGCGGCTCAGCTCCATGGCCGCCTTGAATATCCGCTGCTTGTCGGCGCCGGCCGGGGAGTTGTCCCCGATGAAGAACATGGCCTGGAGGTTCTTGGCCATTACCGAAACGCTGCCGGGAGCGAGCGCCAGCGCCTCCTGGTACGTGGCCAGCGCCTGGGCGGCCAGGCCAGGCTCACCGCGCCGGGCGTAGAGCTCATCGCCCTTGAGCAATAGATCTTCCACAGCATCTCCCCATAGCCAGGGGGATGCGATGATGAAAATTAGGGTCAAGAGGAGCAGGAGATGTTTCATGTTGCCTCCCAAGAGATTCTAGCATATATAAAATTCTAGTGTTAGTGTTAGCACCGCCAGGGAAATGAACGCCTCCTTTCGTAGGGGCGCGGTTATCGCGCCCTTGATTGTCTTGATTATCCAAAATTCCTGAGGGCGGGGAGACCCCGCCCCTACATTCAGATCATTGGCCTCGATAGGTATCGAATTCATTTCATCTCTTCGAGCTGAGCCATGAACTCCTCCCATTTGGGCAACAGCTTTTTGAGCTTGGTCTCGGCTTCGCTGAGCTCCTTCATCAGCTCCTGGATGCGCGGCGAGTCCTGCAATACCAAGGGATCGCACAGCAGCGCCTGGTTGCGCGCCTTGAGCGCCTCGATCCCGGCGATCTCGTGCTCCAGCGCGTGGAGCTCCTGGCTCAGTTCCCTGCGGATCCTGCCGATGCGGTTGCGTTCCTCGGCCTCCAGGCGGCGCTCCTCCTTCGAGCGCCCCGGCTTGCGGGCCGGCGCGCCGTTGTCCTCGGTCCGCGTCGCCGCTTTCTCGGCCTCCCCGGCTGGCGCCGCGGCGGCAAGCTCGGCCTCGCGCTTGGCGATGAAGTAGGAGTAGTTGCCGGCATACTCGTGGAGCCGGCCGTCGCGGAGCTCGAAGACGCGGCCGATCAGGTCGTCGAGAAAATGGCGGTCGTGCGAGACCAGGACGATGGTGCCGGAATAGTGCAGCAGGGCGTTCTGGAAGATGTCCTTCGTCTTGACGTCGAGGTGGTTGGTCGGCTCGTCCAGGATCAGGCAATTGCTTTCCTGCAGCAGGATCTTGGCCAATGCCAGCCGGCTCTTCTCTCCTCCAGAGAGCACGGACACCGGCTTGTTGACGTCGTCGCCCGAGAACAGGAAGGCGCCCAGCAGGTTGCGCAGCTCCAGGTCGCTGGCGCGTCCATCGATGTCACGCGCCTCCTCCCATACGGTGCGGCCATAGGCCACGTTCTGCTCGCTCTCCTGGGAGAAGAAGGACGCCTGCACCTGGAAGCCCCATTGAACGCTGCCTCGGCTCGGGGTTTCGCGGCCGGCCAGGATGCGGGCCAGCGTCGACTTGCCGGCGCCGTTGACTCCCAGCAGGGCAACCTTCTCGCCGCGGTGAACGGTGAAATCGACCCCGGCAAGGACCGTGTTCCCGCCGTAGGACTTGCCCAGGTCCTTCACCACCAGGACCTCCCGGCCGCTGCGCCGGCCCTCGGGAAAGCGGAAATGGACGGGCCTTGATTTTTCGGCGTTGGGGAGCAGTTCGAATTTTTCCAGCTGCTTGATGCGGCTCTGCACCTCGGAGGCCTTGCTGGCCTTGGCGCGAAAGCGGTCGATGTAGGCCTGGATGCGCTTGATCTCCGCCTTCTGCAGCTCGCGCTTCTTCGCCAGCGCCTCGGCCTGTCGCTGCTTTTCCCTCAGGTAGTATGAATAGTTGCCCTTGTAGATCTTGAGCCGCCCCCGCTCGAGCTCGGCGATCTGGCCGACCAGCTTGTCCAGGAACATGTGGTCATGGGAGACGGTCAGCAGCGTCCCCCCATAGTTCTTCAGGTAGGCCTCGAGCCATTCCATGCTCTCGGTATCGAGGTGGTTGGTCGGCTCGTCCAGCAGCATGATCCCGGGGTCGGAGAGGAGGATGACGGCGAGAAAGATGCGCATCTTCCAGCCGCCGGAGAAGTCGCGGCAGTTCTTGTCCTCGTCGCCGGCGGCAAAGCCCAGCCCCTTGAGGATGCGCCGCGCCCGGGCCTCGAAGCCGAAGCCGTCGCGCACGAGGAAGGCCTCGGAGGCCGTGTCGTAGCGGTCCAGCAGGTGAGCGAAATCGGCCCGCTCATGGTCGCCGGCGGCGATGCGCTCGTGGCTGCGGCGGACATTGAGCTCCAGCTCCTCGTGGCCGGTCTGCCGCTTCAGGTAGTCCATGACCGGCAGGGGCTCCAGCTCGACCAGGTCCTGGGGCAGGTAGCCGATGCGCGGCCGGCGCGGCATCTCGATCGTCCCGTCGTCCAGCTGGGCATCGCCCAGGATGGCTCGGAGCAGGGTCGTCTTGCCCGCGCCGTTGTCGCCCACCAGGCCGATGCGGCTCTTGGCCGGGATCAGCCAGGTGATGGCGGAGAATATCTTCTTTTCGTTGTAGGCCAGGCGGATGTTCTGCAGGTGGATCATGCTCGCGTCACCTCAGCACGCGGCTTCGAGGGGTACGTGGCCGCGGCCGCGGCAACGGGCTGGTACGGCGCGGGGTGGGGTATGGTTCAGATCTTGTCGGCCAGGACCTTGGCGGCCTGGAGCGACTCGGTGATTTTGTTCTCCGCGATCAGCTTGGCCAGGATCTCGTTGACGCGCTGCAGCAGGTCGGCATCGCCCTTCCTCACCGCGGCAGCCGAGCCGAGGGGCATGCTGTCGGTGTCGCACTCCAGGTTCAGCAGGGACGGATCCTTGGCGGCGTAGGTTTCGGCCACGGGCTTCTCCAAAAAGACCGCGTCCACTTTCTTCTGCAGCAGGGCGGCGATCAGCTCGTCGATCCGTTCGTGCAGAAAGAACGTGGCGCCGGTGACCATGTTGCGCGCCATGTCCTCCTGGATCGATCCCTTCTGCGTGGCCACGACCTTGCCGCGCAGGTCGTCCAGCAGCCGGATCTGCTCCTTGTCCTCGGTCCGGATCAGCATGTTCTGCATCGCCTGGTAATAGGGGATGGAGAAGTCGACGATGTGCCTGCGGCTCTCGGTCGGGGTCAGCCCGGCCAGGGCCAGGTCGATGTTGCCGGCGACCAGCTCGTCGAAGAGCTTGCTGAACACGATGTCCTTGATCTCCAGCTTGACGTTCAGGTTGGCGGCGATGGCCTCGGCGATGTCGATGTCGATGCCGACCATGCCGCTTTCCAGCTCGGGGAGCAGGTGAAACTCGTAGGGCGGGTAATCGGCGCTGGTGCCGACGACGATCTTGCCCGCGGCCTTGATCTTGTCCAGCTTGCCGGCCTCCTTGCCGATCTCCTTGGACTGCATGCGGCAGCCCGTCTGCCAGAGTACGGCGAGCAGGGCAATGGCCAGCAGGGCAACGAAAGGAATCCTGGCGGTCCTGGATTTGAGATTGGCCATATTCACCTCCCTGGAGTAAGATAAAGAAACCATAGCAGAGCGTTTCCGCATTGTCAAATCAAGACCGTTCGTCCCGCTTGACGGGGCCGTTCGTCAGCCCGGCGGGGATTTGACATCACTGGCGAATGATGATATTTTCGCCCTGGACTTGCGAAAGTGGTGGAATTGGCAGACACGTCAGACTTAGGATCTGATGCCGCAAGGCCTGGGGGTTCGAGTCCCCCCTTTCGCACTATTCATTTCCCGGGACAACAGTGAGGATCGCTATGGATGGGACCAGAGCATGGCGGCGAGACGGGCGGCACGGGCTCTTGGCGGCGCTCTGCCTGCTGATCGCCTGCTCGTCATGCGCCGTGCGCGAAACGCGCACGGCGCCGCAGCTGCGCCAGGTCCAGCGCCGGCAGATCGTGGCCCTGGCCACCAGCCTGGCCGGCATCCCCTATGTCTTTGGCGGCGGCGACATCGACGGCTTCGACTGCAGCGGCCTGGTGTTCTACGTGTACGATTGCTTCGGCATCCGCCTGCCGCGCAGCGCCCGCCGTCAGGCTGGCCTGGCGCGTGCCGTCTCCTGGAAACGAGCGACGGCAGGGGACATCCTTGCCTTCAGGCTGAAGCATGGCTGGCACACGGCCATCTATATCGGCGACCAATGTTTCGTCCATGCCCCGAGCGCCGGGGAATGGGTGCGGGTGGAGACGATGAGCGATTATTGGCGGCAATGCCTGCAGGCGGTGATCTCCGTCCTGCCGGACGGCCGCTGAACGGAGGGCCCATGACGGAGGCGATCCTGGAGGCACTGGACATCGAGAAGGGGTTTCCCCAGCCCGGGCGCGAACGCCTGGAGATCCTGCAGGGACTCTCTCTGCGGGTGGAGCCCGGGAAAGTGATCTGCATCACCGGGGCTTCGGGTTCCGGCAAGAGCACCCTGCTGCATCTTCTCGGCGCCCTCGACGCGCCCGACCGCGGCCAGGTGCGCTTTGCCGGCGAGGACGTGGCCACGTTCAACCGCCGGCGCCTCTCCGCCTACCGCAACCGCGACATCGGCTTCGTCTTCCAGTTCCACTACCTGATGCCCGAACTGACGGTCCTGGAAAACGTCGCCGCGCCGGGAATGGTCCAGGGCTTCCGCAAGCGCGAGTCGCTGGCCGCCGCCGCCGTCCTGCTGGCCGAGGTCGGACTGGGCGACCGGTTCGCCGCCATGCCCTACCAGCTTTCCGGCGGCGAGAAGCAGCGCGCGGCCATCGCCCGCAGCCTGGTCAACGCGCCGCGCCTGCTGCTGGCCGACGAGCCGACCGGCAGCCTGGACTGGAAGACCGGGGAAGGGGTATTCGCCGTCCTCAAGGGCATGATCGACGAGCGCGGCCTCACCGCGGTCATCGCCACCCATAACCCGCAGCTGGCTGCACTGACCGACAGGAGATACCTGCTGCACGGCGGAAAGCTGCAGGAATTGAAGGAACTATCGTGATGCGTAATGCGTGATGCGTTATGCGAAGGAAACATAAAGATCTTTCGTTATGTGTTGAGCGTCATGCGTTATTTGAAAGAAAAAGATTAATGTCTTTCTCTTTCTCATCACGCGTAACGTAGTTCTGGAAGCTCGTTCACGCATAACGTAGGCTGGTAATCACGCACTCTTCCGAATCACGAATCACGGTTCACGAATTACGGATTTTGTTATTGACAATCATCGTGCTGAAAATTATCATAAGGTCATGAAGAACGTCCTGGCGATCATCCTCGGCGGCGGGCGCGGAACGCGGCTTTATCCCCTGACCAAGTTCCGGGCCAAGCCGGCCGTGCCCATCGGCGGCAAGTTCCGCCTCATCGACATCCCCATCTCCAACTGCCTGCACTGGGACATCAAGAAGATCATGGTCCTGACCCAGTTCAACACCGCCTCCCTCCACCGCCATATCTCGCAGACCTACAAGTTCGACGGCTTCTCGGAGGGCTTCCTGCAGATCCTGGCCGCCCAGCAGACCATCGAGGACTCGAACTGGTACCAGGGCACCGCGGACGCGGTGCGCAAGAACATCCATTACATCAAGAACCAGAAGGTGGACCACGTGGTGGTGCTGTCGGGCGACCAGCTCTACCGCATCCACCTGCGCGATTTCATGGCCACCCACCTCGAGAACAAGGCCGACGTCACCATCGCGGTCAAGCCGGTACGGCGCGAGCAGGCGGGCGAATTCGGCATCCTGCAGATCGACGACAGGCGGCGCATCGTGCGCTTCGTGGAGAAGCCCAAGGAGAAGCATCAGCTCGACGAGCTGTTCACCCCGGCCAGCTACCTGGAGATCCCCGACCAGGACCTGAACTTCATCGCCTCCATGGGCATTTACATATTCAAACGCGACGTGCTCATCGATCTCCTGGAGCACAACGTCAAGGAGGACTTCGGCCGCGAGGTCATCCCCGAGGCCATCCACGACCAGCGTGTCTTTGCCTACGTTTTCAACGACTACTGGGAGGACATCGGGACCATCAAGGCCTTCTTCGAGGCCAACCTCGACTTCGCCAACCCCATCCCGCGCTTCGATTTCTACAACGAGGAGGCGCCGATTTACACCCGCAAGCGCTTCCTGCCCGGCTCCAAGATCGAGAACTGCGACGTCCACTATTCGCTGATCTCGGAGGGCTCGATCATCGAGGGCAGCAAGCTCACCAACACCGTCATCGGCATCCGCTCGATCATCCGCTCCAGCACCTACCTGGAGCGGGTGGTCATGATGGGGGCCGACTACTACCAGGGAGTGGCGGAGAAGGCCGAGGAAACGATCCAGAGCCGCTGCCCGGTCGGCATCGGCCGCAACTGCATCATCCGCAACGCCATCCTGGACAAGAACGTCCGCATCGGCGAGGGGGCGCGCCTCCTGAACGAGAAGGGGCTGACGAACTTCACCCATGAGCGCTATAGCATCGTCGACGGCATCACCGTCGTCCCCAAGGACATGGAGATACCGGCCGGATTCGTCATCTGAGCGGGCATAACTTTTTTCGGAGGGCGGCGGTGCAGTTTTCTACGGAGGAACCATGAAAAAGTTGTTGTTGCTGTTGCTGGCTTGCGCCATCGGCATCCAGGCCGCCGAGCTGAAGAAACTGACTTTTGAGCAGGCCTACCTGAACCGCGGTGAGTCACTCGTGACGCCGCTTCCCGAGATCGGCGGCTGGCTCGACGGTTCCCGCTTCAGCGAGACGCGCGGGGGCAAGATTTGGCAGGTCGATGCCCGCAGCGGGCGCGCGCGCCTCCTGCTCGATCCCGGCGCCTTGAAGGCGGCGGGACCCGAGGGCTTGGACTGGCTCCGCCCGGCCGACCACAGCCCCGACTACGCGCGCCTGGCGTTCATCCATGGCGGCGACCTCCATGTTTTCCTGAAAGGGACCCCGGCGCTGCGCCGGCTGACCCAGACGGCGGGATTGGAGCAGAACCCCCTGTTCTCGCCTGACGGCAAGCGCATTGCCTACACCGCGGGCGGCAACCTGTTCGTCTGCGCCGTGTCCGGGGGCCCCCCGCAGCAGCTGACCTTCGATGGCAGCGAGGAGATTCTCAACGGCTACGCCTCCTGGGTGTATTACGAGGAGATCCTGGGGCGGGCCAGCCGCTACCGCGCCTTCAGCTGGAGCCCGGACAGCGAAACGATCGTCTTCCTCCGTTTCGACCAGTCCAAAGTCCCGCAGTTCCCCCTTTTCGACGCCGGCGGGACCTATGGCCGCCTGGAGATGCAGCGCTATCCCAAGCCCGGATTTCCCAACCCCACGGTGAAAATCGGCTTCGTCGCCTGCGCCGGCGGCGCCAGCGAATGGATCTCGTTCGCCGACGGCCCCGATCATTACCTCACCTTTCTGGGCTGGGGGATTGGCGGCCGCAAGGCCTATATCCAGTGGCTGAACCGCGGCCAGGACGAGTTGCGGATCTTCGAGTACGATCCGGCGGCGAAAAAGCTGCGCCTCGTCTATACGGAGAAGCAGAAGGCGTGGATCGATTTTCTCGAAGACGGCAGTTTCCAGCCCCTGGCCGACGGCGGTTTCCTCCTGCTCAGCAGCAGGAGCGGCTGGAGCCATCTGCTGCGCGTCCGCGCCGACGGCAGGGAGCAGGCGCTCAGCAACGGCGAGTGGTCGGCGAGCCGCATCGAGTTCGTCGATGCCAAGCGGGGCCTGGCCTTTTTCAGCGCCGACCGCGAGGATTCCACGCGCAGCGACCTCTACCAAGTGAGCCTGGACGGTGGTCCCGTGCGCCGGTTGACCCGCGCCAGCGGCAGCCACCGCGTGACCTTCTCCACGGACGGATCGTATTTCTTCGACCGCTGGTCCTCGCTGCGCCAGCCCGCCGTTCTGGAACTTTGCGCCCGCGACGGCAAGTCCGTCCGCCGCCTGGGGCAGAGCGCGTCTGCCGCCATGTCCGACTACGACCTGGGCCGGACGGAGATTTTCCGCATCCCCGCCGCCGATGGCCTGCAACTCCCGGCCGCCTGGGTCCTGCCTCCCGGATTCGCGGCGAGCAAGAAATACCCCGTCGTCATCTCGGTCTACGGCGGGCCGGGGGCACGCTCGGTCCTCGATGCCTTTCCCCGCCGCCTCGATGCCCATTATCTGGCCCAGGAGGGAATCATTGTGCTGGCGGTCGACCATCGCGGTTCGGGCCACCTCGGCAAGCGCGGCATGGAGGCCATGCACCGCTGCCTGGGCAAGTGGGAGCTCGCTGATTATTCGAGCGCCGTCGCCTGGCTCAGGACCCTGCCCTTCGTCGACGGCTCGCGCATCGGCATCACCGGCGGCAGCTACGGCGGCTACGTCGCCGCCCTGGCCGTTACCTCGGCCCCCGATCTCTTTTCCTGCGGCATCGCCGAGTTCTCGGTGATGGACTGGTCGCTTTACGACTCGGTCTACACCGAGAGGTACATGGACTCGCCGGCGGAGAACCCCGACGGCTACCGCCAGGCCTCGGTGCTTTCCCACGCCGCGACCTATCGCGGCGGCCTGCGCCTGACCCACGGCAGCATGGACGACAACGTTCACATGCAGAACACCCTGCAGCTGCTCGACCTGCTGCTGGACCAGGGGAAGACGGCCGAGCTCATGGTCTATCCCGGCGAGCGCCACGGCATCCGCGGCAGGAAGGCGGTCGAGGAAGCCCGCTCAAGCCTGGAGTTCTGGAAAAAGCACCTGCTGGCTGAAAAACTCGGACCGGTCGGACAGGTCAGAAAAGAAAAAGAGGAATGAAGCTCACCCCCCTCCTTCGCTGTCCCCTGTGCCAGGGGGGGAGGATCAGCCCGTTCAGGAAGGGAACGATCGATCCCCAGGCGATCTCCAGCGCCGACTTCAGGATCACCGACAGCCGCTACGGTTCGCGCTGGGCGCTCGATTCCTGCCGCGACTGCGGCTTCGTGTTCGCCAACCCGCTTCCCGACGGCGAGGCGATCGCCGGCTTCTATTCCGCCCTCGCCGACGAGGAATACAGCCAGGAGGACGAGGGGCGCGGCCGCAATTTCTCCCTCATCCTGGAGCGGCTGCGGTGCCTGGCACCGGCGGGCGCCTCCCTGCTCGACGTGGGAGCGGCCAGCGGCATCTTCCTGAACCTGGCGCGCGGCGCCGGCTTTCAGGTGGCCGGCGTTGAGCCCTCGGCGGCGCTGGTCGCCGAAGCGGAGAGTCGTTACGGCCTGAAGCTTTTCCGCGGCACGGCCGAGCAGTACCCAACCGGTGAGACGTTCCAGGTCGTCGCCCTCCTTGACGTGCTGGAGCACGTGACCGATCCCGCCGCCCTCCTCGGCTCTCTGGCCCGGCTCATGGCCCCCGGCGCCCTGCTGGTCGTCGTCACTCCCGACATCGCCAGCCTGGCCGCCAGGGTCATGGGCGGCCGCTGGTGGCACTACCGCGTCGCCCACGTGAATTTTTTCAGCCGCCGCTCCCTCACGCGGCTGCTGGCCGACCACGGCTTCACGATCGTTCAGACCCGGAGGTTTGCCTGGCATTTCTCGCTCCACTACCTGCTGTCCCGCCTGCTGCCCCTGCGCCGGGGCTCGCCTTTACAAAAGCCGCTTGAAAGGCTACACTTGAAGCTGCAGTTGTTCGATTCCCTGGAGGTGTATGCCCGAAAAGAGCAAAGGTAGCCTGTACCTGGCCTCGTTGCGCCTCGACCGCTGGCCGCGCAGCACGGCCATCGCCGTCGGCTCGGCCGCCGTGTTCCTTGTCCAGCCCTCCCGCTTTCCCTCGGCCCTGACCCTCGATCTGGGATTGCGGCTCCTGCTGGCCTTCATGCTGACCTGGATGGCCTCCACCGCCAATTACATTGTCAACGAGATCACCGATGCCCCGTTCGACGCCCACCACCCGCAGAAGAAGCATCGACCGCTGGTGGCCAAGGAAATCAGCGTGCCGGTGCTGCTGGGCGTGTGGGTCATCCTGGCCGCGGCGGCGCTGGCCATCGCCCGCTTCACCTTTGCCCCGGCTTTCCTGTGGAGCCTGGCGTCGCTTTTGGCGGCCGGGATTCTCTATAACGTGCCGCCGCTGCGCCTGAAGGATATCCCGTACCTCGATTCCACCCTGGAGTCGGCGAACAACCCCATCCGCTTCCTGGTCGGCTGGTACGTGCTGTCGGCCGCCCTGCCGCCGTTGAGCCTGCTCGCCGCCTGGTGGGCCTTCGGCAATTTCCTGATGATCGGCAAGCGGGTGGCCGAGAAGAAGTTCCTGACCTGCGAAGAAGCCTCGAGCTACCGCCTTTCGCTCGGCCGCTACAGCCTGGGCGGCCTGGTGGCCTTCATGACGGCCAACGGCCTGCTGTTCATGTCCATGTTCATCGTCTTCGCCCTGGAAGCCGGTTTGAGGACCTTTCTCTACGCCCTGCCCTTCATCGTCTTTTACCTGGTCATCTTCATGTTCAAGTCCATCCAGGACCGCGACGCGGCCGAGGAGCCGGAGAAACAGCTGCGCAACCCTGTTTTCGCCCTGTATACCCTCTTTCTGCTGGCGGTCTTCGCGGTCGCTTTCCTGCTGAGGTGAAAATGGAAGTCGACATCGTCCTCAAGATCCTTCTGGCGGCCATGCTGGGCGGGATCATCGGCCTGGAGCGGGAGCTCTCCCACAAGGAAGCCGGGCTGCGCACCAATATACTGATCGCCATCGGCAGCACGCTGATCACGGTCCTCTCCTTCAAGATCGCCGCCATCACCCAGAACGCCGACCCGGCGCGCCTGGCCGCGCAGATCGTCTCCGGCATCGGCTTCCTGGGCGCCGGCGCCATCATCCAGGCGCGCTTCGCCGTCCACGGCCTGACCACCGCCGCCACCATCTGGACCGTGGCCGCCATCGGCATCGCCGTGGGCAGCGGCTTCTACCTGCTGGCCTTCCTCGTCGCCCTGCTCGTGGTCGTCGTGCTGACGGGATTCAAGTTTCTCCTGGCCTTCCTGGAGAAGCAGAAGCAGATCTACGTCTACCTGATCACCACCGAGGAGAGGGCGTCGCTGCTGGTCGACCTGCGCCAGGTGCTGACCGAGCTGCACATCCGCTATTCCAGCGCCCGCTTGAACCGCCGCGACGGCAGCTATGAATTCGAGATCATCTTCAACACGTCGGAGAACAAGAACCGCGACTTCGTCGAGAAGGTCATGCTGCTCAAAGGGGTGAAGGAAGTCCTTTCCGAGAACTTATGACCACCCTGCTGCTCGCCACGCGCAATCCCGGCAAGAAGCGCGAAATCGAGGAGTTTCTGCTTCCGGGCGCTGGTCGAAACTCTCCGGCGGCATTCAAAAATCTCCGGCTCCTGTCTCTGGACGATGTGGATGCCGGCGGGGAAATCGCGGAGACGGGGAGCACCTTCGCCGAGAACGCCCGACTGAAAGCCGACGGCTACAGCCGTCTCGCCGGCCTGGACACGCTGGGCGACGACTCGGGACTGGAGGTCCAGGCCCTGGGCGGCCGGCCCGGGGTTTTGTCCGCCCGCTATGCCGGCGCCGGGGCAAGCGACGACGCGCGCATCATGAAGCTGCTCGCTGAAATGAGGGGCATCCGCGACCGCCGCGCCCGCTTCGTTTCCGCGCTGTGCCTTTCGCGCGCCGGGTCGCCGCTGGCTTCCTTCAGCGGCGTTGTCGAAGGCGAGATCCTCGCCGAGAAGAGGGGAGCGGGCGGCTTCGGCTACGACCCGCTCTTTCTGTACCCGCCGAAGGGCAAGACGTTCGCCGAGTTTTTCCGTGTCGGACTGGTCCGACACGTCCGACCGGTCGGACGTTCTTCCAAAATTCCCAAGAAAGGATTATGATTGCCCCTTAGGAGGCTGCATGGACCTGGAAAAATATATCCGCGACGTGCCCGATTTTCCCCAGAAGGGGATCATCTTCAAGGACATCACCACGCTGCTCCAGGACGGCGATGCCTTTCGCCTGGCCATGAATCGCATGCTGAAGAAGCATTTGGCTGCCGACGCGAAGATCGACAAGGTCGTGGGCGTCGAGGCGCGCGGCTTTGTCCTCGGCGGCGTCATGGCCTACAAGCTGGGCTGCGGCTTCGTGCCGGCGCGCAAGCCGGGCAAGCTGCCGTACCGCTCCGTGCGCGAGGAATACACCCTGGAGTACGGGACGAACGCCCTGGAGATCCATGAGGACGCCATCAAACCCGGCGACAAGGTCCTGGTCGTCGACGACCTGCTGGCCACCGGCGGCACGGCCCTGGCCGCGGCGAAGCTCGTGGAGAAGCTCGGAGGCAGTGTCTGCGGCATCGATTTCCTGGTCGAGCTCGCCTTCCTGCGCGGCCGCGACAAGCTCGGCGGCTACGTGATCCACAGCCTGATCACCTATTGAAGATGCTGAAAGCGCTCCTGCTCCTCCTCCAGGTCACGCAGCAATACCTGGTCATGGGGCCGGTGCAGGCGGCGATCCAGGACGGGCGCTTCGCGGCCCTGGCCCCCATCTGCCGGCCCAGCGTCGTCGTCAGCCTCGAGGAGCCGCTGGCCATCCGCGGCGCCTTGGGCCGCGAGCAGTTCATCGACGAGTTCTCCTCCCGTTTTTCGGCCCTGGAGGTGGAAAAGCTCGAGTGGTCCTCGATCCAGGTCGAGGAGGACAATGCCGTGCAGTCGCTGAACCTGATAATGAAACGGCGCTTCTCCGGTTCGCGGGTATTCTACAAGCTGATCCTGTTCATGAACAGAGATGCTTCCCCGCCCAAGGGCAAAGAATGGAAGCTCTATTATCTCCGCGGCTTAAAAATGTAATCGCCGCCCTCCTGGGCGCGGTCCTGGCCGCTGCCGCCGCCTGGTTTGGCCTGTTCCCGGCGGGGTCTCCCGACCCGGCCCGGGCGCAGGCCAGGCTCACGAGGGACTGCGAGCGCATGGAGTCGGTCCTGGCCCGGCTGGTGCAAGACTGCCTGCGGCGCTCCGAGCTGGCCGCGGCGGCAACTGCCCAGGGCCGCCTTGCCGCCGCGGGCCTGGAGGAAAAGGAGGCGCTGGTCGAGGTGCGGGACGGCATCGTCACCAGCTATGTCGGTGAAATCTATTACTTCAAGCCGCTCGATCTCGCCGTGGGGGATTGGCAACTGATTCGCAAGAACAATGACGTTTACTTCCAGCGCCGCGTCGACCCGCGCCAGGTTTACCTCCGCTTCTTCATGGATCTCAATTCCCCGTTGCTGCGCCGGACGGCCGGCTTCGCTTATCCGGTATTCAACCTGAAATTCCTCGCCCGCCCCCTGCCCGGTGCGCGGAACGAGTTTTCCTACGACCGCGCCCTGGAACGCTTTTTCGGCACGCGGGTTTTCCAGGCAACCCAGGGGCAGCTGGTCCTCTCCATCGTATTCTCCCGCGAGACGCTGGAGCGCAATTCCCTGCGGCGGCGCAAGATGCTGGCCTATGGGCTGTTGCTCCTGCTCTGCCTCACGCTGTTCCTGGCGCTCAAGCGCCGGACCGGATTCTGGCTGGCGTTCCGTTTCCTGGCCGGCGCCGGCATGGCCGCCGCCGCCTGGCGCGCCATCGAGTGGGCGGGGGTGCGTGACCTCTATTTCCCGCGCCATCCCGGCGCCGTGCGCTCGGTCTTCCAGCTGCTGACCCTGCTCCTTTTCCTGATGCTCGCCGCCCGGCTGGCCCTGAAAAGAGTTCAGGCCAGGAACAATTTCCTGGCCCTGTTTGTTTTCAACCTGCTGGCCGCTGCGGCCCTGACTGCCGTCGACGCCGTGCTGGCGGTTGTTGATTTCCCCTGCGGCGATTTCGTCGTGCGCCCGTCCTACCTCGGGCTGCTGGCCCTCGTCCTGGGGCTGATGGCCGCGCCGCTGCTGGCAGCGGCGCCGTTCCTCAAGCCGGTGCCGCTCAAGCGCTGCTGGCCGCTGCTGCTCCTGCAGGCGGCGCTGGCCGCGGCCGCAGGCTGGATCGGTCTTCCGCCCCTGCCCTTCTGCCTGCTGACCCTGGCTTTTGCCGCCATGCTGCTGACGTTCCGCCGCGCCGGCCTGCGCGTCCTCGTTCCCATGCTGCTGCTGGCGCTGGCGGCCAGCCTTGCGCTGGGGGACCATTCGCTGCGGGTGAAGAAGGGCTTTATCCAGGGAAATCTCAAGCCGATTTTCTCAAGCCATGACGACTACGCCAAGCTGGTGGCGCGCGAGGTGGTGTTCGAGCTGAACTCGCTGAACATCCCGTTCTCGGCCTTCTTTACCGCCAGCGGGGGCAGCGAGCTGACGGGCTGCTGGAAGAACACGCTGGCCGCCCGCGAGGACATCGCCTCGGGCATCTACGTGGTGGCCAGCGACGGCGGCCTGCTGCATTCCTTCTCCTACCAGATCCCCTACATCCCGCTGGACAAGCAGGATGCCTTCCCCTTCTGGCACGTGGAGAACGTGGAGGCCGAACTGTTCGGCAGGGGCGTGCGGCTGGCCGTGGCCACGATCAACGTGTTCCAGGGTGAGCGTTTCCTGGGCTATATCACGGTCCAGGTGCTGAACACGGCCGAACTCGTTCTCAAGAGCCGCGAGCCGCAGTCGGTACTCCGCGCCGACCGCAGGGTCGTTGACAGCGGGCTCGACTACATCAAGCTGGATGAGGCCGAGCGCATCCTGGAGAACCCGGCCAACATCAACGTCCCGGGCCTGGCCGCGCTGGCCCGCTCCGGCTCCCCCTGGCTGCGCTTCACCTCAACGGGCGTCCCTTACGAAGGCTGCGCGTTCCAAAGCGCCGAGGGCGTCACCGTCGTTTTCTTCCCGCGGATCACGTTCTTCCAGTCGTTCTCGGAATATGCCAAGATCCTGGGCTTCCTGCTGCTGCTGGCCGCGTTGTTCCACCTGCGCCGGCTGAGGGCGTATCCCTGGCGCCAGGTCTTCGGGTCGTTCTCGGTCAAGGTGTTCGCCATCCTGGTCCTGCTGTCCATGCTCACGGCGGCGGTGTTCTCGCTCTTCTCGCTGAATTTCAATGTCCAGTCCCAGGAAATCCAGCGCATCCAGGCGGCGCATGGTCGCGGGCGCACCGCCCTGGCCATGGTCAACAATCTCCTGGCCGCGGGGGGCGAGATCGCCCAGTCCCACCTGTTCCTGCTGGACAAGGTCCTCGAGACGGGGATCAGCGTCTACGAGAAGGGGACGCTGCTGTATACGTCCGACCACCGCAAGCTGATCCGCTCCCAGCTGCCGGTTTACCTGAGCTCGGCGGTTCGCGACCGGCTGCAGCGGGACAACCAGCAGTTCGAGCTGCGCCAGAGCGGCAAGAGACTGGATCTGTTCTTCTGGGCCGCCGGCGACTACGTCTTCCACATGCAGTTTCCCGCCGACAGCGCCGAGCAGCTGCGGGCGCGCCGCTATTATTTCGACTTCATGGTGACAATCTTCTTCGTCCTCATCGCCCTCGGGCTGGCCGCCGCGTTCTTCTTTCGCGACCGCATCCTGGCGCCCATCCACCGCCTGAACAGCGGCATGGCCGCCGTGCAGCGCGGCGATCTGCGGCCGCTCGATGCCATACCGGCCGAGATCGAGTTGCGCGAGCTGTACCAGGGATTCAACTCCATGCTGGAGGGGATCCAGGAGCAGAAGCGCAGCGCCTCCGAGATCGCCCGCATGAAAACCCTGGTCCAGCTGGGGCGGCGGGTGGCCCACGAGGTCAAGAACCCGCTCACGCCGATCCGGCTGTCGGCCGAGCAGATCCACCGCTCCCTGCAGGACAGCGGCGGCGGGGACCGCGAGGTGATCGCCGCCGCCGTGCGCTACATCATCGAGGAGACCGAGCACCTGCGCCGGGTGGCCTTCGGCTTCCTCAACCTCTCCAAGCTGGACGAGCTGAGGCCCGAGCCATTCCGCCTCGACGACCTGGTCGGCGAGGCGGTCGCCCGCCTGCGTTCCATCTACCCGCAGGTGCGCTTTTCCCTCGGCGGCAGCGGGCCGGGGATCGGCGTGGTCGCCGATCGCCAGAAGATCAAACAGGCGATCGACAACGTGCTGACCAACGCCCTGGAGGCCGTGGCCGGGCGCGACGGCGAAATCGCCGTCACCCTGGGCCAGGAGGATGAAAGGGCGCTGGTCCGCGTCAGCGACAACGGCGTGGGCATCAGCGCCGGGGAGCTCGAGCGGATCGCGCGCGAGGAATTCTCCTCCAAGGACATGGGCGCCGGCCTGGGTCTGGTCGTCGCCCGGCGCTTCCTGGAGCTGCACCGCGGCGGGCTGGAGATCGATTCGCGCCAGGGAAGCGGCACGACCGTCGTCATGAGGTTCGCCAAGCATGTACAACCGTCCTGATCCCCTGAGCGCCGGCGACGGCGTCGGCATCTTCCTGCCGTCGTCCCCGGCCCGCGAGCCGTTCCGCAGCCGCGGGCTTGCCGCCCTGCGCGCCCTGGGGTTCAGGCCGCGCGAGGTGCCGGACCCGCTGGCAGGAAACGATTTCCTTTCCCGGCCGCCGCAGCAGACGCTGGCGGAGCTGGGGCGCTTTTTCGCCGACCCGGCGATCAAGGCCCTGTGGGCCGGCCGCGGCGGCTATGGCTCCAACTACCTTCTCCCTTTCCTGGACCAGCTGCGGGTTCCCGCGCCCAAGATCGTCGTCGCCTCCTCTGACGCCAGCTATCTTCTATGGCACCTGATGGAGCGCTGCCAGATGGTGGTGTTCTACGGCCCCATGGTCTATGGCGGGCTGGCCGCCGGCGAGTACGACCGCGAGCAGGTCCTGGCGGCGCTGACGGCCAACCAGGAGCCGCCGGTTTACTCGGGGGAGGTCCTCTGCCCCGGGCAGGCGCGCGGGCGGCTGACCGGGGGCTGCCTGACCAATTTCGCCTCGCTGCTGGGAACGCCCCTCCTGCCCGACGTGAAGAACCGGATCCTGCTCCTGGAGGACGTGAACGAGAGGCCCTACCGTCTGGACCGCCTGCTGTGGCAATGCGAGCAGGCCGGCGTCTTCGGCCGCGTCCGCGCCCTGCTCCTCGGCGAATTCCCCGCCTGTTTCAAGGACGCGGGGGAAAAGAGCGTCTTCTACGCCCGCTGGCGAGCGAGGCTGGCGAAACTGGGGATCCCGGTGCTGACCGACATGCCTTTCGGCCATGCGGCATCCGCGCAGGTGCTGCCGCTGGGCGTTGGCGCCGAGGTCGACGCCGATTCGGCTCCGGGGCGGCTGCGCTGCGAGATCGGGGTGAAATGGTGAAAAAAGTATTTCTCAGCGGCATCGCCGGCACCGGGATGAGCGCCCTCGCCGGCCTGTTCAAGGAGCTGGGCTGGGCCGTGTACGGCTCGGACAGCCGCTTCTATCCGCCCGTTGACCGGCTGCTGGCCGAGCTGGGGGTAGAACTCTTCACCGGCTATGACCACAAGAACATCCCCGCCGGCGTCGACCTCTGCGTCATCGGCAATGCCATCAGCCGCGGCAATCCCGAGGCCGAGGCCATCCTCGACCGGCGCCTCGACTATGTTTCCATGGCCGAGGCCCTGCAGCGCTATTTCATCCGCGGCAAGAGGTCGATCGTCGTGGCCGGCAGCCACGGCAAGACCACCACCGCCTCGTTCGTGGCCCACCTGCTCAGCCTGGCCGGGCTGCGCCCCGGATTCTTCATCGGCGGCAAGCCGGTCAACTTCGCAGCCAATTACCGCCGTGGCCAGGGCGACTTTTTCGTCAGCGAGGGCGACGAGTACGAAACCGCTTTTTTCGACCGCTCGGCCAAGTTCTTCAAGTACCGCCCCGAGTGGCTCCTGCTCACCGCCCTGGAGCACGATCACATCGATTTTTACCCCAGCGAGGAGTCCTATCTGCGCAGCTTCCGCAACCTCGTCAACCAGGTCCCCGGCACGGGGCGCATCATCGCCAACGGCGACTACGCTCTGGCGCGGCAAGCCGTCGCGCGTGCCTTCACCCCGGTCATCTTCTATGGCGCTCAGCGCTGCGCCGGCGAACTATCGGGACTGGAGCCGCGAAGCGGCGGCTACGACTTCTCCCTGGTCGTCGGCGGCGACATGCAGCGATTTCACTCGCCCCTGCCCGGCCGCTACAACGTCTGGAACCTGGCCGCCGGCATCCTGCTCGCCCACGAGCTGGGCGTGCCCCGGTCCGTCGTCGAAGAGGCCATCGCCACCTTCCAGGGGGTGGAGCGGCGCCTGACCCTTTTGGGCGAGGCGGGCCGCACCGTCTTCCTCAGCGATTTCGCCCACCACCCGACGGCCATCGCCGGCGTCCTGAGCGGGCTGCCTGACGCCTATCCCGGCCGCCGCGTGCTCGCGATCTTCGAGCCGCGATCCTGGAGCCTGCGCCGCAATTTTTTTCAAGACCGCCTGCCGGAGGCGCTGGCCCGGGCCGACGAGATCGTCATCAAGGACGTCTTCGAAAAGGAGAAGATCGCGGAGGCGGAACGGCTCTCCATCGAGGACCTGCGCCGGGAACTGGAAGCCCGCGGCAGGAAGGTGCATGTCTTTCCCGGCTATGAGGAGATCAAAGTCTTCGTCTCCTCGCTGGACCTCGGCGAGCGCCAAGCGGTCATCCTGCTCTCCAACGGCGACGTGCGCGACTTCAGCGACTTCGTGCAGGGGCTTTGCCGCGCTTTCCCCGCGCTTGACAAATAGATCGCATTCGCTAAGATTAAAAGCTTGAAAAAAGGAGGACCGCACATGGACATCGCCCGGGAACTGGTCGCCAAGGAAAAGCTGAAACCCCTTTTCGAGGATCCCCTGAAGCTGCCGTTCGGCCGCAATTTCACCGACCACATGTTCACCATGGAGTACGTGCCGGCCTCGGGCTGGATCCGGCCATGCATCAAACCCTACGGCCCGCTCGCACTCGATCCATCGGCCAATGTCTTCCATTACAGCCAGGAGGTCTTCGAGGGTCAGAAGGCGTACAAGTCGGCGCCGGGCGAGGTCCTGATGTTCCGCCCCCGCGAAAACGCCCGGCGCTTGAACCGATCCCTGCGGCGCATGTGCATGCCCGAGATCGCGGAGAACGACATCCTTGAGGCCGAGTGCGAGCTGCTCAAGGTCGAACGACGCTGGGTCCCAGCCGTGAAGGGGGCAAGCCTTTACATCCGGCCCACGGTGATCGGCACCGAGGCGGCACTGGGCATCAAACCCTCCAGCGAGTATCTCTTCTACATCATCCTTTCGCCGGTCGGGCCCTATTTCAAGGAGGGGTTCAACCCGGTCAGCCTGTGGGTCAGCGATACCTACTCGCGCGCCGGCAGCGGCGGCACCGGCGAGGCCAAGACCGGGGGCAACTATGCCGGCAGCCTACTGGCCACCCTGGAGGCGACGAAAAAGGGTTACAGCCAGGTCCTCTGGCTCGACGCCGGAGAGCACCGCTATGTCGAGGAAGTCGGGGCGATGAACATCTTCTTCGTCATCGACAACAAGCTGGTCACGCCGGCCCTGAGCGGGACGATCCTGCAGGGCATCACCCGCAAGTCGGTCATGGAGCTGGCCCCCGAGTTGGGCATCGCCGTCGAGGAGCGCCGCATCGCCATTGACGAGGTCGTGGCCGGCATTGCCTCCGGCAGGGTGAGCGAGGTGTTCGGCGCCGGCACCGCGGCGGTGATCAGCCCGGTGGGCAAGATCGCCTACCGCGGCCAGGATTACGTGGTCGACAACAACCGCACCGGGCCCTGGGCGCAGAAGTTCTTCGACACGCTCACCGGCATCCAGTACGGCGAGCTCGCCGACACCCGCGGCTGGGTCTACGTCGTAGGGTAGTCCCAACTTCAGGCTGTCGGCCCAAGGAACCGTCCATGCCGCGCGCGGCGCTTCTCCTGATGCTGGCCGCGGCGGCCCGAGCCGATCTCCCGCGCGGCCAGGTCATCGACCCCGTCCTTTCCCTGGCGGACCCGGCGCAGAGCTATGCCCTATATTTGCCCTGCCGCTACGATGAAGGCCGGGACTGGCCCATCCTCTTTTGCTTCGACCCCAGAGGCCGGGGAGCCGTCCCGGTCGGGCTTTTCAAGGCGGCCGCCGAGAGATTCGGCTGGATCGTGGCCGGATCAAACAACTCGCGCAACGGCCCGTGGGAAACCATCCTCGCGGCGGCCCGGGTTCTCTGGCGTGACACCCATGCCCGCCTGCGCATCGATGACCGGCGAATCTACGCGGCGGGATTCTCCGGCGGCGCGCGCGTGGCCAGCGGCTTGGCCCGCATGCTGTCCATCCGCCCGGCAGGGGTGATCGGCTGCGGTGGCGGCCTGCCCGAGTGGCTGGAACCCGGGGACGTGGCCGCCATCCCCTGGTTCGGCCTGGTGGGGATGAGCGACTTCAATTTCCCGGAGATGCAGGAGCTGGCAGGAAGGCTGCGCCAACAGGGGACCGCGTGCCGGCTGCGCGTTTTCCAGGGCAGGCATGAATGGCCCCCGGCCAGCCTAATCGGCGAGGCGGTCGCCTGGCTGAACGAGATCGCTGCGGCGCCCGGCGCCCACACCCTGGAAAAGGTTGATTTTCTGCTCCCGGACTGGTATGGTCGAAGGAGAGCAGGGGAAAACCGATGAAAAAACCGACTGGCCGGGCGCGATGGCTGGGCATGGTCATCCTTGTGGCGGCGTCGGTCTTTGCCGCTGAAACCGTGGAGGAGAAAATGGCCGTTCACATGATGGCGGAAGCGGGGGAGAGCGCCATCCGCGTCCGGTCCGGAAAGCCGTTTGCCATCCGTTTCTATTCCAACCCCGGCACCGGCTACGGTTGGGAACTGGCGGCAAAGCTCGACCCCAAACTCCTGGTTTTCCTCGGCGAGAAGAGCGACGGTGGAGAAAGCGGCCTGCTCGGAGGTGAGGAGGCCTTTCTCTGGACCTTCAAGGCGCTGGCCGGCGGCGAGGCGGAGATATCCATGAAATACGTCCGACCCTGGGAAAAGGACGGCGCGCCGGCGAAAAAATACGTGTTCAAGGTGTTGATCGAACCTTGCGGCGCAGGGGGAGAATGATGGGAAAATACGACGAGTTCACGCTCTTCCGGCAGAAAATGAACCAGAAAATCCTCGCGGAGGGGAACCTGGGCATCCAGCGCTTCTTCGCCCTGGACGACCAGGCCTATCGCCCCGGCGCCCTCGACGCCAAGACCAAGGAGCTCATGGGGCTGGTGGCTTCGCTGGTGCTGCGCTGCGACGACTGCATCTCCTACCACGTGATCCAGGCCAAGGAAAAGAGCGCGACGCGTGCGGAGCTCTTTGAGGCCTTCCACATCGCCCTGGTGGTGGGCGGCTCGATCGTCATTCCCCATCTCCGGCGCGCCGTGGATTTCCTGGAGGAGCTCGAAGAAAAAGGGAAGTGTTAGTGTTAGTGATAGTGTTAGTGAAGACACTAAAACGATCTCTTAAAGATATAAATATTTTCTTGCTGACACTAACACTTAGATCATATTCATTTATCGCTAAGCCCAACACTAACACTTTCTTCGTCTTTCTCGCTTATTCCCCCAGTAGGGACTGGTAGCCCTGCTTCTGGTAATTCAGCAGTTGCACCCCCATGCCCCCCTGGAAGAGCATCCAGGACTGCCCCATGTCCTCCTTGCTCCAGATGATATACCCGGCCAGAGTGACCTTCTCTTTGTGCCCCTCGATCTCGATGTTGATCCCGCGTCCGGCCGGACAGGGGTGGGGGGTTTGGATGAATATTCCCCGGCGCGACATGTCGCCGGTGAACGAGAGAAAGGCGTTGCCCTCGAAATAGAAGCGCAGGGGCAGTTTTTTCTTGATCCGG
>JALOLC010000033.1 GCA_025456175.1 Acidobacteriota bacterium | reverse complement strand
AGCGGCGAAGTCCGCTACCGCGATTTCGCCAAGGAGGCCAAGAACGCGGGCTATGATACTCCGTTCTGCGTGGCCGAGTTCAGCGGCGACCATTTCATCGTCACCCCGAAGGAGATCAAGGGCGCTTTCGCCCAGACGAAGTCCTGCGCCAAGGCCGGTACGGAAAGCTGCGGTAACTGAGGGAGAGTGTGTGCCGGGAGGAAGCGTTTCTCCCGGCACGCCTTTTCCCCCCAGGCGACCGCCCCAAGAAAGAAATGGAGGATCGCAGATGAACGCTTCAAGGATGCTTCCGCTTGTTCTTCTGACCATGATCGGGCTGAGCTCCGGGGCGGACGGCCGGCCCGCCGATGTGTTGACGCCGGAGAACGCCAATGAAGCCCGGCTGAACCGCCTGCAGCCGCCGGACAAGGTGCTGGACGCCATCGGCGTTCGCCCCGGCATGGCGGTGGCGGAGATCGGCGCCGGGCACGGCCGCTATGCCGTGCAGCTGGCCGTCCGCGTGGGGCCGGGTGGCAAGGTGTACGCCGAGGACATCGACGCCCAAGCATTGGATCATCTGCGCCAACGCTGCCGGCGCTGGCAGCTGAAAAACGTCGAGGTCATCCTTGGCGATGTCATCGACCCCAAGCTACCGCCCGCCCATCTCGACTTGATCTGGATCGTCTCGTCTTATCATCACTTCGACGATCCGGTCACCCTGCTGCGCCGGGCCCGATCCGCATTGAAGCCAGACGGCAGGCTGGCGATCGGAGAGTGGATATCGATCCACGAGGCCGGACGAGACGGCACGACCGCGGAAGCCCTTATCCATGAGATGAACGCAGCCGGATACGCCCTGGAGCGGCAAGAGACGTTCCTCAAGGAGAATAATTTCCTCATTTACATATTTCGCATTGACATGAACCGATGACCGCGGACCCAGTGCGCCCACGAATGGACCGCAGCTCAGCGACCGGAGCGGAGAGTGCCCCGGCCGCAGCGGGATGCGCCGGGGGACGTTCCCAGCCCGGGCAGCCCGGAAACCTTGGCTCTTACCCCAACGGGCTGAAGCGGGAACTGGGGCTGTTTTCGCTGACCAATATCGTCATCGCCAACATGATCGGCGCCGGGGTCCTGACCCTGGCGGGCTTTCTGCTCGTTGAATTGCCCAATCCGCTGCTGATGATGGCATTGTGGCTCATCGGCGGGCTGGGAGCGCTTTGCGGGGCAGTCTGCTACGGGCAACTGGGGGCCGCATTTCCCCAGGCCGGCGGCGAGTATGTGTTTCTTTCGCGGCTGTTTCACCCACTGGCCGGATTTTTAAGCGGCTGGATCTCATTCTTCGTCGGTTTTTCGGCGCCGATCGCCGCGGCAGCACTCGCTTTCGTCGAGTACATGGCCCGGGCGTTCCCCGTCATCCTGAATATCGGCATATTCACAGGGCCCGGCGCCGGAGCCCTTGCGAAAAAAATGTACGCCATGGCCGTCATCGTCATTTTCACCCTGGTGCACCGTTGCGGCGTCCGCTTCGGTGCCCAGATCCAAAACGGGCTCACGCTCATCAAGATCGCCGGCATCATTCTGTTCGTGATAGCCGGATTCGCCTTCGGAAAAGGGAACATCGGGCATTTGTTCCAGGGAGGTGAGCTGAGCTTCAGCCTGGCCCAATGCAAAAGCATCGGGCTTTCCTTCCTGTGGATCATGTTCGCCTACAGCGGCTGGAACGCATCGGCGTATATCGGCTCGGAAGCCCGGACGCCGACGAAAAATCTGCCCCGTTCCCTCATTCTGGGGACAGCGGTGGTCGTGGTCCTCTACCTGGCCATGAACCTGCTGTATGTCTACGCTGTGCCACGTGGTGAAATTTCCGGGACCGCTGCGATCGCCGGCTTGGCGGCGGCAAGGCTGTTCGGACGCTCGCTGGAGCAGGTCATCTCCGTTTTCATCGCGTTCGCCCTCTTCTCTTCCTTGAGCGCTTACATCATGCTGGGGCCGCGGGTATATTTTTCCATGGCCCAGGACAATCTCTTTTTCCGCTTTGCGGCCGATGTGCATCCGCGTTACCATGTGCCGTCGAAATCGATCCTGTTCCAGGGCCTGATCGCCTGTTGCATGGTTTTGATCGGCACGTTCGATCAGCTGTTGACCTACCTGGGCTTTGCGCTCGGCATTTTTCCCATCCTGGCGGTACTTGGCGTATTCAAACTGCGGCAGCGGGGAATGACGGCAGGACGGCGCATCGGCTTTCCACTGACACCGATTTTTTTCATCACGACCAGCGTCTTGATGCTCGTTTTCTCCTTTCTCGAACGTCCGCGCGAATCCGTGGTCGCGATCATGACCCTGCTGCTGGGCATGCCGCTTTACTATTTTGTTTTCCGGAAAAGTCGAAACTAACGAAACGGTTCCTTACCCGAACCGGTTCGGCTGAGACGGATCGCGGGCCGCGGCCCCGGGGAGGTTGCCGGGGCCGGGCCCGTGTGCTTCCGCTTTCCTATTTCTTCTTGCCTGGATTCAGCCTCTGGAAGGTCGGCACGTCCAGCGGGTCCTCGAAGTTCTCCGGACCGTGGGTCATGTTGGGCATGGTGCTGTCATTGACGTAATTGCGCAGGTCGACCCCCGAGCTCCCGGGTCGGCTCTGGCCGAGGAAGAGCTGCGCCTGCGGGGTCGGCTGGCGGTAGGCCGGCTCGATCGGCACGAAGGCCGGCGTCGACGCCTTGGCGCGCCCCTGGACCTCGTGCCGGCCCTCCTTGAAGCCGGTGGCGATCACGGTCACGCGCAGGGTCTCGCCGGCGTTCTCGTCCTCGATGACGCCGAACTTGATGGTGGCGTCGGCGTCGGCGTTCTTGGTGATCAGTTCCGAGATCTTCTCGATCTCGCCCATGGTCAGCGAGGCCGAGGCGGTGATGTTGTACAGGATGCCGGTGGCGCCGTGGATGGAGAGGTTGTCCAGCAGCGGCGAGTTCAGCGCCCGGTGCGTGGCCTCTTCGGCGCGGTTCTCGCCCTTGGCCTCGCCGGTGCCCATCAGGGTGATGCCACGGCTGGCCATGGTGGCCTTGACATCGGCGAAATCGACGTTCTGCACGCCGGTCGAGGAGACGATGTCGGAGATGCCGCGCACGGCCTGCAGCAGGACCTCGTCGGCCTTCTTGTAGGCGTTCTTGTAGGTGATGGTGGCATCGCCCAGCTCCAGCAGCTTCTGGTTGGGGATGACGATGATGGCGCCCATGGTGGAGGCGTGGTTGGCGATGACCGGCGAGGCGCCGGTGCCGGTGCCGCCGCCCATGCCGGCGGTGATGAAGACCATGTGCGCGCCCTCCAGGACCTCGATGATCTGGCCGGTGTCGTCCAGCGCCGCCTGCTCGCCGATTTCGGCGTTCGACCCGGCGCCCAGCCCTTTGGTGATCTTGTCGCCGATCTGCAGCTTCAGGGCCGGCGGCTTGATGTGGGCCAAAACCTGCAGGTCGGTGTTCACGGCCACGAATTCCACCCCCTTCAGCTCCTCGTCGATCATGCGGTTGACCGCGTTGCCCCCGGCGCCGCCGACGCCGATGACCTTCAGCACCGCCCCGCGCTTTTTCTCGCGGCCGAATGTGATCTTGATGTCATCGTCCATGTTCCCCTCCTAGATGCCGAAATAGTCCTTGAATTTTTGCATGACGTTCTTTGGTTTATTGCGGATGAAGCCCTTGTCCTTCATGTCGGCGAAGCCGTACTTGATCAGACCCACGGCCGTGGCGAAGTCGGGCGTGTTGACCTTGTCGATCAGCCCGCCGACCCCGATCGGATAGCCGATGCGCACGGGAATGGAGAAGATGCCGTCGGCCACGTCCAGGATGCCGTCGAGCAGGGCGGTGCCGCCGCTGATGACCACGCCGGCGTTGATCGAGTTCTGCAGCCCCTCCTTCTCGATCTCCATCTTGACCATCTCGAAGATCTCGTAGGCCCGGGGCTTGAGGATGTTCATCAGGATGGAGGTGGAGATCTGCCGCGGCTTCTTGCTGCTGATCGAGGGCACCTCGATGGTTTCGTCCTTCAGGTTGGGGTCCATGGCGCAACCGTAGCGGCGCTTGATCTTCTCGGCGCGGTCGATGGCGGTTCGGATGCCGATCGAGAGGTCGGTGGTGAAGTTGTCGCCGCCGAGGGGAATGGTCCCCGAGTAGCTGATCGAGCCCTTCTCGAAGACGGCGATGTCGGTGGTGCCGCCGCCGATGTCGATGGAGAGCACGCCCAGCTCCTTCTCGTCGGCGGTCAGGACCGCCTCGGCGGTGGCGATGTGCGAGAGCACCGTCCCCAGGACGTTGACCTTGGCCTTCTTGAGGCAGAGCAGCAGGTTCTTGGTCGCCGTCAGCGAACCGGTGATGATATGGATGTAGACGTCGAGGTTGGTGCCGACCATGCCCACGGGGTTCTTGATCCCGTCCTGGGAGTCGACGATGTATTCCTGGGGCAGAACGTGCAGCACGGCTCGGTCGGCCGGCAGCATGATGGCGCTGGCGTGGGTGATGGCCCGCTCCAGGTCCTCGCGGCTGATCTCCTTGCTGCGCCCGGTGATGTTGATGGTGCCCTTGGCGTTGATGCTCTGGATGTGCTTGCCGGAGATATTGACGTAGGCCGACTCGATCATCACGCCCGCGGTCAGCTCGGCGTCCTTGATCGAACGCTTGATGTCCTCGACCGTCCCCTCCATGTTGACGATGTTGCCCTTGCGCAGGCCGCGCGACTCCACCACGCCGTAGCCGATGATCTCCACGTCTTCCTTGTCCCCGTCCGACTTGATCTGGGCGATCAGGGTGCAGATCTTCTTGGTGCCGATGTCGATGCCCACCAAATAATTGCTCTTCATGGGTTCCCCCGTTGTTCCTCGTCTAGTTCGAAGTAGATCCGCCCGTGAATGCGCAGGTCGACGCTGCGCACCGGCGCCTTCAGCGCCAGGCGCCCCTTGACGCGGAAGTACTGGCGGATCTTGCCGGCGAAGCCGCTTTCGCCCGGATAGAATATCTCGGGCGCAGCGAGCAGCTTCAGTTCGATGCCGCGCCACCCGCCCCAGGCCACGTACTCGATCTCCTGGCGCAGCGGCCGCAGCTCGCCGGCGAAGGGGGCGATCGCGGCCAGGTCCTGAACGTCGCCGCGCAGGGGCACCAGCCCCGCCGGCGCCTCTTTCTGCCGGCCCAGCTCCCGCCCCGCTTCGTCCAGCAGGCGGTAGCCACCGGCCGCGACGTGCTGGTAGAAGGGGCGGCGCAGGGTGAAGTCGACCTCCACCGTGTCGGGCAGGACGCGGCGGATGGAGGCCGCGGCGACCTCGGGAACCTGCAGCAGCTGCGCCTGCAGCCCCTTCAGGTCCATGGCCAGGATGTTGCCCGCGTGCCGCTGCAGGATGGCGGCGACCCGCTCGCGGGCGTAGACGGGCTGGCCGTGCAGGCGGAACTGGCGTACCTGCAGGGCAGCGCAGCTGAGCAGGAAATTCGCCGCCCGCGAGACCAGCAGTGCGGCCAGCAGCGTCAGGCAAAGCAGCAGCAGCAGGTGGACCGTGCGCACCTGGATGGTACGCATCTTCTTCTCGCGCGTCACCGTCAGGTTGTTGCACTTGCGGAAGAAATCGGCTTCGAACTTCAGGGAGCCGCCCATGCTGTCCTTCATCTTTGCGCCGCCTCCATCTCCGCGGCGAACTCGTGGGCCAGGCGGGTGAGGTTGCCGGCCGACAGGAACACGACGCCGTCCCCCGGCCGCAGCTCCCGGCGGAGGAAATCGCCGATGGCGGCGAAGCTCTCCAGGTGGAAGACCGCTTCCTGGCCGCCGGCGCGCACGGTGTCGGCGAGCGCCTGGCTGTTGATGCCGGCGATCTCCGGCTGATTGGCCGTGTACAGCTGGGCCACGACCAGCACGTCGGCCAGGCGCAGGGCGGCGGCGAATGGCTTCATCAACAGCTGCAGCCTTGTGAAGCGGTGCGGCTGGAAAACGGCGATCACGCGCCCGCCCGGCCGGGCGTCGGGGCGGCCGCGCCGGCCCATGGCGGAGCGCAGCATGCGCAGCGTGGCCTTGATCTCGGTGGGGTGGTGGGCGTAGTCGTCGACGACCAGCAGACCGGGGCTGGAGTACAGGACCTGGAAACGGCGCTCGGGCAGGGTGAAGCGGGCCAGGCTGGCGGTGATGGCATCCAGGGCGACGCCCACTTCCAGGGCGGCGGCGATGGCCGCCAGGGAGTTGGCCGCGTTGTGCCGGCCGCCGACGTTCAGCTGCACCCGGCCGCTGGGGCGGCCGTGGACGACCAGCTCGTAGCCGGCGGCAAAGGCCCCGGCCCGCACCTTCACCGCCCGCAGGTCGGCGGCGGCGCCGAAGCCGTAGGTGACGATCTTCTTGCGCAGCTGCGGCATGATGTGGCGCACCCTGGCGTCATCGCGGTTCAGGACCACCGCCCCGTAGAACGGCACGCGATCGGCGAACTGGCGGAAGGCCGCCACCAGGTTCTTCATGCGCCCGTAGAACTCGAGATGATCGTTCTCGATATTGGTCACCACGGCGATGGTGGGAAAGAGCTTCAGGAAACTGCCGTCCGACTCGTCGGCCTCGGCGATCAAGTAGCGCGAAGAACCCAGCTGGGCGCCGCTGCCCGCGACCTTCAGCCTGCCGCCGACCACGTAGGTCGGGTCGAGGCCGGCCTGGGTGAGGATGGTCGCCAGCATCGACGTGGTCGTGGTCTTGCCGTGCGTCCCGGCGACGGCCAGGGAGAATTTCATGCGCATCAGCTCGGCCAGCATCTCCGCCCGCGGGATGACCGGGAGCTGCCGCCGCAGCGCCTCGACGACCTCGACGTTGTCCTCGGTGATGGCGCTGGAATAGACCAGCGCCCCGGCGTCGCCGACGTTGGCGGCGGCGTGGCCGATGGCGATGCGCATGCCCAGGGCCCGCAGGCGGCGCACGGTGTCGTTCTCGGCAATGTCCGAACCGCTGACCTGGAAGCCCATGTTGTGCAGCACCTCGGCGATGCCCGACATGCCCGAGCCGCCGATGCCGGCGAAGTGGATCTTCTTGATGCGGCTGCTCTCAATCATTTCGTGAACACCACCTTGCGCTGCCGCGAGACGTTGAGGATGATGCCGGTGATCATCAGGCTGCTGAGCAGCGAGGTGCCTCCCGAGGAAATGAAGGGCAGGGGGATGCCCTTGGTCGGGAACAGGCCGACGGCCACCGAGATGTTCATCAGGGACTGGAAGACGACCATGAACACCAGGCCGGTCACCAGCAGGTAGGTGTGCGGGTTGTCCGACTGGCGGGCGATGACCATGCCGCGCAGATAGTACAGGGCAAAAAGGGCGATGACCAGCAGGGCGCCGAGGAAGCCGGCCTCCTCGGCGATGATGGCGAAGACGAAATCCGAGTAGGCGTAGGGAAGATAGAAGAGCTTCTGGGTGGAATTGCCGATTCCCTGCCCGAACAGCCCGCCCGAGCCGATGGCATAGGCCGACTGCATGGCCTGGAAACCCTGGGTGCTGGCGAAGCTCTCGGGATTGAGGAAACTGCGGATGCGCGCCTGGCGCATCGGGCTGCCCTGGATCAGCACGAGCAGGACCGGGACCAGGATCAGGAAAAAGGCCGCGAAATACTTCAGGCGCGTCCCGGCCACGAACAGCATCACCAACGTGATGGCGCCAATGAGCATGAAGCTGCCGAAGTCGGGTTCCAGGAGGATCAGGCCCTCCATGAAGGCCACCGGCAGCAGCAGCAGTCCCAGGCTGCGAAGGTTGTTGACGTCGGTCTCCTTGCGGCTCAGCATCATGGCCAGATAGAGCACCAGGGCGATCTTGGCGAACTCCGAGGGCTGCAGCGACAGGTCGCCCAGGCGGAGCCAGCGGCTGGTGCCGTTGACCTTGCGGAAAAAGAACACCAGCGACAGCCCGGTGAAAGCCAGAGCCATGGCGGCCATGACCAACCGCGGGCTGAGGTAGAACGGCAAGCGGAACAGGATCACGGACGCGAAGACCGCCAGGCCCAGGGCCAGGTACAGCAGCTGCTTGTTCAGGAAGTGAAAGCTGTTGCCGTACTTCGCGCGGGCAATGACCGGAGTGGTGCTGAAGATCATCAGGAAGCCGATGGCGATCAGCAGCAACGCGACGGTGAGCAGGGTGCGATCGATGCCGCTGGGCTTAACCATGCCCGCCCTCCCGTTGCCGCAGGCGCAGCACCTCCTGCTTGAAAACCTCGCCGCGGTGCTCGAAGTTGTCGAACATGTCGAAGCTGGCGCAGGCGGGAGCCAGCAGAACGGTGCCGCCGCCGACACGCAGGATCTCGCGGCCGCGGGCGACGGCCGCGCCCAGGCTGTCGACCCTTTCCAGCCGCTCGCGCAGCGCCGCCAGCTGGTCGGCGATCAGCGGGGCGGCCTGGCCCAGCAGCAGCACCCGGCGCGCCCGCTGCCGCAGCGGCTCCAGCAGGGCGCCGAATTCGCCGCCCTTGTCCTTGCCGCCCAAAATGACGACCAAGTCGCCATCGATGCTGGCGATGGACTTCAGGGCCGCGTCGACGTTGGTGGCCTTGGAGTCGTTGATGAACTCGACGCTGCCGATGCTCCCCGCCGATTCCATGCGGTGCGCCAGGCCGCGGAAGGAGGCCAGGCCGGCCTCGATGGCGGCGGCGTCCAGCCCCAGCACCCGGCAGGCCAGGGCGGCGGCCATGATGTTCTCGAGATTGTGGATGCCGCGCAGCGGGTTGCGGCGCAGGGACACTCTTTCCGTTCCCTCGGCAAGGGCCAGGACGATGTCCCCGCCCTCTGGCCAGGCGCCGCGGGGCAGGGGGCGGGAGGAGGAGAACCAGAGCGGCCGCCCTAGCCCCAGCTTTTCAGCGGCAGCGAGCCGGGGGTCGTCGGCATTCAACACCATCCAGTCCCCGGGCTCCTGGTTGCGGAAGAGGTTGAGTTTGGCGGCGGCGTACGCGTCCATGGAGGGATAGCGGTCGAGATGGTCGGGGGTGATGTTCAGCAGCACCGCCACCTGCGGCCGGAAGCGGACGATCTCCTCCAGCTGGAAGCTGGACAGCTCCAGCACGACCAGCGAGTCGTCGGCGATGGCGCCGACCTCGGCGATGAGCGGGATGCCGATGTTGCCGGCAAGCCGGCTCGGCAGTCCGGCGCCGGAGAGCAGGTGCTGGATCAGGCTGACCGTGGTCGACTTGCCGTTGCTGCCGCTGACCGCGATGACGCGCGCCCGCAGCTGGCGGAAGGCGAACTCGATCTCGGAGAGCACCTCGGCGCCGCCGCGGCGCAGCGCGGCAAAGCGCGGGGTCTTGCCGTCGAACCCCGGGCTCATGATGACGCGCCCGCAGGCGGACAGGCTCGCGAAGCCATCGTCGCCGGTCAGGAAAGTCACGCCGCGTTCCGCGAACTCGCGCCGGCGCGCCGAGTCGGCGATGGCGCTGTCGGTGAAGAGCACCAGCGGCGTGCCCGGCTCCCGCTGCAGCAGAAACTCCAGCACGGCCTGGCCTGTCCTGCCGAAACCCAGCACGGCGACCGCGCTTGCCGGCTTAGCCATGGATGAACTCCGCGACGGCCTTTTCCAGGGCCACGCCCCGCGAGCCCTTGAACAGGATCACGGCTTCCGGGCCGGAATCCGCCTGCAGCTCACGGCGCAGGAAGCCGCCCGCCTCCGACGCGCCGGCAAAGCAGTGGATGCGCCGGGCCGGGTAGCCGGCGCCGCGGGCCGCCGCAGCGATCGCTGCGGCGCGCTCGCCGACGGTCAGCAGCCGCTCGAAATGGAGCCCGGCGAAAAAGCGGCCCGCCTGGCGATGATACGCGAGCTCACCGCGGCCCAGCTCCAGCATGTCTCCCAGGACGGCCGTTTTCCCGCGCCGGTACTCGCGGTCGACCCACTGCAGTGTCCGCAGCAGGGCCTCGGGGTTGGAATTGTAGGTCTCGTCGATGATCACGAAGCGCCCATGGCGCCGAACCTGGCCGCGGCCGGCCATGGCGTCCAGCCCGGCCAGGGCATCCTGGATCTCGAAGCTTTTCATTCCCAGCTGCCGGGCGGCCAGGATGGCGGCGAACAGGTTTTCCACCTGGGTGCGGCTGACCAGCGGCGCGAAAAATTCCTCCTCGATGCCGAAGAAGGCGATGCGCAGCCGGCTGCCGTTCCCTTCCCGGGTCACCCGCTGCAGCACGACGTCGTTGTCCCGGGCACGGCTGCCGAAGAAGATGATCTGGCCGCGGCAGCGGCGGACGGCGCGGCGCAGGTGCGGCTGGTCGCCGTTGACGATGGCGCAGCCGTCGGCGGCCAGGTGGCCGAGGATCTCGGCCTTGGCCCGGGCGGCGTTGGCCACGGTGCGCAGGAACTGCAGGTGCACGGGAAAGACATTGAGCAGGACGGCGACATCGGGTTTCAGGATGCCGGCGAGGCGGTCGATCTCGCCGATGCCCGGGTCGCTCATGGCCAGCTCGAAGACAGCCGCTTCTTCGCGGCCGCTCAGGCGCAGCAGCGAAAAGGGCAGGCCGATCCAGTTATTCCAGTTTTGGGGCGAGCGGAAGCTGCGGAACTTCCCGGCGAGGATTCGATGCAGGAACTCCTTGGTCGTGGTCTTGCCGGCGCTGCCGGTGATGCCGATGTATTTGGCCGCGCGGTATTTCTCCCGCACGTGGGCGGCCAGGTCCTGGGCGGCGCGCAGCGGGTCGTCGACGCGCAGCAGCGGCAGGCGCGTTCCTCTGGCGACGAAGTCGCGGCAGACAACGGCGGCGCAGCCGGGGACGGCGGCCAGCGCGCGGACGTGATCATGCCCGTCCCCCTTGGCCGTGCGCATGGCGAAGAACAGCGAGCCCGGCTTCACGGCCCGCGTGTCGAACTGGAAATCGCTGAAGGATCTCCGGGCGGAGTCGCGCTCCGCTCGGCGGGGACCTTCAGGACCCACGGTGCCGGAGACGGCGGCGGCGATCTCGGCCAGGCTCAGCTCAGGCATCGCGCTCCCCCATGACCTCGCGCACCACCTCGAAGTCGTCGAAGTGGACGGTGCGGTCCTTGAAGATCTGGTAGTTCTCGTGCCCCTTGCCGGCAATGAGCACCACGTCGCCCGCTGTGGCCAGGCCGAGGGCCAGGGCGATGGCCGCCCGGCGGTCGGGCTCGGTGCGGAAGGCCGTGAAACCGGGCGCGAAACCGGCCGTGATGTCGGCGATGATGGCCTGCGGGTCCTCCTGGCGTGGATTGTCGCTGGTCACCACCACCAGGTCGGCGTGGCGGCAGGCGACCTGCGCCATGCGCGGCCGCTTCGACTTGTCGCGCGAGCCGCCGGCGCCGAACACCAGGATCAGCCGGCCGCGGGCGATCTCGCGAAAGGCCCGCAGCAGGTTCTCCAGGGCGTCATCGGTGTGGGCGTAGTCCACCACCACCAAAAAGTCGCCGGCGTGGGCGACGTGGGCCCGCCCCTTCACCGGGACGAAGCCGGCCAGCGCGGCGGCGATGCGCTCGGCGCTCACGCCCTTGACCAGGGCCGAGCTCACCGCCGCCATGATGTTCAGCAGGTTGAAGCGGCCCAGGAGCCGGCTCTGGAATTCAACCTTGCCGCGCGGCGTTTGCAGCACGGCCCGCACCCCGTCCATGGAGAAGACGTGTTTCAGGGGCCGGATGTCGGCCTGCTCGGAAAAGCCGTAGGTGACGTAGCGGCAGTTCAGCTCGCGGATGACCCGCGTCCCCGTGGGATCGTCGTTGTTGACGATGGCCCAGTGGTCGCTGCCGAGCCTGCGGAACAGGGACAGCTTGGCCTCGAGGTAGTTCTCCATGGTGCCGTGGAAATCGAGGTGGTCGCCGGAAAACGATGTGAATACCGCCTGGGAGAAGGCGATGTCGTCGACGCGGTGCAGGCTGAGCGAGGCCGAGGAGACCTCCATGGCCAGATGCACGCAGCCGGCCTGCAGGGCGGCGGCCATGAAGGAGAACAGTTCGGGCGCCTCGGGAGTGGTCAGTTTCGTCGGCCGGACCGTGCCGGCAAAATTCATCCCCAGGGTGCCGATGGCAGCCGTGCGCGCCTCGCCCTCGAGCAACGCCTGGATGAGGGCCACGGTGGTCGTCTTGCCGTTGGTGCCGGTGACGCCGGTCACCTGCAGGCGGCGCGAGGGATCGTCATAGAAGCGGCTGGCCATGGCGCTCAGCGCCCGGCGGTCGTTCTTCACCTGCACCCAGGTGACCGGCAGCGGTTCCGATGGCGGCGGGTGGACCGAAACGACCGCGCTGGCGCCGTTGGCCACGGCAGCGCCGACAAAAGCGACGCCGTCCTGCTGCAGCCCCTTGATCGCGACGTAGCAGCTGCCGCGGCCGACCCGGCGCGAGTCGAACTCGATGCCGCTGACCGGCACGTGCAGGTCGCCGCGCCACGCCAGCGATTCATGCTTGCCGAGCAATTCATCGAGGTATTTCATAGGCGGATCTCGTTCTGGGGGGGCAGGCCGGGAAAGATTCCGAGGTGCGGCATGATTTTCCGGGCGATGGCCTTGAAGACCGGGGCCGCCACGTCGCCGCCGAAGTACTGCCCCACCGGCTCGTCGATCATCACGAAGATGGTCACGCGCGGGTCCTGGGCCGGAAAAAAACCGCCAAACGAGGAGACATAGCTGCCGGCATACCTTCCCGTCTTGATCTTGTGGGCCGTACCGGTCTTGCCGGCGATCTCCAAGCCGTTGATCGCGGCCTTCCTGCCGGTGCCGCGGGCGACGACGGCGGACATGATCTCGGTCAGCATCTCGCGGCAGTCGGCGGAGAGCACGCGCGGGCGTTCGGCCGCGGCCCCCTCCTGGCGCAGGATCTCGGGGCGCACCCGCAGCCCGCCCGAGGCGGGCACGTTGAAGGCGGCGGCCATCTGCAGCGGCGTCACCGCGATCTCGTAACCGAAGGAGAGGAAGGCCAGCGAGACGCCGCTCCATTTCTGCGGCGCGTGCAGGATGCCGTTTTCCTCGGCCGGCAGCCGGATGCCGGTGCGGCGGCCGAAGCCGAAGTCGCTGATGGTGCGGAAATATTTCTCGCTCCCCAGGCGCAGGCCGACCTGCGCCGCCCCGATGTTGCTCGATTCGACGATGATGTCGTCGAAGGAGAGGCGGGCAAAGGGGTGGACGTCGGTGATCGCGCGGTCGCGGATGGCATAGACGCCATTGTGGCAATTGAAGGTCTCCTGGCGGCCGCAGGCGCGGTTCTCCAGGGCCGACGCCGCCAGCACGATCTTGAAGGTGGAGCCGGGATCGTAGAGGAACGAGATCGCCTTGTTCTTCAACACGGCCGGCGGCGTGTTCCAGATGGCCTCGGGGCTGTAATCCGGGTTGCTGGCCATGGCCAGCACCTGGCCGCTGCGGCTGTCCATGACAATGACCGCTCCGCCGGCCGCCCGGTTCTGCTCGACGGCGGCGGCCAGCTCGCGCTCGACAAGGAACTGCAGGCCCGAGTCGATGCTCAGATGGATGTCGCGGCCCGGCAGCGGCTGCTCCAGGTACTTGAACTGGAAGATCCGCTTGCGGGCGTCAATGAGGACCTTCAGCCGGCCGCCCCGCCCCTTGATCTCGGCGTCCAGGCTGGTCTCGATGCCGCCCAGCGCCTGCTCGTCAACGCCCACGCCGCCGAGAACATGCGCCGCCAGCCTGCCCTGCGGGTAGACCCGCCGGTACTCGTCGAGGAAGCCGATCGTCCCCGCCGCATCCGCGCTCAAGGCCAGCGGCCTGACTTTCAGGTACTCCTCGTCGGTCAGCTTGCGCTTCAGCCAGATGAATTTCTCGCCGCGGCGGATGCGTTTGCTGATCGCCAATTTTTGGGCGCCGGCCAGGGGCAGGAGATGGCAGATTTTCTTGAAGACCGCGAGGGATTGGCCGCTCTCCTTGTTGCTGATGAACGCCGATTTCGACAACAGCGAGATGGCCAGGATCTCGCCGTTGCGGTCGGTGACGGTGCCGCGCTTGGAATGAAGCTCCTCGACGCGGTTGGTCTGGGCCCGAACCTTGGCCTGGTAGGTCGTATAGCGCAGCACCTGCAGGTTGAACAGGCGAAAGACGATCATGAAGATCCAGGCGAAAAAGAAGATGGCCAGGAAAAAGAAGCGCTTCTTACTCTGACGGCTAGCGTTCATGGGAGCGCTCCACGACCCTGATGATCTGCTCGGCTTCGGGGTATTGGTAACCCAGCTCCTCGCGCGCGACCTTCTCCATGCGTTCCAGGCTGAGCAGCCCGGCCTTCTGCGCCTGCAGGGAATCGATCTCCAGGCGCAGGCGCGCCTCGGCGCGCAATAGTTCGTGCTGCCGGTAGCCGAGGTCGACGTTTCTGAGGTTCAGGCTGGAATAGATGAACAGGACGAGGAAAATGAAGAAGGCCAGGACGGCCAGGCGCACGCCGGTCCGGTTGCGTTCCCCGCTTTTCATGCCACCTCCAGCGCCCGCAGCTTCGCCGAGCGCGAGGCCAGGTTCTCCGCGATTTCGTCGGGACGGGGGAAGGCGGGAAAAGGCTTGAGCGGAACGGCAAGGCCCAGGCGCTGCAGCTGCTGGCAGGCGCGCTTGACGATGCGGTCCTCCAGCGAATGGTAGGTGAGAAAAACCAGGCGGCTTCCCGGCAGCAGGTTGGCGGGGGCCTTTTGCAGCCAGGCATCGAGTCCTTCGAACTCGCGGTTGACGAAAATGCGCAGGGCCTGGAAGACCCTGGCCGCCGGGTGCACCTGGCCCGGGCGCGGCCGCCAGCGGGTGATCTCCTCGACCAGCCGCCGCAGCTGCGCCGTCGAACTCCAGGGGGCGAACAGCCGCTTCTCGATGACCGCCTTGGCCAGGCGGCCGGCGCCGGGCACCTCGCCGAAGCGGGAGAAGATGCCGGCCAGCTCCGCCTCGGGAAAGGTGTTGAGCACGTCGGCGGCGGTCGGCCCGCCGGAGGCGGTGTCCTTGCGCATATCGAGCGGCCCGTCCAGGCTGTGGGAAAAACCGCGTTGGGCGCTCTTCAGCTGCAGGGTGGAGATCCCGGGGTCGACGAGAATGCCGGAGACGCCGAGGCGGCGGCAGGCAAAATCCTCGAACAGGGAGAGATAATTGCCCGGGTGGAACTGGACGCGCCGCCCGAACTCCCGCAGGTTCTCCCTGGCTCGGGCGAGGCTCTCGCGGTCCTGGTCAATGGCGATCAATCGTGCCGCGGGGCAGGCGCCGAGGAGAATGCGCGCGTGCCCGCCCAGGCCCACCGTGCAATCGACAAAAAGCTTTTTCCGGGTGCCGGCGAGGAGGGCCAGCACCTCCCTATTCATTACGGGGTAGTGAGGGGAATTCATTGAACAACCTCGAGATCCGGTGCATCTTCTCGTCGCTGAAAAGGCCCCCCATGTACCGCGCCTCGAAGACCTCCTTGTTCCAGATCACCAGGTAGTCGATCTTGCCCAGGATCAGCAGGCTGCTCTCGAGCTTGCTGGCGGCCCGCAGATCGGGCGGGACCAGGATGCGGCCCTTGGAGTCGATCTCGCTTTCGCTTCCCCAGTAGCTGCTGCGGCTGACGAATTCTTCCAGGTCGGGATCGCGCACGGGGATGGCGGCGATCTTCTTTTCGATCGCCCGCCAGACCTTCATGGGATAAAGCAGTATATGGTCGCCGTTGACCGAAGTGAGGTAGACCTCCCCGCCGGGGTCTTGCTCCAGGACAGACAGGTATTTGGCCGGAATCTTGACCCGGCCGCGGTCATCGATTTTCGCGATGTAACTGCCCCTGAATCGTTCATTCATCCCATTTTGTCCCATTTTCTCCCACATAATAGTATATATACTTAAAGATTGTCAAGAAAAAATTTTTAAAAAAAAATTTTCAATTCCTTCTTGACACGCTATATTTAGCGCTTTATAATCGGGCATCAACTAGATTTATAGGCCAAGGAGAAGGGAATGGAGAATTTTCCAGAAAATGCGTTGAAAATACTGCGCGCCCGCTATTTCAAAAAAGACGAGAAGGGAGTGCTGCTGGAGAGCAAGCCCTCGGAACTGTTCCGCCGCGTTTCCCGTTTCATCGCCCAGGCCGAGAAAAGCGAGGCCGACAGAAAGCTCTGGGAAGAGAAGTTCTTCCAGGCCATGATGCACAAGGATTTCATGCCCAACTCCCCGACCCTGACCGGAGCCGAGCGCCAGATGTGCCTTTCGGCCTGCTTCGTCCTGCCCATCGAGGATTCGCTCGACGGCATTTTCGAAACGGTGAAGAACGCCGCTTTGGTCCACAAGGAGGGCGGCGGCACCGGCTTCGACTTCTCGCGCATCCGCCCGGCAGGCAGCTTCGTACGCAAGACCCAGGGCATCGCCTCCGGGCCCGTCTCCTTCCTGAAAGTGATCGACGCCGGCACCGAGGCGGTCAAGCAGGGCGGCACGCGCCGCGGCGCCAACATGGGCGTGCTGCGGGTCGACCATCCCGACATCAAGCACTTCATCACCATGAAACGCGACGGCGTCACCGCGCAAAACTTCAATATCTCGGTGGCCATCACCGATGCCTTCATTCAGGCCATCCGGGACAGGACCCCCTACGACCTGATCAATCCCATGGATGGCTCCGTCGCCGGCCAGGCCGACGCCCAGGACGTTTTCGACCTGATCGTCGATTCGGCCTGGAGCAACGGCGACCCGGGCCTGATTTTCATCGACAAGGTCAACCGCCTGAACCCCACCGCCGCTCAGGGCCCCATCCGCGCCACCAACCCCTGCGGCGAGCAGCCGCTCCACGACTATGAGGCCTGCAACCTCGGCTCGATCAACCTGCTGAACCTTTGCAACGAGAAATCGCCCGACGCCGTCGACTGGGACAGGTTCCGCGAAATCATCCAGCTGGGGATCCGCTTCCTGGACGACGTGATCGACGTCAACCTCTACCCGCTGGAAAAAATCGACAAAATGGCCAAGGCCAACCGCCGCATCGGGCTGGGGGTCATGGGCTTCGCCGACCTGCTGATCCGCCAGGGCATCGCCTACCACAGCGAGGAGGCCCGCGCCATGGGCCGGAAGATCATCTCCTTCATGAAGGACGAAGCGGTCAAGGCCTCGCGGCTGCTGGCCGAAACACGCGGCAATTTCCCCAACATCGGGAAGTCGGTGTACAAGGGGCAGACGATGCGCAACGCCTCGGTGCTGACCATCGCACCCACCGGTACCATCTCGCGCATCGCTGGCTGCTCGTCCAGCATCGAGCCCATATTCGCCTTCCAGGTGATCTCGAAGATCCTGGACAGCGAGATCAGCGACATCCATCCCTTGTTCCAGCAGTGGCAGGAAAAGCATCCCGGGGCTGCGCCGCCCGCCCATTTCGTCACCGCCCAGGAGATCGCCCCGATCGACCACCTGAAGATGCAGGCGGTCTTCCAGGAATTCGTGGACAGCGCCGTTTCCAAGACCATCAACTTCCCCAACGCCGCCACCCGCGAGGATATCGCCGCGGCCTACCTGCAGGCCTTCGCCATGAACATCAAGGGCATCACCGTCTATCGCGACGGCTGCCGGGCCGTGCAGGTGCTGAACAAGGCCGGCGAGGACAAGCCGAAGCCCATGGGGCGCCCCGAGGCCATCCCCTCCACCACCCACAAGATCTCGACCGGGCTGGGCAACCTGTACATCACCGTAACCTATTTCCTCAAGCGGCCCTTCGAGGTGTTCGCCTCCATCGGCAAGAGCGGCTACTCGACCATGGCCGACGCCGAGGCCATCGGCCGCCTGATCTCG
>JALOLC010000135.1 GCA_025456175.1 Acidobacteriota bacterium | reverse complement strand
ACCGCAGCGAGACCCGCGCCCAGGCGCGGCAGATGTGCGCCTGCGTGCTGGAGACCGTCGCCAAGGTCAAGGCCGAGATGGACAAGGCGCTGGCCGATTGAGACGAAGTCCAAGGCTGGACTCGGTGTAAGGTGTAAGGTGAACGGTATACGGCAAGAAAATGAAAGCACCAAATCCAAAGCACCAAATGACAAACAAGTTCCAAGCACCAATGACCCAAATAAAGTGTTGGTGATAGTGTTAGTGTTAGGAAGAAAATCATCGAGATCGTTATGAAATCATTGAAGCGCTTGCTGCTAACACTACCACTAACACTAACACTGGGGTTTCTAGGAATTTGTGATTTGGAATTTTATGCGGGCGGATGGCGCGAGAGCCAGCATGCAGTGGCGGATGACTCGGCGCTGGACTCGCTCCCCATCGGGGCGTCGCCGCAGCGCCTGGCCATGGCCGCTCTTGAGGCCGGCAAGGTCATGGACAACGCCGCCGGCGCCGAGACCGACGTGGCCTCCCTGGTGAAGCGCTACCAAGGGCGCGACGTCTTCATCATCGGCGAGTACCACGACAGCTACCCCTGCCATCTCTGGCAGAAGGAGTTCGTCGAGGCCCTGGCCAAGGAGCGGCCGCGCCTGGTGGTGGGTTTCGAGTTCTTCGAGCGCGCCGACGACCCGGCCCTGCAGGCCTACCTGGAAGGGACGATCGACGAGGCCGAGCTGCTGCGCCGCACCGGCTGGTACGCACGCAGCGCCATGAACTTCGGCTACACCCGCCTGGTGCTCGAGACGGTGAAGAAGCTGGGACTCAAAGCCGTGGGGCTGAACGTGCCGCGCGCGCTGATCAGCCGCGTGGCCAAGGGCGGTTTCGCCGCGCTGTCCTCCGCCGAGCGCTCCCTGTTCCCCGGCGTGGAGCGCACGCTGCCCGAGCATGAATTTTACGTCCGCAGCACGCTGGGCGAATTCGCCGTGCGGGTCCCGCTGTGGTTCCGCAATGTCTACGCCGCCCAGAAGTGCTGGGATGTGGTCATGGCCGACTCCATGCGCCGCGCCCTGGCCCGGCCGGAGTTCCGCGGCTTCCAGGGGGTGATCATCGCCGGCAGCGCCCACGTGGCCTACGGGCTGGGCATCCCCTGGCGCTACCGCCTCCTGGACGGCCGGGCGCGGCTCATGACCCTGGTGCCGGTGACCGTGGCGGCGAAAAAGAAGGACGTGAGCGGGGAGGAGAATCCCATGGTCCGGGCCCTGGCCGGCCGGATGCCGCCGACGGCGATCTTCTCCCGCGGCCTGGGCGACGCCGTTTTCGCCGTCGGGGCCGAGGAAAAGCCCTTTTTCGCCGATGCCGGCTTCGGAGGGAAAATGAACGCCGCCGGACTCTATGAAGTGGAGCGCGTCGCCAAGGGCGGCCCCGCCCAGAAGGCGGGATTGCGCAAGGGCGACCTTATCCTGGCCGTCGACAACGTGCCGCTGGCCTCGCTGGCGGGCCTGCGCCTCATCCTGGCCCAGAAGAACTGGGGCGATACCCTGACGCTGGACATTCGCAAGAACATCCTCCTGAAAGACGCGGATCTTTAAGCGGCGGCTTTTCCTGGTCCCGGCGCCCGAGTTGCAATTGTCTCCCCAAGCGCATAGAATACCCGCAGGCGCTGGCCCGTCAGCCGAGCGCTACCAAGGAGGATCACGATGAAGCGGAGCAAGACGACGGCCTGGATGGCGATGGCGTTGCTGGTGGCGGGCGCGCTGGCCTGCGGCGGCGGCGGCAAATACGGCGCGGCCAAGAGCCTGATCAACAAGCAGATCACGATCATGGAGCGCTATGCCGACGGCATGGAAAAGGCAAGCAGCGCGGCCGATGTCGCCAAGGCGCTGAACGCCTATGCGGCCGAGCAGCAGGAGCTGATCCCGGCCATGAAGAAGTTCCAGGAGCAGTTCCCGGAGATAACGGGACAGGCGGAGCCTCCGGCGGAACTGAAGCCGGAAATGGACAAGATGCAGCAAGTGATGGGACGCGTCATGTCGGCCTCGATGAAGGCGGCGCAGTACATGTCCGACCCCGTTGTCCAGGAGGCCCAGAAGAAGCTCGGCGAGGCCATGTCCGGGATGAAATGACGAGGGAAGCACTCCGGTTCGTCTAGGAAGCCGACCTGCCGAGCAGGCGCATGGCGTCGGGCGTGACCCAGGAACTTGGTTTGCGCTTGGCGTCCATTCCGTTGCCAAGGATTGTACTTGCCGATAGCCCCCGCAAGGAGAGATCCGCTTGAATGACGTGAAGGGCGAAGGAAACGACGCGGACGCGCTGGAATTCTATGAGGAAGCCGCCGTCCGGGGCGACGTGCACAGCCAGGTCCAATTGGGGAAAATGTACCTGCATGGAGCGGGCATTGATCGGGACTACAAGCTGGCGCTGGCATGGTACCGGAAAGCGGCCCAGCAAGGCGACGGCGAAGCCCTGGCCGAACTGGGTTTCATGCACGAAAAAGGGCTGGGGGTAGATCCGCACCTTCAGAAAGCGCTGGCCTGTTACAAGAAATCGATCGTCCGCGGCAGCGCTCTCGGCCAGATCCGCCTGGGTGATCTCTACCTGAACGGCTTGGGTATTGAACAGAGCACGCGCAAGGCATTGGCCTGCTATCAAAAATCGGCCGAACAGGGCAAGGATCTGGATAGCGCCGGCCTGGCCCTGCTGCGCTTGGGCACCATGTACTGCCAGGGCAAGGGAGTGGAGAAGGACCTGAGGAAGGGCTTCGTGCTTGTTCAGCGAGCGGCCAAGCTGGGCAATGGCGAGGCGCAGCGCTGCCTGGGGGCCATGTACCGCGACGGGGCGGGGGTCGGGCGCGACCACAAGAAAGCGCTTGAATGGTTCCAGAGATCAGCGAGGAAAAACAGGATTCCGGCGGAAGGCGCCGTGGGCGACATCTATCGGGATGGCTTGGTCGTCGAAAGGAACATTCCGGAAGCGATCCGCTGGTATAAAAAAGCGGCCGGCAAGGGGGACAAGTACGCCCGCATCGAGTTGCTGAAGCTGCAGCAGGAGCAGGGCCCGCCGCCGCGAGGTGCCGCCGCTTCGCCGCGCGCGGCTGCGGATGATTCGCCAGCCTCGGCGGAAGCCGCCAGAACCGTTCGCGCGGGAGCGGGCTCCGACAAAAGGGCGAAAAAGGCCAAGAAGAAATCGAGCCAATCGCTGCGCGGCAAGCTGCAACAGGCGCGGCGTTCGATCGGCGTCGGGTTGATGGCCGTTGGAAAAACCGCCGAAAAGCTGAGCCGGGCGGCTGTGGCCAGCGCCAAAAAGCTGGCAAGAAGAGCTCCGGCGCCCAGGACCTTGCGCACCGTGTTTTCGGTTATCGGGATTGTCGCCATCGCGCTCATGATCCTGCTGCGCGACCGCGGCAGGGAATCGCGCGCTGCGCCCGAAGGCCCGCGGCCGCTTGTCTTCAAAACCGTTGGCCCTTCCCCGCCCGCAGATCCTACAGTCCCCGCCGACCTGCTCTCGAGCGCTCTCGAGGCTCCGGCCAAAACCAATGCCGGAGCCCGGCGCCAAGCCAAAGCCAGCAACCCCTTGCCGGTCCCCGCAGCGGATGCCGTTGCCCCACCAGCCGAGCCGGCCGCGCCCGTGTTCAGGCGGGAATACAAGTCCCTGGACCAGGAGGAGATCGGGCGCCTGCTCGCGTCCAGGAATTTGTTCGACGCGGTGCGGAACCCGGAGGGTGGCTGCCCGCATCAGTATGAACCTTTGGACGCCGCCGGATTGACCCTGATCGCCGACCGCGCCACGGGCCTGGTATGGACGCGGCAGCAGATCCCGGTCAAGATGAACTTGGAGAAAGCCTTGAGCTGGATCGAGTCCCTGAACCGGATCCAGTATGGCGGCGGCCGCCGCTGGCGCCTGCCCACGGTCGAGGAGGCCGCTTCCCTCCTGGAAAAAAACACGGGGACGAAGGCGTTCTTGCCTGGCATTTTCGGGGAGGGGCTCCAGGTGATTTGGACCGGCGACCGCTCCGCGGCATCCGATTCTTGGGTTGTTGATTTTCAAGGCGGCACGGTCAAGTCCGCCAGGAACAAGTCGCGGCTGATGACGTTGATGGTCAGCTCCGACTCCGATTCGCCGGCCAACTAGGACTTTCCTCGTGGCCCCCTGCCCGGCGCCCACGGCCGTTCATTTGAAATGCGGGACAAAAAATGTTAGAATAAAAATTAATCGCTGCAAAGCAGGAACCGAATTCCCAGAGAAACTTTTTTTCGGCACGCAGCCTTGAGACCGTCGGGATTGAGTCCCTGATTTGAGCAATGCCCAAACGGCATGGAGCATGGAGGCACGATGGCGCTCGATAAAAAACTGCTCGACCTGGTGACGCGCAAGGAGAAGGCCCGCCTGGCCGGTGGCGAAAAGAGAATCGCCAGCCAGCACGAAAAGGGCAAGTACACCGCGCGGGAACGCATCGAGAAGATCCTCGACGCCGGCAGCTTTGAGGAATTCGACATGTTCGTCACCCACCGCTGCGGCGACTTCGACATGCAGAAGAACCAGCCCCTGACCGACGGCGTCATCACCGGCTACGGCACCATCCAGGGCCGGCTGGTCTTTGTCTTCTCCCAGGACTTCACCATCTTCGGCGGCTCGCTCTCCAAGGCCTACGCCGAGAAGATCGTCAAGGTCATGGAGATGGCGGCCAAGGTCGGCGCC
>JALOLC010000134.1 GCA_025456175.1 Acidobacteriota bacterium | reverse complement strand
GCGCGCGACAAGCTGGCCGCGATCGAGAAGGCGCTCGACAGCCGCATCGTGGACTGGGAGCAGTCAATCGACGGCAGCCGCTGGGAAGCATACAAGCCCGGGCGCTCGCTCACGGCCGCGAACTTCCGCTTGCGGGCCCGCTTCCAGGCGCCGGCCGCATTCGCCGGCGCGAAGGTCGCTGGCGCGCCCCTCATGCTGAAGGCCACGATGCGCGGCCGCGGCCTGGTGCAAACGACGTTCTTCCTGGATGGCACCGAGCTGGAAGGGGCCATCCTGCACGGCGCCGGCGGCACCGCGGTCGAAGAGACGCGCGACGTCCTGCTCCTGCCCCAGGCCGACGGCAAGGAACACGCGCTGGAGATCGCGGTGGAGAACCACGGCTTCGCCCCGGAGCGCGGCGCCTACTGGCCCGAGCGCCGGCGCGGCGCTCCCGCCGACGAGGGGATATCGTTTTACCTGCTGGCGGCGGAATTGCATTTCCCGACGGCGACACGGAGCCTGGCTTCCCTGAGGGATTGGCTGGCCGCCTTCCAGTTCGCCGACATCCTGGTCAACCCCGAGCTGAAGCGCTACACCTTCACCGGCAAGCCCTACGACATCCCCGACCGGCGCCGGCTGGACAAGGCGAAGTTGTCGCGGCTCAACGCCGCCCTCGATCGGGCCATCGCCGTTTTTGACCGCGACGCCATGGCCGCCGGCGACTGGCCGAGGCTGCAGGCGTCGCTGCAGCGCTCCTATGCCGCCGCCGCCCCGCTGAAGCGCTACCTCAAGGAGTTCAGGATCAACCTCGTGGGCAACGCCCACATCGACATCGCCTGGCTGTGGCGCATGGCCGAGACCATGGCCCTGACCAGGAACACCTACGAGACGGTGGTCAAGAACATGGGCGAGTACCCCGAGCTGACCTACGCCCAGAGCCAGGCCGTCACCTACGACTGGATCGAGAAAAAGCACCCCGAGCTGTTCAAGGCGATCCAGGAAAAGGTGCGGAGCGGCCGCTGGGAGATCGTCGGCGGCATGTGGGTCGAGCCCGACTGCAACCTGATCGCCGGCGAGAGCTGGGCGCGCCAGCTGCTCTACGGCAAGACGTACTTCCGGGAGAAGTTCGGCGTCGACGTGCGCATCGGCTGGAACCCCGACTCGTTCGGCTACAACTGGAACATGCCGCAGCTCTACAAGCTGGGCGGCATCGACACCTTCATCACCCAGAAGCTGTGGTGGAACGACACCACCGTCTTCCCCCACTTCCTGTTCAACTGGCAGGGGGTGGACGGCTCGACCATCCTCACCTACATGCCGCCGCTGAGCTACGCCAGCCGGCTGCAGCTGAAGGAGGTCGCCCACGGCGTCTCCAAGTACGAAGCCACCACCGGCCTCAAGGAGAGCCTGATCCTCTACGGCCTCGGCGACCACGGCGGCGGCCCCAACCGCGAGATCCTCGACCGCGTGCGCGGCTACGGCACGCTGGCGCTGGCGCCGAGGTTCGTCCACACCACGCCCAGCCCCTTCCTGCAGCAGAAACGGAAAGAGAAGCTGGACCTGCCGCTGTGGCAGGACGAATTGTACCTTGAATACCATCAGGGAACGTTCACGACCCAGGGCGCCATCAAGAAGAACAACCGCCGCACCGAGGCGCTGCTGGCGACGACCGAGAAGCTCTGCTCGATCGCCTGGCTGCTCGGCGACCCCTATCCCAAGCAGGAGCTGGACGCATGCTGGAAGAGCGCCCTCACCCTGCAGTTCCACGACATCCTCCCCGGCTCCTCCATCACCCCCGTCTACCGTGACGCGCTGGAAACCTACCGGGGCGTGCAGAAAGACCTGCGCATCCTGGAGAAGCGGGCGCTGAAGCGCATCAGCGACATGGTCCGGCACGAAGATCGCCCCGGCCTGCCGCTGGTCGTGTTCAACACCCTTTCCTGGCAGCGCGACGACATCGTCACCTTCCGCCATGCCGTCCCCGCCGGCTCCGCGCTGCGGCTGCTGGACGAATCGGGGCAGGAGATCCCCTGCGAGGTCGGCGAGGCGGGTGAGGACGACATGGCCGAGATCTCATTCATCGCCCGGAGCGTTCCGCCCCTGGGCTACCGGAGCTACTCCCTCACTACCGCCCCGCCCGCCCCGCCCGTCCAAAAGGCCCAGGGCGACGGCATAATGGAAAACTCGGCCCTGAGAATCAAGATCAGCCCGCAAAGCGGGAACCTCACGAGCATCTTCGACAAGCGCCGGGAGCGCGAGTTCGTAGCGCCGGGCGAGGAGGCCAACAAGCTGTGGGTCTACGAGGACCGTCCCGAGGACTGGGACGCCTGGAACATCGGCTACACCGGCCGCTCCTGGGAGCTGAACAAGGCCGACAGGGTGGAGCTGGTCTCCAGCGGCCCGGTCAGGACGGTGTACCGCGTCGACAAGAGCTTCCTGGGCTTTTCCAAGGAGCGCGAGTATCCGAGCGAGGATTTTCCGTCTTCGTTCTTCAAACAGTATATTACCTTGTATAATGGGTTGGACCGCGTCGACATCCGCACCGAGGCCGACTGGTGGGAGGATCACCTGTCGCTCAAGGCCAGCTTCCCGGTCGACGTCAAGGCCGACCAGGCCTTCTACGAGATCCCCTTCGCCGCCATCGGCCGCACTACCCGCTTCGACACCCTGTGGGAAAAGGCACGCTACGAGGTGCCGGCGCTGCGCTGGGCCGACCTCTCCGATGCCAAGGGCGGCATCGCCCTGCTCAACGACTGCAAATACGGCCACGACATCCACGGCAACGTCATGAAGCTTTCGCTGCTGCGCTCGCCCACCTGGCCCGACCCGATGGCCGACCGCGGCCGCCACGAATTCACCTACGCCATCTACCCCCACGCCGGCTCCTGGAGCGAGAGCCAGGTCGTGCGCCGCGGCCAGGAGCTCAACCAGCCGCTCATCACCCGCTTCCTCGGAGATCCCAGGGGGGGGCCACTACCTCCGATCCAGAGCTTCTTCGGCATCGATGCGGATGGCGTCATCATCGATGCCATCAAGCTCGCCGAAGACAGGGCGGGCCTGGTCTTCCGCCTCTACGAGGCCAACGGCAAGGCGGAGAATGCGACGCTGAAGTTCTTCCGCAAGCCGGTCAGCGCCGCCACCACCGACCTGCTGGAGAAGGAGCTCGAGACGCTGAAACTGGCTGAGGGCCGTCTCGAGCTGACGTTCCGCCCCTTCGAGATCAAGTCGGTCAAGGTCCGCTTCGAGTGACAGCAGGCGGGAAACAGTGAAGCAGCACCTGTTCAAAGTAAAGCAGTACCTGCTGTCGGGCGTCTCCTACGCCATCCCCTTCGTCGCCTGCGGCGGCATCCTCATCGCCGTGGCCATCGCCCTGGCGCCCATGGGCCCCAACGGGCCCGACTTTTCCCAGGCGCCGTTCCTGAAGATGCTCATGGACATCGGCGGCACCGCCTTCGCGCTGCTGGTGCCGGTGCTGGCCGGCTACATCGCCTTCGGCATGGCCGACCGGCCGGCGCTGGTCCCGGGTTTCGTCGGCGGCGCCATCGCCCACCAGGTCGGCGCCGGCTTCCTGGGCGGCCTGGCCGCCGGCCTGCTCGCCGGCCTGGTGGTGATGCTGATCAAGAAGGTGAGGGTGCCGATCTACTTCAAGCCCGTCATGCCCATCCTGGTCATCCCGGTCGTCGCCTCGCTGATCGTGGGCTTCGTCATGTTCCGGCTTCTCGGCGTGCCGATCCGCGACCTGATGACCTCGCTGTCGGCCTGGCTGCAGGTGATGGGCACGGGCAACCGCATTGTCCTGGCGGCCATTCTCGGCGCCATGATCGCCTTCGACATGGGCGGCCCGGTGAACAAGGTCGCCTTCTTCTTCAGCGCCGCCATGATCAAGGAGGGCAACTTCGCCCCCATGGGCGCCTGCGCCGCCGCCATCTGCGTGCCGCCGCTGGGCCTGGGCCTGGCCACGCTGCTCGGCCGCCGGCTCTGGACGCAGCAGGAGCGCGAGGCCGGCTACGCCAGCCTGGCCATGGGCATGATCGGCATCACCGAGGGCGCCATCCCCTTTGCCGCCGCCGAGCCGCTGCGCACCATCCCGGTCATCATGCTGGGCTCGATGACGGCGTCGGTGATCGCCATGCTGGGCGGCGTCGGCAACCATGCGCCCCACGGCGGCCCTGCGCAAGTACGTCGCGGGCAGGGAGTGAGGAGGGAGAGATGAAGATCGTCGCCGTCACCGCCTGCCCCACCGGCATCGCCCACACCTACATGGCAGCCGAGCAGCTGGAAAAGACCGCCCGCCAGCTCGGGCACTCCATCAAGGTCGAGACCCAGGGGGCCATGGGCATCGAGAACGAGCTGAGCGCGGCCGAGATCCGCGAAGCCGACCTGGCCCTGTTTGCCGCCGACATCGCGGTGCAGAAGGGCGAGCGCTTCGTTGGCAAGAGGATCGTCGAGATCGGAGTCCAGGAGGCGATCAAGCGCCCCGAGGCCGTGTTCGCCCGCCTCGCCAAGTAAGGAAGCGCCTTGACCCGGATCGCCTTCACCTTCCCCCTGGCCGACGGCCTGCACGCCCGTCCGGCCAGCCTGCTGCAGGAGGCCTGCGGCCGCCACGACGCCAGGGTCGTGTTCCGCAACCGGCGCCGCCGCAGCGCGGCGAACGCCGCCAGCGTCCTGGAGCTCGTGGCCAGCGGCACCATCGCCGGCGATCCCTGCCTCCTCGAACTCAGCGGCCCGCAGGAGAAGGAGGCCGCCGCCGCCCTGCGCGCCTTCGTGGCCCGCGAGCTGCCGCGCGCCGATGACGGCGCCACGCCGCCGCCCTCCCGGGAGCGTGCTCCCGGGGAGGGAGCCTGGCTCCCCCCCTTGTTCCGCCACG
>JALOLC010000032.1 GCA_025456175.1 Acidobacteriota bacterium | reverse complement strand
GCTCGGCATCGAGGTTGCCGACCCCCACGGTCCCTACGGCGCCAAGGGGGTGGGCGAGATCGGCCTGGTGCCGACCGCCGCCGCCGTGGCCAACGCCCTGTGCCGGTTCGACGGCCAACGCCGCTGGCGGCTGCCGCTGCAGCGGAAGGAGAAGTCCCGATGAGCATTTACCTGCGCGATGCGACCTATGTCGACTGGCGGACGCTGAAATTCACCTCAGGCCACCTGCGGGTCACGGAGGCGGTCCCGGCCGAACTGGACAAGGAGGACCGCGTGCTGGACTGCCGCAACCGGCTGGTTACCCGCTCGTTCGCCTGCGGCCACCACCACGCCTACTCGGCCCTGGCCCTGGGCATGCCGCCGCCCACCCAGGCCCCCGCCGATTTCCAGCAGAAGCTGGAATACGTCTGGTGGAAGCTCGACCGCCAGCTCGACCCCGAGCTGGTCCTGCTCTCGGCCCTGGCCACGGCGCTGGACTGCGCCCGCAGCGGCGTCACCTTCGTCATCGACCACCACTCCTCGCCCAACGCCGTCGACGGATCGCTCGACGCCATCGCCGGCGCCTTCGCCGAGGTAGGCATCGCCGTTCTGCCCTGCCTGGAGCTCTCCGACCGCGACGGCCCCGCCGCCAGCGAGAAGGGGCTGGCCGAGACCGGCAACCGCCTGGCCGCCGGCAAGCCCTGCCTGGTCGGCCTGCACGCTTCGTTCACCGTCGGCGACGAGTTGCTGACCGAGGCCGTCTTACTGGCCCAGAAGTACCTCTCCGGCATCCACGTCCATGCCGCCGAGGACGCCGTCGACCAGGAAACGACCTTCTCCCAGTATGGCTGCCGGGTGGTCGAGCGCTTCCAGGAAGCCGGCGTGCTGGAGTTCCCGCGCACCATCCTGGTGCACGGCCTGCACCTGGACGCGGGCGAGCGCGCCATTCTCAAGGGTTCGCCGGCCTGGCTGGCGGAGAACATGGAGAGCAACCTGAACAATCGCGTCGGCTTTTTCCGCGCTGAGGGCCTGAGCAGCCGCGTCATGCTGGGCACCGACGGCATGCACTCCGACATGATGCGCTCGGCCCAGGCCGCCTATTTCAGCGGCATCGATCCCGAGCGCGTTGATCTGGTCGGCGCCTACAGCCGCCTGCGCCGCGTCCACGACTACCTGAGCGAGAACGGCTTCAGCGGCGACGGCGAGAACAACCTCGTCATCCTCGACTACCCGGCGCCGACGCCGGTGAGCGAGGAGAACTTCCTGGGCCATTTCTTCTACGGATTGAGATCGCGCCATGTCGAGAGCGTCATCGCCCGGGGGCGGCTGATCGTGGAGAACAAGAGGGTGCTGACCGTCAACGAGGAGGAGGTCCTGGCGCTGACCCGCGCCGGGGCCGCCCGGCTCTGGCGCCGGCTGGCTCAGTAGCGGAAGCTCGAGCCGCCGATGAACTCGCGCAGGATCGAGGTGGGCGGCACCTCGTCGGCCGCCACCGGCAGGAAGAGCATCAGGAAGGTCAGCAGCCGCTGCGCCTCGGGATAGGCTTCGTCCCCGCGGGGGATCTTCTCCAGCAGCGGCACGGCCAGGTCCTTCAGCACCGCCAGCTCGTAGACCAGCGCCGTGTTGAACATCATGTCGGCGCTTTCCTGGAAGGGATAGGTGTTGCGCCGTTCGCCGCGGATGACCGAGGGGAAGCGCTTCAGCGTCTGGGCGGCGCTGTAGTTGCGGTAGCGGCTGTCGCGGACCATGCGCCGCAGGATGCGGGTGTCGGTCGTCGAAATGCGGCTGTGGTCGTTGATGGTCAGCTGCGTCAGCGCCGAGATGTAGATGCGGAACTTGTGGCGCTCGGCCACCGAGGCGCTGATCCTGGGGTTCAGGGCGTGGATGCCCTCGATGAGCAGCACCTGGTCGTCCTCCAGCCAGGTGGGGCTGGGGCCGGGCGCGCGCCGGCCGGTCTCGAAGTCGAAGCGCGGCACGGCCACCTCGCGCCCCTCGAGCAGGTCGGAGAGATGGCGGTTGAACAGGTCGAGGTCGAGAGCCTCCAGGGCCTCGAAATCGAATTCGCCGCGCCCGTCGCGCGGGCAGGCATCGCGGTCGACGAAGTAATTGTCCATCGACAGGGCCAGCGGCCGGATGCCGTTGACCTGCAGTTGCGCCGACAGGCGCTTGCAGAAGGTGGTCTTGCCGGCTCCCGACGGCCCGGTGACCAGCGCCAGGCGCAGGTCGTCGCGGCGCTCGGTGATGGTGTCGGCGATGCGGGCGATCTTTTTCTCGTGCAGCGCCTCGGCCACCTTGATGATCTCCGAGACGCCGTCGCGGGCGATGATCTGGTCGAGGCGCCCCACGTCGCTGACGCCGAGGATCTTTCCCCACTCCTTGCTCTCCTGGTAGATCTGGAATAACTTGCGCGTCTTGCCGATGTGGCTGTTGACCGTGAAGTCGTCGGGTTCGGGGAAAAGGATGACGAAGCCCGGGCTGTACGATTTGAGCTCGAACCGCGATACGGCGCCGGTGGAATAAGCCAGCGGGTATATCTCCAGGTTGGCGAAGCGGCCGCACTCGTAGACCTGCACCCGCTCGACGCGGGAGCTCTCGATCAGCCGCTGGCTGTCGCTCATGGCCCGGGCGGCGAAGAACTCGCTGGCCTGGGGACGGGACAGGACCCGCCGCTGGAACGGCAGGTCGCGGGCGATGATCTCGCGCATCGTGGCCGTGATCTCGTTGAGCAGCTCCTGGGTGACCGGGATGCCGCAGTAGAAGTCGTAGTAGAAGCCGAAGGAGATCGAGTGGCCGATGACCAGCCGCGTGTTGTGGTACAGCTCGGCGACGGCCATGTTCAGGATGAAGGAGGCGCTGCGCTGGTAGACCTCCACCCCGGCCTTCTCGCCGTAGGTCACCCACTCCAGCCGGGCGTCGCGCTCGGGCACCGCGTCCAGGGAAACCAGGTCGCCGTCGAGCCGGGCGGCCAGCACCAGCCCGGATGAGCCGCGGGAGAGATCGAACAGGTTCTGCCCGGGAGCGGGGGTCAATTTTTTCCCGTCGGGGAGGGTCAAGGTGATTTTGCCCATAATTCATTATAGCATATGAAGCTCAAGGGAAGAGAGAGGGAAGAATGAGGGAAGAGAGAGGGAAGAGAAAGTGGGAAAAGTCCTTTCTGAATCTCTTTCTCACTTTGTCTTCTCACTGCCTTTCCCTCTGTCTTCCCTTTTCTTCCCTTGGACCGTACTTGACAGCCGGTGGCAATGGCGTGAAAATGGTGCGAAGGAGAACGTATGATCCCCATCATCGACCGCGTCGTTGACCAGAAGATCCTGGAAAAAACCGTCGCCCGTTTCCGCGACAAGAACATCATCCTGCCGACCTTCGCCGAGCAGCGCGATCCGGGGCTCATCCCGGGCAAGATAAAGGATCAATTAAAAAGGATCGGCCTCTGGGACCTGCACCCGCTCAACCTCTTCCGCATCACCTGGAAGAACGAGCCGCGGGAAAAGGGCGGCCTCTTCGGCGGCGTCAATTACCTGGAGCTGCCGCCGGTGCTCACCGGCGTCCAGGCGCGCATCGTCCTGCTCATCGGCAAGTGGTTCCCCACCGGCGCCCACAAGGTCGGCGCCGCCTACGGCTGCCTGGCGCCGCGCCTCATCAGCGGCCAGTTCGACCCCAGCTACCACAAGGGGGTATGGCCCTCGACCGGCAACTATTGCCGCGGCGGCGCCTTCGATTCCTATCTCATGGGCTGCACCGCCGTGGCCATCCTGCCCGAGGAGATGAGCCGCGAGCGCTTTGACTGGCTGCGCGAGATCGGCGCCGAGGTCATCGCCACCCCGGGCTGCGAGTCCAACGTCAAGGAGATCTACGACAAATGCTGGGAGATACGCCAGACGCGCCCCGACTGCGTCATCTTCAACCAGTTCGACGAGTTCGGCAACTCCTGCTGGCATTATTTCAATACCGGCGCCGCTGTCGAGGAGGTTTTCCGCACGATCGCCGGCCCCGGCTCATCCCTGGCTGCCTATGTCTCAGCGACCGGTTCAGCCGGCTCCATCGCCGCCGGCGATTACCTGCGCACCGTGTTTCCGGCGCTCAAGGTGGTCGCCGCCGAGGCGCGGCAGTGCCCGACGCTGCTGCAGAACGGCTTTGGCGGCCACCGCATCGAGGGCATCGGCGACAAGCACGTCCCCTGGATTCACAACGTGCGCAACACCGACGCCGTGGCCGCCATCGACGACGAGGACTGCCTGCGCCTATTCCGCCTGTTCAACGAGCCGATTGGCCGCGAGCGCCTGGCCGGGCTGGGATTGGCCGCCGCGCAGGCCGAACAGCTCGAATTGCTGGGCATCTCCTGCATCGCCAATGTCCTGGCCGCGATCAAGGCGGCCAAGCACTTCGAAATGACCGGCGATGACATCGTCTTCACGCTGGCCACCGATTCCTCGGCCCTGTACGGATCGCGTCTGCAGGAACTCCGTGACCTGCACGGCGCCTATACGCCGCTGCAGGCGGCCTGCGACCTGGAGCGCTGCCTCTGGGGGCAGGAAGACGACCATTTCCGCGAGCTTTCCTACTGCGAGCGCAAGGCCGTCCACAATCTCAAGTACTTCACCTGGGTCGAGCAGCAGGGCAAGGAGATCGCCGACCTCAACCAGCTCTGGAACGATCGCTCGCTTTGGCCGCGACTCTTCGGCCAGGTCGGGCGCTGGGACGAGATGATCCGCGACTTCAACGAGCGCACCGGGCTGCTGAAGTCCCTGTCCTGACATGCGGACGCTGGTCCGGGGCGGGAAGGTCGTCACCGACGGACGTTGCTTCGGCGCCGATGTCCTGATTGAAAACGGGCGCATCCTCGCGTTGGGGAACGACCTGGCGGAATCCCTGGCTGCGGAACACGAGATCGACGCCTCGGGCTGCGAGGTCTTCCCCGGCGGTGTCGACCCCCATGTCCACCTGGAGTTGGCTACAGCAGCCGGAGTATCCGGCGACGACTTCGCCAGCGGCACGCGTGCCGCCCTGGCCGGGGGGACGACCACGATCCTCGATTTCGTCACCCCGGGACGCCATGAATCCCTGTCCGCCGCCTTGGCGGACAGGAAGAAAGCGGCCCGGGCCGCGGCGTGCGACTACGGGCTGCACATGAGCGTGACCCGCTGGCGGGACGGCCTGGAGGACGAGCTGGAGGCGTGCTGCGAGCGCGAGGGTGCCGGATCGGTGAAAGCCTACCTGGCCTACCAGGAGAGCATAGGAATCGACGACCGGGAATTCCTGAACCTGCTCGACGCCGCCCGCCGCCTGAAGTTCCTGATCCTGGTGCATGCCGAAACCGGAGTCATGGTCTCCTACCTGCAGCAGCGGCTGCTGGCCGCCGGAAAGACGGCGGCGGCATTCCACCCCCTCTCCCGGCCCGCCGAAGTCGAGGGCGACGCGGTCGGCCGCGCCCTGCTCATGGCCCGCCTCGCCGGCGTACCCCTCTACATCGTCCATGTCTCCAGCCGGCAGGGGATCGACGCCGTGGCCGCGGCCCGCCAGGCGGGCCAGGCGGTGATCGCCGAGACGTGTCCGCAATACCTTCTCCTGGACGAGAAGCGCTATGCCGGCGGCGGCCCGGCTACGGCTGCCGCCTTCGTCATGAGCCCACCCCTGCGCGGGCGGGAGCACCAGGCGGCGCTGTGGGAAGGGGTGGCCGGCGGCTTGGTGCAAACGGTCGGCAGCGACCATTGTCCCTTCCCGCTGGCCGAAAAGGAGCGGCACGCCGGGAGCGATTTCACCCGCATCCCCGGCGGCATCGGCGGCGTCGAGTACCGCCTGCCCCTGCTCTATACCTTCGGCGTGAAGGCGGGGCGAATTTCGCCGGCGCGCTTCGTCGACCTGGTTTCGACCCGGCCGGCCAAGGTATTCGGCCTCTACCCGCGCAAGGGGACGATCCGGCCGGGAAGCGACGCCGACCTGGTCGTCTGGGACCCAGAGAAAAAATGGACCGTTGCCGCCGCCGGGCAATGGCAGCGCTGCGATCATACGGTCTACGAGGGGCTCGAGCTCCAGGGCGGTCCGCGCCTGGTCCTCAGCCGCGGCGAGGTCGCCTATGCCGAGGGCAAGGTCGCAGCCGACCCGGGCCGGGGGCTGTACCTGGCGCGCGGGCGGGGGAGCGATGGCCGCGGGCGTTGACGGCGTCCTGCTCGCCGGCGGCTGCTCCTGCCGCGCCGGCGCCTTCAAGATGGCGGCCGAGGTGGGCGGCAGGCCCCTACTGAGCTGGGGGCTGGAGGCCATGGTTGCCGCCTGCGCGCGGGTGATCGTCGTGGCCGGGGCGCAGGCGGAGAATGTCCGCCGGCTCGTCTCCGGCGTCGCCGGGGCCGAGCTGGTGGTGAACGAGGATTGGGAAACGGGCATGCTCTCCTCGGTGCAGGCCGGTGTGCGTTGGGTGCGCTCGGCGCGCTTCTTCCTCCTGCCCGGCGACATGCCCCTGGTCCGGTCGGAGATCTTTGCCGCGCTGCTGGCGCACGCGGAGGACGTCGTCATTCCCGCCTGCGCGGGACGCCGCGGCCACCCGGTGCTGCTGGCCAGCGCCCTGATCCCCGGCATCCTGGCCGAACCGCCGGGCTCCAGCCTGGGCGCGTTCCTGCGCCGGCGGCAGTGCACCGTCGTGGAGACGGGCGACCCGGGAGTGCTGGCCGATCTCGACTTCCGGGAGGAATTCGCGAAAATGGACGCCCGGTTGCGCGCGGAGAAGTGGAGGCAGCCATGAACCATGTGCTTTTCTGGGAAGCGGTGCGCGCCGAGCTCCTCGCCGGCGAGGCGCTGATGCTGCTGCTGGTGGTCGAGAGCCAAGGCTCATCGCCGGGAAAGCCCGGGTTCAAGATGGCCGTGACCACAGCGGGCCGCGTCATTGGCACCATCGGCGGCGGGACCATGGAGAAGGAGCTCGTTGACCAGGCCGGCGCGCTGCTGGCGCGCGGCAGCGGGCGGCCGCGGCTGCTGAAGCTCCTGCACCAGGAAGGGGCGGCCGGGGGGCGCTCAGCCGCCCGCCGATCGGCCAGCCGCTCTTCGGGCGGGATCTGCTCGGGCTGGCAGCGGGTCGCCCTGCTGCCCATGGCCGGCGGCGACAGCGGCGCCGTCGACTCGCTGCTCTTCGCCTTGAGGCGCAACCGTCCCGGGCGCCTCATCTTCTCCCCGCGCGGCATGGAGTTTATCCCCAGGAAGCGGGAAAGCGGCGCCGCCGCCTTCGTCATGCGCTCGTCCGGCGACTGGTCATTTCGCGAGGAGGCCGGTCAGCGCCCGGTCCTGGCCATCATCGGCGGCGGCCATGTCGGCCTGGCCCTGTCGCGGGTCATGTCCGGCCTCGATTTCCATGTCCGCGTCCTTGATGACCGCGAGGATCTGGCCACCATGGAGACCAACGCCTTTGCCCAGGAAAAGAGCATCGTCCGCTACCGGAACATCGGCCGCCATGTCGAGGAAGGGAAGGAGAGCTACGCGGTGATCATGACCTTCGGCCACCAGGCCGACGAGGAGGTCCTGGGCAGGCTGGCGGCGAAGAAGCTGCGCTACCTGGGCCTGATGGGCAGCCCGGCCAAGATCGCCCAGATTTTCGCCCGCCTGAAGAAGAAGGGCGTGACCGAAGCGCAGTTGAAGAAGGTGCATGCCCCGGTCGGCCTGGCGATCGGCAGCCACACGGCCGAGGAAATCGCCATCAGCATCGCTGCTGAAATCATAAAAATAAGGAATGAAGCCAGCAAATAGTGAAAAGTGAATAGTGAAAAGTGAAATGCGAAGAGAAAAGAGTGAAGAGTACAGAGTGAAAAGTGAAGTGGGAAGTGAGAACAGTGGCCTGCGGCTCGGGTCCAGCTCTTACTTTTCACTTTTCACTTTTTACTTTTTACTTATCACGAGGAGTCACGATGGAACCATATGACAAAATAATGGAAGCCGTGGAGTTCATCAGGGCCAAGTCGCTGCTTCAGCCGCGCGTCGGCGTGGTGCTGGGCTCGGGCCTCGGCGAGTTCGCCGCCCGCGTCGAGGGAGCCGCCGCCATTCCTTATGAAGAGATTCCCCATTTCAGGAAGGTCAGCGTGGCCGGCCACGCCGGCCGCCTGGTCCTGGGTACGGTCGGCGGCGCGCCGACGGCCGTGCTGCAGGGGCGCTACCATTATTACGAGGGGCACGCGATCGAGGACGTGGTCTTCCCGGTGCGCGTCCTGGCCAGGCTGGGGATCCAGAGCCTGCTGCTGACCAATGCCGCCGGCGGCATCGGCCGCGAGCTTCAACCCGGCGACCTGATGATCATCCGCGACCACATCAACCTGATGGGGCTCAATCCCCTGCGCGGGGCCAACGACGAGCGGCTGGGGCCGCGCTTCCCCGACATGAGCGCCGTCTACGACCCGGCCTTCCAGGAAGTCATTGCCGCGGCGCAGGCCGAGATCGGCCGTACTCCGCGCCACGGGGTCTACCTGGCCCTGAGCGGACCCTCCTACGAGACGCCGGCCGAGATCCGCATGCTGGCCGCCTTGGGCGCCGACGCCGTGGGCATGTCGACCGTGCCCGAGGCCGTCTGCGCCCGCCACCTGGGGCTGCGCGTGGCCGGCATCTCCTGCGTCACCAACCTGGCCGCGGGCATCTCCAAGGCACCGCTCAGCCACAACGAGGTGACCGAGACGGCCGACAGGGTCAAGGGCGACTTCATGAAGCTTTTGACATTGGTCATACCAAAAATGGAAAAGTAGGGCTCAAGGGAAGAAAGAGAGAAGTCAAAGGGAAAGGCAGAGGGAAGACAAAGTGGGAAGGAGGCTCTGAAAGGGTTTTTCCACTCTCTCTTCCCTCTCTCTTCCCTTTTCTTCCCTGAGTTCAAGCAAAAAAAAACCCCGGCCGCGGGGCCGGGGTTTTCATGATACTTACGAAATCCTGCTCGTCCTCAGTGGAACAAGTAGCGCAGGCCGAGCTGCGCGCCCCAGCGCGAGCCGAGATTGCTCTTGACCCAGTTGGTGGAGCGGTCGGTGTAGTAGATCTTTTCCTTGCCGGTGGCCGCGTCGTAGCCCTTGAACGTCCAGGAGGCGTCGTTCTGGTTGGAGACGTAGTAGGACTTGCCCCATTCCTTGTTGATGAGGTTGAGGACGTTGACGACGTCCAGGGTGACCTGCAGGCGGTTGTCCCTGAGGCCGGGGATGGGGATGTCCTGGGCGATGCGGGCGTCGACGCCGTGGTACCAGGGCAGGCGGCTGGCGTTGCGGGGGACGATCGAGCCGCGGGCGGCGTTCAGGCCGGCGTCCTTGGCGATGAAGGCGTCGAATAGGAGCCAGGGGGTCATCTGGTCGGCCAGCACGTTGCCGTTGGTGTCGGTGAAGATGATGTCGCCGTATTCCTTGGGGATGTAGCACAGGTCGTTGCCGCTGTTCGAGTCGCCGTTGGGGTCGCCGGTATAGTAGGTGGTGGAGAAGGGGAGTCCCGAGCTGCCGCCGTAGAACAAGCCGATGGTGGTCGGGGCGGTCTTCAGGAAATGGAAGGTGTAGGAAACGGCGGCGCCGATGCGGTGGCGGATGTCGTACATTGACCAGGTGAGCTCGGGATCGTTGGCGTTATAACGGACCGGGTTGTAGTTGAAGTTGGATGCGGCCTGCGACGAGTTGCCCGAGTTGACGTCCTTGGCCTGGCCGTAGGTGTAGGAGAGGTTGGCCCACGAGTCCTTGTTGAAGCTCTTCTGGAACTGGACGGAGAGGCTGTACGAATAACCCTTGCCGGAGTTGGTCAGGTAGATGACGTCGTTGAAGGACTTGGTGCCGGTCGTGTACACGTCGTAGTCGCGGGCGTAGAGGATGCGGCCGGCGTAGCCGAGCTTGCCCGTCTGCCTCAGGTTCAGGTTCTGGTAGAGGATGTCATTGATGTTGCTCGTGTAGAGGAATTCCATGGTGCCGATGATGCCCCAGGGCAATTCCTGGTCGAGGGCGACGTTGGCGCGCAACACCTGGGGATAGGTGAAGTCCTTGTCGATGATGTCGACCTCGCTGATGCCCGACACCAGCTGCGGGTAGCCGGACTCGGGCTGGTTCAGCGGGTCGGGGACGAACAGGAAGGTGGGGCTGGACACATTGTAGCGGGTGAATTCCAGGCCGGTGTTGGAATACTGGTTGGAGATCCAGACGTAGGGGGTGCGGCCGGAGAAGATGCCGATGCCGCCGCGCACCTGGGTCTTCTTGTCCTTGAAGACATCCCAGTTGAAGCCCAGGCGGGGCGAGAAGAGGAGGTTGCCGGAAGCCGCCTGGTCGGTCTTGATGCCGTAGATGGCTTCGACCTTGGGGTTGGCGGCCGGGATGTCGTTGAGGATCGGCACGTCGAGGCGCAGGCCCAGGGTCAGGGTCAGGTTGGGCAGCGCCGACCAGGTGTCGCCGGCGTAGACGCCCAGCTGCTTGACGGCGAATTCGGGAGCCCACCGGGCCTTGGGGTCGGTCGTGTAGAAATCGTGGTAGTAGCGGGACGCCTTGCCGATCTCGAAGTTATTCAGACTGCTGAATTCCCAGTAGCCGTAGAAGTTGCGGATATAGAGATTGGCGAAGGTGAACAGCTCGTTGTGGGTGCCGATGGTGAAGGTGTGCTTGCCCTTGTACCAGGTCAGGTTGTCGGTGATCTCGATGATGTCCTGGTCGAGGCTGTTGGCCGGCGAATACTGCTCGGTGCCGGCGGTGAAGGCGTAATTGCCGACCGTCACCTTGACCTGGGGGAACAGTTCTTCGCCGGGAAGGCCGCGGAGGTCGCGGATGGTGGTGTAGTTCAGCGTCAGCTCGTTGAAGAGATTGTTGCCCAGGGTGCTGTTCAGCTGCAGGACGGTGGAGTTGGTCTTGTTGTTCATGATGTAGAACACGTCGCCGAAGGGGAAAACGCCGCTGCGGGCCGCCGACGGCGTCCGGTCATCGCTGCCCTTGACATAGTTGTGGCGCAGGGTCAGGCGGTGCTTGTCGCTGATGTTGAAGTCGAGGCGGGCGAAGAGCTTGGTGTTCTCGGTGGCCATGTCCCGGAAGCCGCGGCCGAATTCGCCCGGGTCGTAGCCATACTTGTCCTTCATGATGTTGCGGAAGCGCTGGGCGTCGGCCACGGAGATCGCCGAGCCGCCGAAGTCGTCGACTGCGCCGCTATCGTCGATCACCCAGGCGACGGGGCTGACGCGGTCGCCCATTTCGCCGTTCAGGAAGAAGAACAGCTTGTCCTTGATGACCGGGCCGCCGATGCGGAAGCCGTACTGCTTGTCGCTGAAGGTCCCGTAGGCGGTGCCGTCGGCCCCCTTGCCCACGAAGTCCTGGTTGCGGAAGAAATAATAGGCCGAGCCGCTGAAGGCGTTGGTGCCGCTGCGGGTGATGGCGTTGAGGCCGGCGCCGGTGAAGCCGTTCTGGCGGACGTCATAGGGGGCGATGACCAGCTGGAACTCCTGCACGGCGTCGATCGAGATCGGCCCGGAAAGGCCGGGGGTGCCGCTGTTGCCCAGTCCGAACAGGTCGTTGTTCTGGGCGCCGTCGATCTGGATGTTGTTGTAGCGGCTGCTCTTGCCGCCGCCCGAAAATGCGCCGCTGCCGCGCGAGTTGACCTGCGGTGCCAGGCGGGCGAAGTCGTCGAACGAGCGGCCGATCGAAGGCATGCTCTCGATGATCGCCGTGCTGACGTTCTGCGCGGCGCCGGTCCGCCCTTCCGAGATGATCGGGTTGGAGGCGACGACCGTGACCTGCTCGGCGATGGTCTCCAGGGCCAGCCGGAATTTCAGGTTGCGGTCCTCGCCCAGCCGCAGGACGATGCCCGACAGCTCCTGGGTCTTGAAGGGATCCATGGCGGCCTTGACCGTGTAGGGGCCGCCGGCTTTGACCGCCGGGATGTTGAACAGGCCGTCCTGGCGGGTGAGGGCGGTGTACGTGGTGTTGGTCGGGACGTGCAGGGCGGTGACGGCGGCGCCGACGATCGGGTTGCCGTCGCTGTCCGTGACCAAACCGTTGAACGCTGCCGTTGTCTGGGCGCTGAGCAGCCCGGGCACGATGAGGCAGCACAGGATGAGTGTGAACCACATTCGCTTCATGTAAATATTCCTCCTTTTTTTTACGTTTTGGATAAAGACAATTATAGCAAAAAAAGAAAAAGCAATCACAAAAAAAAATATTTTAATTGCAGACGCTGCGCCAAGGCGCGCCGGAACCGGCTTTTGACTCCCCGGGGGCGATGTGCTACCATCGGCGCATGAAGCGGAAGCCCCTGATCATCGGCGTGGCCGGCGGCACGGCCTCGGGCAAGACCACCATCGCCAACGCCATCATGGCGAGCATCAACCACCCGCAGATGGTGATGATCCAGCACGACGCCTACTACAAGGACGCCAGCCACCTGCCCCTGGCCGAGCGCGCCAGGATCAACTTCGACCATCCCGACTCCCTGGAGACCGACCTGATGGTGCGCCACCTCTGCGAGCTGATCGCCGGCCGGCCGATCGAGATGCCCGTCTACGACTTCGCCACCCACTCGCGCCTGAAGAAGGGCATCGTCAAGAAGCCGGCCAAAGTGATCATCGTCGAGGGTATCCTGATCTTCTGCGAGCAGGCGCTGCGCGAGCTGATGGACGTCAAGATCTTCGTGGATACCGCCAACGACCTGCGCTTCATCCGCCGGCTGAAGCGCGACATCCACGAGCGCCAGCGCAGCATGGATTCGGTGATCGGCCAGTACCTGGGCACGGTGCGTCCCATGCACGAGGCCTTCGTCGAGCCCAGCCGCAAGTACGCCGATATCATCATCCCCGAGGGGCACAACCCGGTCTCGACCGCCATGGTCGTGACCATGATCCGCCAGCGCCTGCGTGGCGGCCGGGCCCAGGACGGCGACGCGCGCTAAGGAGAGCACCCATGGCCGACAAGCAATTCATTACCGCCCAGGAGCTGTTGGAGGACTCGTTCCGCCTGGGCCGCCTGGTGCTGGAGAGCGGTTTCCGCCCCGACTTCATCGTCGGCGTCTGGCGCGGCGGCACGCCGGTGGGCATCGCCGTGCAGGAGCTGCTCGAGCACAGCGGCGTGCTCAGCGACCACATCGCCATCCGCACTTCGTCCTATGAGGGCATTGAGCAGCGCGGCAAGCAGATCCGCATCCACGGCCTGGGCTACATCGAGGAGAACGCCAACGCCGAGCACTGCCTGCTGATCGTCGACGACGTCTACGACACCGGCCTGAGCGTCCAGGCCGTCATCGACTCGCTGCGCCAGCGCTCGCGACGCAACACGCCGCACGACATCCGTGTGGCCACCGTGTACTACAAGCCGGCAAACAACCGCACCGACCGCCCCCCCGACTTCTATGTCCACATGACCGATAAATGGCTGGTTTTCCCCCACGAGCTCGACGGCCTGACCGACGACGAGATCGCCCGCCACAAACCCGAGGTGGCGCGTATCCTGGCCAAGGAGAAATAGGATGAAAATCAGCAGGGAATTCATCGAGAAGATCCCCAAGACCGACCTGCACCTGCATCTGGACGGCTCGCTGCGCCTGCCGACCCTGGTCGAGCTGGCCCGCGAGCAGGGGGTCCAGCTGCCGGCCTGGGACGAGGCCGGGCTGCGCCGCCGGGTCTTCAAGGACGCCTACGCCGACCTGCCCGAATACCTGGAAGGCTTCGCCTACACCACCGCCGTGCTGCAGACGCCGGCGGCGCTGGAGCGCGTGGGCTATGAGCTGGCCCAGGACAACCAGGCCGAAGGGGTGCGCTACATCGAGGTGCGCTTCGCCCCGCAGCTGCACCAGAACCCGCTCATGTCCAGCATCGACGTCATGGCGGCGCTGGACCGCGGCCTGTCCCGCGCCAAGGAAGAGTTCAACGCCAGGCCCGCGGTGACGCGCGGCGAGGAGCCGCCCTTCGAGTACGGCATCATCGCCTGCGCCATGCGCATGTTCGCCAGGGGCTTCTCGGCCTACTTCGACAAGCTGCTCGACGTCCACGCCTACTCCGAGCGCAAGTGGGTCTTCTCCCTCGCCTCGCAGGAGCTGGTGCGCGCGGCGGTGGAGGCGCGCGACCGGCTCGGTCTGCCCATCGTCGGCTTCGACCTGGCCGGCGCCGAGGCCGGCTACCCGGCCGGCGACCACGCCCAGGCCTACGCCCTGGCCCACAAGAACTTCCTCAAGAAGACCGTGCACGCCGGCGAGGCCTACGGCCCGGAGAGCATCTTCCAGGCCATCACCGACCTGCACGCCGACCGCCTGGGCCACGCCGTCTACCTCTTCGACGCCAACATGATCAAGAGCCCGGACATCAAGGACAAGAAGGCCTACGTGGCCAACCTGGTGCAGTTCATCGCCGACCGGCGCATCACCATCGAGGTCTGCCTGACCTCGAACCTGCAGACCATCCCCTCGATCCGCAACCTCTCTCAGCACTCGTTCCGCCACATGCGCAAGGCCAAGCTGTCGGCCACTTTCTGCACCGACAACCGCACCGTCTCGCAGACCACGGTGAGCAACGAGATACTCAAGGCCGTGCCGGCCTTCCACATCACGCCCAAGGAACTAAAGAACTTCGTCATCTACGGCTTCAAGCGCAGCTTCTTCCCCGGCAGCTATCAGAAAAAGCGCGAGTACGTGCACCGCATCATCGAGTACTACGAAAAGATCGAGAAGGAATTTTCATAAATACGTTATGCGTAATGCGTGATGCGTTATGTGAAAGAAAAAGATAAGGTCTTTCTCTTTCTCATCACGCATAACGGAGCCCTGAAAGTTCGTTCACGCATCACGTAGTCCAATCGGCACGAGTTCCTTGACTTTTCGGCCCTTCCTGACTACTATGATGTTTCAAAATCTATACCGAGCAATAGGTGCATCATGAACCTGATTTCGCTCCTGCGCGGCATCCTGGGCCTGTTCCTGATCCTGGGCATCGCCCTGCTGTTCTCCAACAACCGCCGGCGCGTCAGCTGGCGCCTGGTCGGCATGGGCGTTCTCATCCAGGTCGTCTTCGCCGTATTCATCCTCTACAGCGACACGCTGCGCTCCTGGTTCGCGCCGCTGGGCTGGCCCAAGGCGGTCATCTCCTGGCTGGGGGGCGCCATCGTCAGCCTGCTCAACTTCACCACCGAGGGCTCCAAGTTCGTCTTCGGCCGCCTGGCCGTCAATTCGGGCCCCGACAGCCTGGGCAATTATTTCGCCTTCCAGGTGCTGCCGACGATCGTTTTCGTGGCCACCCTGACCTCGGTACTGTATTACCTGGGCATCCTGCAGGCCATCGTCAAGGGCATGGCCTGGCTGATGTCCAAGCTGCTGGGAACTTCGGGCGCCGAGTCGCTCTCCAACACGGCCAACATCTTCGTCGGCCAGACCGCAACTCCGAGATCCTGACCATCATGGTCGGCGGCATGGCCACCATCGCCGGCGGCGTGATGGCCGCCTACATCCAGATGCTCGGCCAGGCCATGGCCGACATGCAAAAAATCCCCCTGGCCGAAGCCCAGCTCCGTTTCGCCGTGCAGCTCCTGGCGGCGAGCGTCATGGCCGCGCCGGCCGGCCTGGTCATGGCCAAGATCCTCTTCCCCGAGACCGGCACGCCGGTGACCAAGGGCAAGGTCAACCTCAAGGTGGAGAAGAACGCCGACAACGTCCGCTCAACGTCGGCGCCATGCTCATCGCCTTCATCGCCGGCATCGCCCTGATCAACTACCTGTTCCTCGGCCTGGGCGACCTGCTGGGCGTCAACGCCTATCTGCGGGCCCATTTCGGCATGCCCCTTTCCCTGCAGCTTGTTTTCGGGGTGGTGCTGCGCTACCTGGCCATCGGCATCGGCGTGCCCGTGGCCGACGCCTTCCATTTCGGCAGCCTGATGGGCACCAAGGTCGTGCTCAACGAGTTCGTCGGCTACGTCGACCTGGTGGCGCTGATCAAGCAGGGGGCCATGAGCCCCAAGGGCATCACCATGGCCACCTACGCCATGTGCGGCTTCGCCAACTTCTCCTCGATCGCCATCCAGATCGGCGGCATCGCCCCCATGGCGCCGCACCGCAAGAAGGACATCGCGGCGCTGGGGCTGAAGGCCGTCCTGGGCGGCTCGCTGGCCACCTTGATGACCGC
>JALOLC010000133.1 GCA_025456175.1 Acidobacteriota bacterium | reverse complement strand
CAGGGATTCGCCATGGCCCTGGGCGGCCGCGTGGGCACCGGCAACATCGCCGGCGTGGCCACGGCCATCGGCGCCGGTGGACCGGGGGCGCTGTTCTGGATGTGGATGATCGCCTTCCTCGGCGCCGGCTCGGCCTACATCGAGGCGGCGCTGGGCCAGGTCTGGAAGGAGAAGATCGGCGGCGTCTACCGCGGCGGCCCCTCCTACTACATTGACAAGGGGCTGGGGCAGAAATGGTACTCGACCATCTTCGCCGTGGTCACGGTGATCTCCTGCGGCATCCTCTTGCCCGGAGTGCAGGCCAACAGCATCGCCTCGGCCTTTCAGGGCGCCATGCCGGGGCTGACGCCGGCCATCTCCGGCGTCATCATCGTCGCGCTGCTGGGCCTGATCATCTTCGGCGGCGTCAAGCGCATCGGCAAGGCGGCCGAGCTGCTGGTCCCCTTCATGGCCGTCGGCTACATCCTTATGGCGCTGGTAATCATCGCCATCGACTACAAGCGCATTCCGGCCATGTTCGCGCTGATCGTCTCGTCGGCATTGGGCAAGGACGCCGTGTTCGGCGGCATCGTCGGCTCGGCCGTTGCCTGGGGGGTCAAGCGCGGCATCTACTCCAACGAGGCCGGCCAGGGGACCGGGCCGCAGGCCGCGGCGGCGGCCGAGGTCGCCCATCCGGCCCAGCAGGGGCTGGTGCAGGCCTTCTCGGTCTACGTCGACACGCTGCTGGTCTGCTCGGCCACCGGCTTCATGATCCTGATCACCGGCATGTACAACACCGGCGACGGCCAGGGCGGCTTCCTGGCCCGGCACCTGCCCGGCGTGGAGGCTGGGCCCGCCTGGACGCAGAGCGCCATCGACACCATCTTCAAGGGCTTCGGAGCGGAGTTCGTGGCCGTCGCCCTCTTCTTCTTCGCCTTCACCACCCTGATGGCCTACGCCTTCTACACCGAGTCCAACGTCGCCTACCTTTTCAAGAAGAATAGCGGCCTGATGATCGCCAGCAGCCGGGTGTTCCTCCTGGCCATGGCCTTCTACGGCGCCGTGCGCACCTCCAGCCTGGCCTGGGGCCTGGGCGACATCGGCGTGGGCCTAATGGCCTGGCTGAACATCATCGCCATCCTGCTGCTGTCGCGCGCCGGCCTGGCCACGTTGAAGGACTACGAAGCGCAGCGCAAGTCCGGAAAGCCGCTGACTTTCGACCCCGAAAAGCTCGGCATCCGCAACGCCGGGCTGTGGAAGCAGATAGCCGCTGAACAGAAAGAGGCTGCGGGAGAATAGAGAGGCCGCGGCTACTCAGCAGCCTACTTGCCCACCCCTCCGAGCACCAGCTTCAGGGCATAATAGTCGATGGTCTTGCAGATCTCCTGCACCGCCTTGGTCAGCGAGGCATCGTGGCTGATCAGGGAGTCCTTGAGCATGAAGACGTCGTAGTCGAGGTCCATGGCGCCGTGGTAAGTGGCCAGGACGCAGCCTACGGCGCTGAGGCCGCACAGGAACAGGGTGTTGCAGCCCTTTTCCTTCAACATCTTGTCCAGATCGGTCTTTTTGAAGGCGCTGGGGTGATTCTTGATCACCATGGGATCGGTGTCGCGGCTAGCTACGGTCTTGGGAAACTGGAACTCATCGCTGTCGGGCTTGGGCCCCATCTGCGGGTGGGTATGGTAGACGCGGATAACAGGGAAGCCGTTGGCGCGGAATAGCTCGATGTAGTAATTGATCATCTCCATGCCCAGCTTCTTGTCCTTTTCATCCATTCGCGGCAGGAATGCGTTCTGGATGTCAATCACCAGCAGCGCCGGCTTGACTCTACGGGTGGCCGGCGGGGCTTTTTCCTCGGCCGCCAGCCAAAAAATGGCGATCACCATCAGGATCACGATCAGCAAGACGACTTTCTTCATGCCGCTCCTCCGCATACCATTCTTGTCACAAAAATTAGGTAGCATGCAAATTCATTTTTTCCATGTTACTAAAGTCACATTCGCCAAAATTGTATCGTTTGGCCTAGCAGCGCAGGCAGGCATGCTTGCGGACCAGCGAAGACCGGCCAGTCCGGCTGATTGGTCAAAGCCCCCTCAGGAACGTGGCCAGGACCAGCAGCAGCCAGCCGGCCCCCATGAACCAGAAGAGATTGACGGTGACGAAAGGGATGGCCACGAAATAAGACAGCAGGCTCAGCAGCCCGAGGATCAGGGCGATGGTCCAGGAAATCCGGCTCGGCGCATTCAAGCGCATCTTCACCTCCCCAAGCGCGTTCCCGACAAATTATAGATCCCCTTCCCATCATTTTCAATCCGCCGCGGCCCCGATTGACAATGATCGGGCGTTACTATAGAATTGATTCATAGGACCGGGGAGTGCAAGGACTTTCCCCGTATCACCCCAAGGAGGGAGCATGGCGGCTGTAACGATGGAGCAGATGAAGCTAAAATACCGGGCGGCGCTCGACCTGATGAGCACACTGAAGGTCCAGTTGAAGAATCTGCACGTCCAGGGCGACAAAATGGTCCTGCGGGCCGTGGCCAAGACCAGGGATGACGCGAACAGGGTCTGGGACCAGATCAAACAGATCGACAAGAACTTCGCCAATGACCTGATGGCCCAAATCACGTTCCTGAGCGACGCCCCGGCGCCCAAACCGCAGAACACCCCCACGCTGCGCATCCACAAGGTCGTCTCTGGCGACACCCTGTCCAAGATCGCCAAGAAATACTATGGCAAGGCCAATGAGTACATGAAGATCTTCGAGGCCAACAAGGACAAGCTGAAGGACCCCGACAAGATTTCCCCCGGCCAGGACCTGATCATTCCCTGAAGCTTGCTTCGCGGTCCAGGCCGGGAATTTCCAGGATGACGTCCCCGTTCTTAGGGGAAAGCCCTGCACCTTTTTGGAGCTTGGATCGACCGGACCAGAAACAAGACCAAGTAAATAGAGAGGGACGCCTGCGCCTAAACGATGGGAAGCGAAATAGTGAAGACGCTCCCCTGGCCTGGGACGCTTTCGACCGTGATCTCGCCGCCATGCAGGTTGACGATGTGCTTGACGATGGCCAGCCCCAGCCCGGTGCCGCCGCTCTGGCGCGAGCGGGCCTTGTCGATCACGTAAAACCTCTCGAAGATGCGCGGCAGGTGCTCGGAGGCGATGCCGGCGCCGCTGTCCTCGCAGGCGATGATCAGGCGGTTGGCAGCGACCGCCACGCGGATGGTGATGCCCCCGCTGTCCGTATACTTTAGCGCATTGTCCAACAGATTGATGAGCATCTGCTCCAGGCGAAAACGATCGCCCATGAATGCGGTCCGCTCCAGACCTTCCTCGATCTCGATGCTCAATTTCAGCGTTTTTTCAAGGAGCTTTTTCTCGAAAAGGACCCGGATGCCGGCAAGCAACTCGGGCCAGTCAATGGCCTCCCGGAGCAGGGCGCCGTTCCTCGCCTCCAGCTCCGACAGGGAAAGCAGATCCTTGGTCAGATCGATCAGGCGGTCGGCGTGGCGCAGGATCACGTCCAGGTATTTTCGCAGGTCGCCCGTGGCCCCCTCGGCCAATGTCTCGGCATAGCCCTTGATGGCGGTCAGCGGCGTGCGCAGCTCGTGCGACACGTTGGCCACGAAGTCCTTTTTCTGCCTCTCCAGGTGCTTGGATTCGGAGAGGTCGTGAAAACTGACCACCGTGCCACCGGAATCGGGCAGCGGCGCGAGCGACGCCAGGTAGGTGCGGCCACTGATCTCGATCTCGCTGCGCACGCTCTTCACCGCCGCCTGGAGGACCAGTTCGGCGAATTCCCGGCTGCGCAGGATTTCCCAGTAGGGCCGGTTTTCGGGATGGGCCTCGCCCACCAGCTGGCAGAAGCGCGGACCGGCGCGAACGATGCGCTCCTGGGCGTCGATGACCAGCAGGCCGTCGGCGACCGACGCCAGGATGGCTTCCAGCTCATGCTGGCTGCGTTCCAGCTCATCCAGCGTGGCGCGCTGGCGGTCGGCCATGGCGTTGAACTCGGCTGCCAGCTGCCCCAGTTCATCCGCTCGACGCTCCGGGACATGAGCCTGCCATTTCCCGGCGCCGAAATCGCGCGCCGCCCGGGCCAGTTGGCGGATGGGCCGGGTCAGGTTCCGCGACAGGAGGAAGGAAAAGAGGAGCGATATGCCAAGGAGGGCCAGCAGCAGTGCGGTGACGCGGTCGCGCCAGAAGGCGAACATGCGGTCGATCTCGCGGACGAACTGGCTCAGGCGCAGGGCGGCGACCGTGTTGCCGCCGGCATTCAGCGGCTGGGCATGGTAGAGCATCCGCTCGCGCAGGGTGAAGCTGAAATGGGTCTCGGAACGGGAGCGACCGGATAGGGCGGCGGCGATTTCGGGGCGGTCGGCGTGGTTCTGCATGGCGGCGGGGTCCTTCTGCGAGTCGGCCAGGACGCGGCCGCGGGGATCGATGACGGTGAGGCGCACCCGGGCCTGCCTCCCCTTCAACTTGATGAACGCGTCCAGTGCTCTCTCGTCCGGGAACGGCCAGGCGGCGGCCAGCTCGGCGCGCACCA
>JALOLC010000132.1 GCA_025456175.1 Acidobacteriota bacterium | reverse complement strand
GCCCTGCTGGGCCAGAGACTCCTTGGACTGGTACTCCGACTGCTCCAGCCCCTTGCCGTGCATGCCGATGTCCTTGAGGAACCGGGCGTCGGCGCCGTACTCCTTGACGAAGTACTCCTGCATGTACTTGATGCCCTTGCCGGCGATCCGGCCGAACTTCTCGCCGCGCGCTATCTGGTGCATCATCTCCAGGGTCGCTTCCCAGTTGCCCCAGGTCATCTCCAGGCCGCCGCAGCGTTCCTGGTTGAGGATGCCGTTCTCGTAGCAGTCCATGATGAAGCCGGTCAGGGTGCCGAAGGAGATCGTGTCGAGGCCGTAGGTGTCGCAGTAGAAGTTGATCTCCAGCACGGCGGCGGGATCGAAGATGGCCGGGTTGGAGCCGCAGCCGCCGACCGTCTCGTACTCGGGGCCGTCGACCAGCACCTTGTGGCCCTTGTAGGGGCCGGTGCGCAGTTCGAAGTTGTCCACGCCGTGGGCGCAGGACATGGTGCAGCCGAACCAGCAGCCGTCGGGGACGTTCTGGGTGAAGAGATCTTTCCAGACCCAGGAGGCAAGGTTCTTCGCTTCCGGGTGGCTGCCGAAGCGGAAGTTCTTGGTGGGCAGCAGGTCGTAGTCGTTCATGATCTCGACGAGGTGGGCGGTGCCGATGGTGCGCATGTGGCACTGCTTGTCGTCGAGCGAGATGATCTCCTTGTGCAGCTTCAGGCCGGTCTTCTGCAGCGTTTCCATGTCATTGGGATTGTTGGACTTGCCGCTGAGGCCCGAGTACTTGACCACCAGCGCCTTGATCTTCTTGTTGCGGAAGACGGTCCCAATGCCGCCGCGCCCCGCCTGTTTCAGGCGCGGCAGCTTGCGGCGCTTGTCCCAGTAGGAGAAATTGAGGCAGCCGATCCAGGCGTGCTCGGAGCCGCGGCCCGCCGAGACCACGGAGACATGCTGCTTTTCCTTTTCGTTGGCGGCGTACATCTCGTGCAGCTGCTCGGCCAGCACGTGCGAGTCGACCGCTTCCAGCGGCGCCGCGAGGATCTGGATCTTGCCCTGGTTGCCGTCGATATGGATGATCACGTCGCGGTCCGACTTGCCCTGGATCTCCATGGCATCAAAGCCGGAGAACTTCAAATAGGGGCCGAAGTGGCCGCCGACGTTGCTGTCAATGGGGATGCCGGTCTGGGGCGAGATGGTGGTGACCAGCGATTTCCCCGAGCCCGGGTAGTTGGTATTGCCGGCGATCGGGCCGGTGGCGATGCAGATCTCGTTCTCGGGGCTGTCCCAGCGCGTGTCGCCGCTGACGGCGTCCCACAGCAGCTTGAGATCGAAGCCCTTGCCGCCGATGAACTTTTTCTTCATTTCAGCCGGCACCGGCTTGATCTTGATCTCCAGGGTGGCGAGGTTGATGTACAGCGTGCGGTCGTTGTAGCCCTTGACCACCGGCTTCAGTTCGTAGGTGAATTCCTTGAGGACCTTGTGGGCGGCCCGCATCGTCGCGATATCGGGCTTGACTTCGTTGGCTTCCATGTCTCAATTCTCCTTGATTTCGATCTGGAGGGCTCCGGTGGGGCACTCCTTGGCGCAGGCGTCGCAGGCGATGCACTTGAAGGGCACCAGGCCGCCGCGGAAGGTCATCATCGTCGCGCTGGGGCAGGCGCCGACGCAGGCCAGGCAGTTGATGCACAGCGTTTTGTTGATCATCACCACCCCCTGCTTGCTGATGGTGATGGCCAGGGTGGGGCATTCCTCGACGCAGCGACGGCATTGATCACAGACGCTCAGGATGTGCGATCCGTCCGGTCCCGGGGAAACGCGGATCGCCGATTTTTCGGGATTGTCCTCCTTGAAGTAGAGCTTCGAACAGACGCTCATGCAGACGTTGCAGCCATTGCACTTTTCGGCGAAGGTTCTCAGGTATTTCATGGCGGTTTCTGGCCTCCCTATTTTTTCTCGGCCGTGAGGGTGATCTCGATCTTTTCCCAGGGCTGGGGGATCTTGTCCAACGAGCCGACCGCAGCCATGACGACGCTGCTGATGATTCTCCTCACGAACGGATTCAACGCGATGGTCCTGCCGTTCACCTTGATCGTGATCTTGTCAGCCATGGGTTTCCTCCATAAAACGGCCGATGGCGGCAATGTCGCCGGTATGAAAAACCGCCTTGCCGTCCATCCCGCTTTTGCCGGATCCGACCACGGCGGCCAGCGCTTCCGGCCGGGTCTTCAGGGGTTTTTTTTTCTCCGGGTCCTCGACCTCGATGACCGGTATGCCAGGGCGCGTCAGCCCTTCGAGCAGGACGATGTCATCGGGCGCCAGGCGCGCTTCCAGCTCAGCCAGCAGGGCGTCGGGCGAGGCGAGTGTCGTCATGCGCAGCATTTCCTTGTCCGTCAGCAGGTACGCTTCCTCCGCTCCGGCCTGGAGGAAGCGCGCCGTGTCCTTGCCTGCGGGCTGCAAATCGTAGGCGCCACGGGTGCTCTTGACCGCGATCACCCGCCGGCCCTTGGCCTTGAAATCTTGGATCAGGCGGGTGATGAGCATGGTTTTGCCGTTGCCTGACCAACCGACGATTGAGAAGATTCTCATGGGTCATCCTTATCTTATAATAGACTCGCCCGGGAGTCAACAAGATCGTTCCTTGGGGTCCGCCGCCTGCTGTGGGAACGCTGCGGTTCAATGTCACCGGTATTTACTCGGATCGCCTGTTCAACTATAATGCGAGCGATGAGACTCTTTACCGCCATTGCCCTGGGGGATGCTGCCATTAAGAACATCCTCAGGGAACTGCAGCCGTTCCAGGGGGCCGGCACGCCCATCCGCTGGATCGCTGAGCGCAATATCCACCTGACCCTGAAATTCATCGGCGAAGTCGACGAATCCCTGGCCGCGCCCATCGGCGCGGCGTTGCAGGCGATGCCCGCGCTTGCCCCCTTTTCCCTTCGGCTGAGGGGCTTTGGCAAGTTTCCGGCCGGCGACGATCTCCATGTTTTCTGGGCCGGCGTGGAGGAGAATCCCAGCTTGCGCGCCCTTTTCACCGCGGTGGAGGACGCCCTGGCGCCGCTGGGCATCCCCCGCGACCCGCGGCCTTTCCAGCCCCATGTCACCCTGGGCCGCAACAAGGCCCGCTTCAATTTCAAGTCGTTCTTCGCCCTGCTGGCCGAAAAAAGTGATGTTTTTTTGGGCGCGGGCACGATTTCTGCCTTTCAGCTGTTCTCCAGCCGGCTTGCACCGGCTGGCCCATTCCACACCATTCTGAAGGAGATCCCCCTTGTCCAGTCATGAGATACTTTTCATTTTGTGCTCTTACCTGCTGGGCTCCGTCCCGTTCGGCTACCTGATCTTCTATTTCAGCGAAGGCAAGGACATCCGCACCACGGGCAGCGGCAACATCGGGGCGACCAACGTCCTGCGCAGCAAGGGCAAGCTGGCCGGGCTGGCGACCCTGGTCCTGGACATCCTGAAGGGGGCGCTGCCGATCATCTATGGCCGCATCCACTTCGACCAGCCCGGGGTCATCCTGCTGGGCGGCCTGGCCGTGCTGCTCGGGCATGTCTTCCCGGTCTTCCTGAAGTTCCGCGGCGGCAAGGGCGTGGGCTCGCTGGTCGGCGTCTTCCTGGTCTTCTACTATCCAGCCCTGCTTGTCTTTCTGGCCGTTTTTTCCATCAGCTTGTGGCGGACGCGCTTTGTCTCTTTGGGCTCGCTGCTGGGCACGACGGCGCTTTTTTTCTCAATCCTCTTCACCCAGGTGGTGGAGGCGGCCATGGTGGTCTTCCTGATGCTGCTGCTGATCGTGTTCCGCCACCGAGGCAATATCGGGCGCCTGCTGGCTGGAACCGAGAACCGGTTCGCTTTGCGGAAGAATGGCTAGCATCCTGGTCATCGGCGGCGGCTCGTGGGGCACGGCCTTCGCCGACTACCTGGCCCGGCAGGGAATGCGGGTCCGGCTGTGGGTCAGGGAAGCGGATGTCCTCGCCGCCATCCGCTCCCGCCGCGAGAATCCCGTGTTCCTGCCCGGGGTGCCGCTGGCGGAAAACCTGGAGGCGTGCGCCGGCCTCGAAGAAGCCGCCGCCGCCGCCGATGTCCTGGTCCTGGCCGTGCCGTCGAAGTTCATGCGCCCGCTGCTGCAGCGCCTGGTCGGCGCGCTGCACGGCCGCCACGCCCTGGTCAACCTCTCCAAGGGCTTCGAGTCCGATTCGCTCAAGACCCTCTCGCAAGTGGCCGCCGAGGTGTTCGGCCCCGAGGTTTCGCGGCAGTGGGTCACGCTCTCCGGGCCCTCCTTCGCCCGCGAGCTGGCTTCCCGGCACCCCACGGCCGTGGCCGCCGCCGCCGAGGACGCCGGGCTGCTCGAGCGATTGCAGCGCGATTTTTCATCGGCGACCCTGCGCATCTACCGCTGCGGCGACCTGCGCGGCCTGGAGGTAGCCGGGGCGCTGAAGAACGTGATGGCCATCGCCGCGGGCATGATCCACGGCCTGGGCTACGGCTACAATACCACGGCATCGCTGGTCACGCGGGCCAACGTGGAGATTTCCCGCCTGGGCATCCGCCTGGGGGCCCGGCCCGAGAC
>JALOLC010000131.1 GCA_025456175.1 Acidobacteriota bacterium | reverse complement strand
AAACCCCTGTTCCAGGAACGGGTGGTGGTGACGGCCAAGATGTCGCCCAAGGAACTGAAGAACTGCAGCGACTCGCTGCTGGTGCTGACCAGGCCGGAACTGGACTTCACGACCGCCGCCAACGCCCTGGCGGCGCTGGGCGGCCAGCCGGGGCTGTTCGTGCAGCGCAGCGGCGATTTCGGCCGCGCCGACATCGACATCCGCGGCCTGGGGCAGAACGGCCGGCGCATCGCCGTGCTGGTCAACGGCCGCCCGGAGAAGATGGGCCTGTTCGGCTGCGCCGTCACCCACGCCTTCCCCCTGGACAACGTCGAGCGCATCGAGGTGATCAAGGGGCCGGCCTCGGTGCTCTACGGCGGCGAGGCCATGGGCGGGGCGGTGAACATCATCACCCGCCGGCCCGAGAACAAGTCCGAAAGCCAGATTCAGCTCCACTACGGCAGTTTCAATACCAGCCAGCTGAACCTGCAGCAGGGCGGCAAGAGCGGCCGCTGGCGCTACCTGGTCACCTACGACCGGCGTCAGAGCGACGGCCACGTGGAGAACTCCGGCTACCGGGGCGACGCCCTGACCGCCCGCTGCGACTGGGAGCTGGCGCCGCGTCTGGAGCTCGCCCTGGAGGGGAAGTATTTCAGCGGCCTCAAGCACGAGCCCGGCACGGTGGAGCGGCCGCTGGCCGGCTCCTGGAACGACTACCGCCGCGGCGCCGTGGACCTCTCCCTGGCCGCCACCCGGGAGAAGGATGAGTGGAGCCTGCGCCTTTACCGCAACTTCGGCAAGCACGGATTCTCCGACGGCTGGGACTCGACCGACTTCACCAACGGCGCCCTGGCGCGCTGGACCACGCGGCGGCTCAAGAACCATGTCGTCCTGGCCGGCGGAGACTATCGCACCTTCGGCGGCCAGAGCAACAACTATCCAAAGGGGGAATGGCGCAAAAGCGAGGGCTCGCTTTTCATCCACGACGACTGGCTGCCTGCGCCCGCCGTGGTCGTCAGCGCCGGCCTCCGCCTGCAGTTCGACTCCCTGTACGGAGCGGAGCTCTGTCCCCAGGCCGGCCTGGTCTGGCACGCGACGCCAACCCTCTCGACCCGCCTGCAGGCCAGCAAGGGCTTCCGCTCCCCCCAGCTCAACGAGCTGTACATGTTCCCGCCGGCCAATCCCGACCTGGAGCCCGAGCGCACCTGGAACTACGAGATCGGCGTCGATTGGCGCCTCGCGCCCCGCTGGCAGCTGCAGGCAAGCGCTTTCACGATGCGCGGCAGCAACCTCATCGAGACGCGCCCCAACCCCGGCGGCGGCAATCCCTACATTTTCCTCAACAGCGGCAGCTTCGAGTTCAGCGGCGTCGAGGTCGGCCTGCGCGCCAACCCGGTCAATCCCCTGGAAATAGAGCTCAGCCATTCGTACCTGCATCCCGGCCAACGCACCACCGGCCGGCCCGGGCACAAGTGGGACGGAACGCTTCGCCTGCGCACGCGGCGCTTCGACGTCCAGCTGCAGGGGCAGCAGGTCAACACCTATTTCGCCGGGGAAAACTCCCAGAAGCCCATTCCCGCCTACTTCGTTTTAAACACCCGCCTGGCAGGCAAATTCATCCGTAACCTGGAGCTGATCGTGGACGTCAACAATATCTTCGACGAAGAGTATGTCATCTACGGCGAGTTTTCAGGCATCTCCGCCGGCACCTTCGTCATGCCCGGCCGCAGTGTTTCGCTCGGGCTGCGCTGGCGGCAATGAAGCATCCCAGCTTCGACTACGTGCTGGCCGGCCTGCTGCTGGCGGCCGCCCTGGTTCTGCCCGTCCTCTTCCACCTGCTGGGGCTGAGCAGCGCCTTCATGCCCATGTTCTATCCCCTGGCCCTGGCCGGGTTTCTCGTCGCCACCCCGCTGGCCATGATCACCGGCGTCGCGGCGCCGCTGGTTTCGGCGCTGCTCACCGGCATGCCCCCCTTCTACCCGCCCATCGCCTTCATCATGATGGCCGAGGGGCTGCTCTTCACAGGACTGCCCCGTCCGCTGCAGCGCCTGCTGCGAGCGCCCGACTGGCTGGTGCTGCTCGTCGTGCTGCTACTGGACCGGGTGCTGCTGCTGATGATGGTCCGGGGCATGGCCGTGGTCATGGAGCTGCCGCCGGTCCTGCTGGGCTGGGCCTCGCTCCTGCATGGGCTGCCGGGACTGGCCCTGATGCTGGCCGTCCTGCCCTGGCTCATCCCCCAGCTCCAGGCCAGGAAAGAGCGGATCGCGAGGCGCCATGACCAAGCGTGATTTTTTCTCCCATCTCTCCGCGTCCTGGGAAGACCGCCACCAGGAGCCCGGGGAACTGGAGCGCCTGCGCCATTTTTCCCGCCATTTCCGGCTGCAGCCGGGCGAGCGCGTCCTGGACGCGGGCTGCGGCTGCGGCCGCCTGGTCCCCGTAATCTGCGAGGCGATCGGCGCAAACGGCCGCCTGGTCGAACTGGACTTCGCCCCCGGCATGCTGGCGATCGGACGCGGCAAGCCCCATGCGGACAACGTCTTCTTCGTGCTCGGCGACGTCCATCGCCTGCGCCTGCCCGACAACGGATTCGACAAGGTCATCGCCCTGGCCCTCCTCCCTCACATCGACGACAAGGAGGTGGCCCTGAGGGAATTCCGGCGCGTGCTGAGGCCGGGAGGCCTGCTGGTCATCGCCCACCAGATGGGGCGCGAAGCGCTGGACCGACTGCACAACCAGGGCGGCGACGTGATCCAGAGCGACCTGCTTCCTGAAAGAGCGGCCCTGGCCGGTCTGCTGGCCGATGCCGGTTTTTCGGATGTCGAGATTCTCGATGAACCCGACCAGTACATCGCCTGGGCGCGGGCGTGAGCCGTGCGCAGCAACCTGATCGCCAGCCTTGACCCGCGCGCCAAGCTGGTCGCCTTCCTGGCAATTCAGCTCCTGCTGTTCATCCCCTCGCCGCAGCCTCTCCGCGTCCGCCTAACCGCGCTCGCCGTCCTGCTCCTGTCCCTGCTGCCCCTGGCCGGCCGCTCCTGGCGCTTCTGGCTGCGGCTGCTGGCGATCTCGCTGCCGCTGCTGGCCTTCCTGGCCCTCAGCGCCCTTTTCGCGGGCGGCGCCAGCGGGGCGTCCCCCCGGCAGGTCGGCCTGTGGATCGCGGCCAAGGCGGCGCTCTCTCTGCTGGCGCTGGCCCTGTTCGCCTTGAACGAGAAGCCCGGCCGCCTGCTGCAGGCCCTGCGCCAGGCCGGGCTGCCCGGCGCCGCCGTCGTCGTCCTGGCCGTGGGCCTGCGCTTCGCCGGCCAGTGGCGGCTGGAGCTGGAGGCCATGCGCCGCGCCTGGACGGGGCGCAATGCCGCCTCCCTGCCGCGGCTGCGCCGGGTCCGGCTGCTGGGCCGGGCGCTGCCCCTGTTCTTTGAAAGGCTGCTGGACAGCGGCGTTCACGTTCACGACGCCATGGTCGCCAGGGGCTTCAGCGGCTCCCTGCCCGGCTGGCGGCGCCTGAAATTTTCCTTGGGCGACGCGGTCTTCCTGTCATTCATGGCCCTGGGCGTCGCCTGCATCGTGACCCTGCGATGAAGAACGCGGCCATCGAGATCCGCCAGCTGAGCTTCAGCTACGACTCCACCAAGCCCGCCCTGAGCGCCATCGACATGATCGTCGCCTACGGCGAGTGCGTCGCCCTGGTCGGGCCCAACGGCGCCGGCAAGTCGACGCTGCTGCTGCAGCTCAACGGCGTGCTGCGCGGCCGTGGCGAAATCCGCATCCTGGGCCTGGACATGAACCGGGGCAACCTGCGGGAGATCCGCCGCCGCGTCGGCCTCCTCTTCCAGGACCCGCGCCAGCAGCTGTTCCTGCCCAGCATCGAGGAAGACATCGCCTTCGGCCCGCTCAATGCCGGCTGGCCCGAGGAAACGGCGCGGCGCCAGACGGCGGCCATCATGGAACGCTTCGGCCTGCGGGAGATCGCCGCCTCTTCGCCCCTGCACTTGAGCCCGGGCGAACAGAAGAAGGCGGCGCTGGCCGCCGTGCTGGTCATGGAGCCCGAGCTCCTGGCCTTTGACGAGCCGTCGGCCGGGCTCGATCCCGCCAGCCGCCGCGAGTTCATCGAGCGGGTGCGCTCCCTGCCGCAAACCAAGGTCATCGCCACCCACGACATGGACCTGGCCTACGAGCTGTGCGGCCGCGTGCTGGTCATGGACAAGGGCCGCATCGTCGCCGACGGATCCCGTGATGCGATCCTGGGAGACGACGAACTGCTCAAGGCGCACCGACTGGAGAAACCGTTAAGCATATTATTAAAAGAAAAGATCCTTCGTGACGCGTGACGCGTAACGCGTGACGAGAAAGAACAGAACTCGGCGCAAAGCAGAGGGGAAGAAAGCGACACAAGGCGATAGGCCAGGGGCGAGTGGCGAGAGGGAGACAGGCAATCGGTGAAAGGTGCAGGGTTTAAGGTGTAAGGTGGCCCTCTTCTCTTCCCGCCGACCGTAAACCGTCCACCATAAACCGATTTCATTCCTGACTTGTTTTTTATCTCGAAATCCGGTATCCTTGCTCCTTGATTCCCACGACGGGACGGAAAGGCTTCGTTCCCCCCGCTGGCAGAATCCAAAACAGGAGGATCACGATCCGATGAAA
>JALOLC010000130.1 GCA_025456175.1 Acidobacteriota bacterium | reverse complement strand
AGGACTGATCCCTCCCTGGCTTGACAATCGCCCTGTTTTCTGCTAGGATAGTGATCAGCTGTTCCGGTCCAAAGGAAAACAATGAATCCCCCAAAAAACGTTCGTGGAATTTTATTGCTTTTCATCGCCTTGTCGGGGCTCTTCCTGGCCTGCGCCATCGTGCTGTCGGCCCGGCAGACCGAAAGCCGCAAGACCATCGCCTCGCTGCAGAAAGCCATCGCCAAGTCCGATTTCTACCGCTTCCAGGAGAACGTCTACCGCCTGCATGCCCCGGAATTCGCCCGCATCGCCGACTCAGTGTTCACCCTCAGCCGCAAGCACGGCTTCAACCCCTACCTGGTCATGGCCCTCATTTTCGTCGAGAGCCGCTTCGACCGGCGCGCCGTTTCCAACAAGGGCGCTTGCGGCCTGATGCAGGTCAATTACCCGGTCTGGAAGGACGCGCTGAACATCGATCGCAAGCGACTTTTCCAGGTGGACTACAACATCGAACTCGGGCTGACCATCCTGAAAGGCTACCTGCTGGAGACGAAAGGCGACATCATCAGGGCCCTGATCCTGTACAACAACTGATCCTGTACAACAACGGCTACAACTATACCGGCAACGATTTCCACGAAAAAGTCCTCGCTTCCCGGTTCTACAGGCACGGGGACATCGGCTGAGCCGTCTGTTCCGCGCCCTGCCCGGGGATTGTAAAAAAGAAACGCCTCAAGCATAATCAAAACCGGCGCCGGCCGGGACAGGAGGCGGACATGAAGCTGTTTCTGACCATCGTGGCGGCAATCATTCCCGTGTTTTTGGCGGCAGGCCTGGCCGTGGGGTCGCAGAGCGGCGACCTGCGAGCGGTGTACAACCTGTCCGGAATCCTGCAAGGCCTGGAAAACAAGGAGCTGTCCGTCACCTTTTCCGACGACATGCTCCCTTTGGGCGGCAGGCGCGATGGCGCTTCCGTCATCACGATCACGCCGGCCGTCAAGGGGGAATTCTTCTGGCGCGGCAACCGCACCCTGGCCTTCAAACCCGATCCCCGCTTCCGCTATTCGACCACCTACACGGCGGTCATCAAGGCCGGGACGAAGTCGCTTTCGGGCCAGGTGCTGGCAAAGGAGATCCGCTGGCAATGGAGCACCCCCCAGGCCTATCCCGTCGAGATCAAGGTCGGGGCCAGGGACTATTTTTCGCAGCTGACGCCCGGAGAAAAACTCGATTACACAATCTGGGTTAGAGACTCCATCACCCTGCGCTTCGACCAACCGGTCTCCGCGGCAGACGCCAAAAGCTTTTTCGTGCTCAAAGAGACGAAGCGAGGCGAGACGGCGGCGATCCAGGTCGCTCAAAAAGCCAGCGACCAGCTCGAGATCCGTTTCCCAAAAGAGCTGAAGCGGGGCCTGTCCTATCAGTTCCTCGTCCAAAAAGGCTTTTGCGGCAGCGAAGGGAATAGCGGTACGGCCAAGGCCTTCTCTTTCAATTTCGACACGGTGCCGTTGTTCCAATACACCGGCAGGAAGCCGCTGGTCCTTTTCCCCGATGCGCCTTATTGCTGGCTGCCGTTTTCCAACTCCCTGGCCGAGTTTCCCCCCAGCCTCATCCGGGTGTTCAAGGTCTCGGGCTTGGAAAAGACACCCCTGAAATTCGAGCTCGAACGCCGCCACTACGGGAATGAAGCGCTGTTCGTGAACATCAGTGACGAATTGGCATCGGGCGACGCGCTGCTCATCCAGGTCGACCGCAGCCTGACCAACATCTACAAGGAGCAACTGCCAGAGGCCCTGGCTCTCGATATCAAGGTCTGCTCCAGCCGCTCGCCGCGCCTCCATTTTTCCCTGCAGGAGAAAAAGATCGCGCTGAGCGCCGCCAGCATCAAACGGGCCGACCTGCGCCTGATCAAGTTCAAGCCCGATTTCTATGCCCGGCTGCTGCAGCGTGATTACGGCATCCTGCAGGAAAAAAACTTCAAAAGTGACTTCATCGAGAAGGAGATCCTGCAACAACTCGCCGATCTTCCGGAAAAAACGAACACGCAGGCTTTGCGCACCGATGAACTGGGTTCGCGCCTGGGCTTTTTCGGCTTCCTGGTTCAGCGTTACGAGCCGTACAACACCTGCCGGGACATCGCCCTGATGCGCCTGCCCGCCCAGATGCCCCAGGACCTGCAGGTCTTTCACCGCCGCAACATGGACATGGTGGTCAAGACTTCCCCGGAACAGACCCTCTACTGGCTGTATGACAACCGCACGGGAAAAAGCCTGGGAGAGAAACCCTTCTTTGTGAAGGAACACGCCAAGGAACTGCTGCCCATAGGGAAAACGGCAGCCGACGGAACGCTGCTCAGCGACAAGCCCTTGGGTCAACCTTGCCTGGTCATGGCCAAGAATCCCGCTGACAGCGACATGGCCCTGGTCCGGATCGATCATGAGCCCATGTCGGCCCGCGAGGTGCGCATCACCGCGTTCAGCGAGCGCGATTTTTACAAGCCTGGCGACACGGTCCATCTCGCCGGCATCGTCAAGGAATATGTCTCGGGAAAAATCACCTCGTCCAAAACGACATCGGCCACCCTGGAGATCATTGGTCCCGACTGGCAGAAAGTTAAAAGCGACACATTGCGGCTCGATCCCCTTGGCGGTTTCCATTATGAATACAAATCGGACGCCGGCGGCAAGAAAGGGCGCTACCAGTTCCAGGTCGCGGTCCAGAACGGGCAGCAATGGCAGGCGAACCACTCCGTCACCATCGATTACTACCAGCCGAACACGCTGGAAATGAGGATCTCCGCTCTGGCCGAGCGCTACCTGCCGGAGGACACCTTCCGACCCCTGCTCAGCGGAGCCTACCTGGCCGGCAATCCCATGGCCGGGGACGCCTTCACCTATTCGCTGGCGCTGAATCAGGCAGCCGGCCGAGTGCCCGCCTTCGCCGGTCTGGAAAGATATCATTTTGGCCTCGACAACGACCTGGAACAGCGCGACCCGCCGCAGCAGGGAGGAGACAAGCTGGATGCCGGCGGCAAATTCACCCTGGGCATTCCCATGGCCGTATTCCGCAAGACAAACTTCCTGGCCGATCTCCATTTCACCACAACCGGGAGATCGGCTGAAGGCAAGGAGTTCACCGCCCGGGCCGGTTCCGTCTATTTTCCAGGCAGCCGATTGACCGGGATCCATGTCGGCTACTACCAGAACCTGAAGGAACAGGTCGGCGCCGAGCTGGCCCTGGTCGATTTCCAGGGCAAGCCCGCTGCCGGCGAAGTCCGCGTCACTCTCTACCGGGAAACATACGATACTCATCGGCGCCAATTGAAGAAAGTGGCCGGGCCCGACGACGTCTACATAGAAAAGACCAAGATCCACTCCTTCCGGGTCCCGGCCGCAGGCCGTTATGTCCTGCGCTGCGACACCCCCGATGCCAAAGGCAGGGTGCTTTCGACGTCGGCCGGCTTCTTTGCCTGGGACAGCGGATATTCCGACCGGGACGACAACCTCGGGATCGAGTCGGAACAGGAGACGCTGCGCATCGGCGAGAAGCTGAAGTGCTTCATCCGCTCGCCGCGGCCGGGGCAGGCGCTGGTCACCGTCGAGAGGGGGAAGGTCCTGGACTCATGGACCATCGACCTGCAGAAAATGACCCCGCTGGAGATCGAGGTCAGGAAAGAGTACTTCCCGGCTTTCCGCATCAGCATCATCGCCATGTACGAGGAAAATGTTTCCGAGGAAACGAAAAGAGATTTTCAGGTCGTGGATGAAGGAAAGACCCTGCGCATCGCCATGCAGGGACCGGAGGAGATCAAGCCGGCGGCCAAGGCGACAGTGAAGATCCGCGTCCGCGATCAGCAGCAAAAGGGGGTGCGGACCAGGCTTTTCATCTATGCCGTCGACGAGGGCAACCTCTCGCTGCAAGGCTACCGCACTCCCGACCCGCTGCAAAGATTCTACCACGTCAACCCCCTGGGAAGGAGCGCGATCAGAACCTACTACTCGAAGAATTTCAGCCGTTGGGCTTTCGAACGCCCCTTCATGGACATCGACCTGCCGGCAGCGGCCATTTTCGGCTGCATATCCAGGCCCGATGCCATCCCGATCGCCGGCGCGACCGTGACCCTCGAGGACGAGAAGTTCCGGAAACTGAAAACAACGACCACCAGCGCCCAGGGATACTATTCATTCATCGGCCTGCCCAGCGGACGCTACGCCATCAAAGCCGAAGCCAGCGGCTGCCACCCCTTCCTGGTATCAGAGGTCTACTTCAATGGCGGCAGCCATGCCCCGTGCGACCTGGTGCTGATTCCGGTAGCGGCCGATAAATACTGGGACGCGAAAGATGAATTCGGCCCTGAAGGCGGAGTGCTGGGAGGGGTCTTGCCCGCCGCGCCCGCGGCCATGGCCCAAGAAATGAAAAGCATGGCCCGCAGAAAGGGCGAGGGCGAAGCCGAAGATGGCGTCAGTGACGGAGCTGTCGCTGGAGCCGATATTTCCGGTATCCGCGTGCGCAGCGATTTCAAGGAAGTGCTGTTCTTCAAAGTCATAGAGACCGACGAGGCGGGGAATGCCGTTGTCGATTTCAAGAGCTCCGACCAGTTGTCCACGTACCGCATCATGGCCGTGGCCTACGGCGAGGACCGCTTCGGCAAGGCGGAGAAGAAGCTCGTGGTCAGCAAGGACCTGCTGATCGCGGAAGCGATGCCCGAGTTCGCCCGCCAAGGGGACGAGTTCCAGGCCGGCGCCCAGCTCAGCAACCGCACGGCGCAGAAGCTTCCCTTCACTCTTCTGGCCAAGCCGGCGGGAATAGCCATCCGCGGCGCAGAAAAAACCGAGGGCATCCTCGATCCGCGGGGGAACGGTCTCTTCCGCTTCCTCTTCACAGCCGACCGCATCGGCGAGGCCAAGGTTGAATTTTTTGCCCTCAGCGCCGCCGACAAGGACGGGCTGGAGAAGAGGCTTTTCGTAAGCGACCGGCTGGTCAGCGAGACCCTGCTCGACTTCGCCAGCGGCAAACAGTTGAAAAAAGCGATCACGCCGCAATCCGAAGTAGAGGAACAAGCCATCGCGATCAAGGTGGCGCCATCGCTGCTGCGGCCAGCGGTGAACATCGCCAAAAAGCTGGTGTTCTATCCCTTCGAATGCCTGGAACAGCGGACCTCCAAAGTCATGCCGTTCCTGGCGCTCAGCCCGCAGCTGGCCGAGCGGTTGGAATTGGGTCTCGACCCGGCACAGGTCCGCGAAGCCGTGAACAGTTTCCTGAAGATCATCCCCGAGTTCATGAACAGCGACGGAGCCCTGTCCTACTACCGCGGCGGCCAGTACTCCTCAGATTACCTGACCGCCTACGTGCTGTGGGCCCTGCACCTGGCCCGGGAGCGCGACTACAAGGTCGACCCGCAGCTGGTGCAGAAACTGTCGGC
>JALOLC010000188.1 GCA_025456175.1 Acidobacteriota bacterium | reverse complement strand
GATGGGGCTGGAGGACCTCTCCATGTTCCTGGCCATGCCCGAGGCGCTCGTGCTGTATCCCGGCGACGCCGTATCCTGCGACAGGCTGGTCAGGGAGACGGCTCGGCACGTCGGCATCTCCTACCTGCGCACGACGCGCGACAAGACGCCGGTACTCTACGGGAACGACGAGGAGTTTTCCGCCGGCGGCCTCAAGGTGCTGCGGCGGTCGGAACGGGACCGCGTCCTGATCGTCGCCGCCGGCATCACCCTGCACGAGGCGCTGCGGGCGCACGGGATTCTCAAGGACCGAGGCATCCCGGCGCGGATCGTCGACCTGTACTCGCTGCAGCCGCTGCCCGCTGCCGAGCTGGCGCGGCGCTGCGGGCGCACGGGATTCTCAAGGACCGAGGCATCCCGGCGCGGATCGTCGACCTGTACTCGCTGCAGCCGCTGCCCGCTGCCGAGCTGGCGCGGCAGGCGGAGGAGTGCGGCGGCAGGGTCGTGGTCGTTGAGGACCACTATGCCGGCGCGATCGCCGCCCTGGTTTCCCGGGTCGTCGGCCGGGTGACCTCCCTCTGCGTCCGCGGCATCCCCAGGTCCGGGAAGAGCGCCGAGCTGCTGGCGCTCATGGGTATCGACGCCGCGGCCATCGTGGCCGCCGCTGAGAGCGTGGTTTAGGACCCGTTCATTCAGCGGAACAAATACCTGCCGCTCCGGTCCACCGCAACCCGGCTCAATCGCCGCGTCTTCTGGAAGAGGTCGAATCCCTCCTTGAGGTTGAGCCAGAAGGCCATCAGCCCGGGCCGGCGCCAGGCCTGGCGCTCCAGCCTCAGTAAGTCGCCGTCGAGGCGGCAGGGGAAAATGTGCACCGGGATGCGCTCCTGGCCGGCGGCGCGGGCGTCGACGGCCGCCACATAGACCTCCGCGATCGGACCGTCGCGGATCGGCACGCAGCCGATGGTCACGCAGGAACCGTGGATGAAGATGTCTCCGCCCAGGCGCCCGCCCGCGCCCAGGATGCGGTCGGCGGCGTTGGGATAGTCGACGCGCAGCGAAAGATGGAAGCGGCTCCAGGGGTTGAAGCCGCTGATATGGTAGAACCCCTCGGGAACCTGCAGGTCGCCCTCGCGGCGCTTGGGCCCGACCGTGCCCGAGGATGCGCAGACGGGATAGGCCTTGACCAAAACGAAGGGGCCGTCGCGGTCGTTGCGCGCCCAGAGCTCCATCTCGTTCTCCAGCTTGAAGACGCGCAGGAGGATCTCCTCCGCCGGGTAGCTCAGCCCGGCCCCTTTGAAGTCGGCCTCGAGCCGCGGCTGGGCCTGGATGCGCGCCGCCCGCACCCGCGGATAGCGCTCCTGCTCCTGGCGGAATGAAGCACCGGCGCTGAACAATGGAAAAACCGCCGCCACCAGAACAACCAGACAACGCCAATTCCGCCTCATGCTACACCGCCTGGCAGCGATTCTATTTGCCAAACAAGAAAAATTCAACTGTCCCATTTAATTGAACCTGTGGCCCAGAGGGGATTCTTAGGTAAACAATGAATTGATGGTAAGCTTTCGGGCCGCGTCGTTGCGCGGCGAGAAGGCCGCATCCCGCCATTGAGCCAACACTCGATCCGGATTGCCATTCCTTCATGATTCGCTGGCACGGCGGGTTCAAAATTCAACAATTATATAAGGAATAAAAATGTATTCTGATGAAAGAAAAGCGGCCTCAGGGCATGCCGATCGTCCCCGCCCAGAAGGCCATCCTGTTCACAAGCCCGCCCTGTCTTCAACACCGGCGGCGGCCGGCGTCTTCTCCCTGCTGCTGCCCCAGCTGCAAAAGGCGGTGGCCGAAGAAGGCTATGCCATCCCCACTCCCATCCAGGCCCAGGCCATCCCCCATCTGCTCGCCGGCCGCGACCTGATCGGCTGCGCCCAGACGGGCACGGGCAAGACCGCGGCCTTCATCCCCGCGTCCTCGTCCTGGCGCCGACCCGCGAGCTGGCGGCGCAGATCGACGCCAGCGCCGCCACCTACGGCCGCCACCTGCGCTTCACCCACGCCGTCGTCTTCGGCGGCGTCAGCCAGTTCCGCCAGGTGCAGGCGCTGGAGCGCGGCCTCGACATCCTGGTGGCGACCCCCGGCCGGCTGCTCGACCTGATGCAGCAGGGCCACGCCAGCCTGGACGCGGTCGAGATCTTCGTCCTGGACGAGGCCGACCGCATGCTCGACCTGGGCTTCTTCCCCGACATCAAGCGCATCATCGCCAAGCTGCCGGCCAGGCGCCGCTCGCTGTTCTTCTCGGCCACCATGGAGCCCGAGGTGGTGGCCCTGGCCCGCACCCTGGTCCATGACGCGGTGCACGTGACCATCGCCCACGAGGCGCCGGCCGTCGAGCGCATCGTGCAGAAGGTGCTGTTCGTCGACCGCAACGACAAGGACACCCTGCTGGCCTCGCTGCTCGCCGACTCGCGCTGGGAGCGCGTCCTGGTCTTCACGCAGATGAAGCACATGGCCAACAAGGTGGCCAAGAAGCTCGCCGCCTCCGGCGTTACGGCCGCCGTGATCCACGGCAACAAGAGCCAGGGCGCCCGCACCGAGGCGCTGGCCAGCTTCAAACAGGGCCGCGTCCGCGTGCTGGTCGCCACCGACATCGCCGCCCGCGGCCTCGACGTCGACGGCATCTCCCACGTGATCAACTACGACCTGCCCGTGGAGCCCGAGGTCTACATCCACCGCATCGGCCGCACCGCCCGCGCCGGCGCCGGCGGCGACGCCGTGTCGTTCTGCTCGGCCGGCGAGCGCGACTTCCTGCGCGCCATCGAGAAGCTGATCCGCGTCCAGGTCCCGGTCGTCACCGCCCATGGCTTCCATTCGGAAATCGC
>JALOLC010000031.1 GCA_025456175.1 Acidobacteriota bacterium | reverse complement strand
GCCTGTTCGCCGACATCGCCGGCGAGGCCATGTATTTCAACGCCGAGATCGCCCGCGGCAACCTGAAGCCGCTGCGCGTCCAGGATGACCCGGTTTCCGGCATGGAGCACCGCCGCTACCAGCAGGTTCAAGGAGGATTGGCGGTGATCGGCGGCGAGATCATCCAGCACCTCAAGAACGGCGCCCTGCAGGAATTGGATGGCCAATACTTCCTGGTGCCGCCGCTGGATCTCGCGCCCCAGCTGACCGGCGCCCAGGCCGCCGACCTGTTCCGCCGCGACCTGGATGATTACGGCCTCGAGCTGAAGGGGAGCGCCGAGCTGGTCATCTTCCCGGTCAACGACGACGATTTCCGGCTGGCCTTTCGCGTCAACCTGGCGCGGGAGGGACGGAAGGACGTGACGGGAATCATCGATGCCGCGAGCGGCGAGGTCCTGCTCCGCTACTCCAACATCAAGAACGAGACCCTGACCATCGGCACCGGCCTTGGCTGCCGCGGGGAACCGCTCAAGCTGTCCACGAACTACGCCAACGGCAAATTCTGGCTGATGGACGAGGCCCACAATCGCCCGATCAAGCAGTACACGTTCTTCAAGACTGCGAATCAGGTGCTGGTCGATGCCGACAACAACTGGGAGTCTGACCCCGCGTCGAACAGCGTCCATGCCTACATGGGGCTGACCTACCACTATTTCTACCAGGTCATGGGCCGCAAGGGCGCCGACAACAACAACCTGCCCATCAAGGCCGTCGTCCATTATCCCGGCGGCAACGATAACGCCTTCTGGAGCGACACGACGCTGACGATGTATTTTCTCGATCCCGGGAGCCGCAATTACCAGACCGCGGCGGCCCTCGACGTCATCGCCCACGAATTCAGCCACGGGGTCACCCGGTTCACCTCGGACCTGATCTACGCCAATGAAATGGGAGCGCTGAACGAATCCTTTTCCGACGTCATGGGCACCGCGGTGGAATTCCAATGGCAGCACCCGGGCGTCGACTTCTGCAAGGCCGACTACTACATGGGCGAGGATATTTTCACCAGCTACGGCTACGCCCTGCGCAACCTGGCCAACCCCAACCTGGGCGGCGCCCCCTGCCATCTGACGCAGAAGCAGATCCTGCCCAACACCGAAGCCGGGGACTGGGGCGGCGTCCACGTCAACGCCACGATCTACGGCCATGCGTATTACCTGCTGGCCAACGGCGGCAAAAACCCCGTGTCCGGCATCGTGGTCAATGGCATCGGGGTGGACAAGGCCACGAAGATCTATTATGTCGCCTTTACCGACTATCTGACAGCGGGCTCGGTGTTCATTGATGCGGCCAATGCCGTCCTGAAGGCCGCCACCGTTCTTTTCGGGTCTTCCAGCAACGAGATGCAGCAGGCGATCAAGTCCATGCAGGCGATCGGCTGGACCGTCAACTGAAGCAGGAGAGCCAATGAAAATGAAACTCTTCATTTCCCTGGCCCTGGCCGTGGCGTTCATGCTGCCATTGTCCGCGGCCGGCAGTCAAAAAATTTTCGTGCGGCTTTCTTACGCCATGGGTCTGGCCGGCAACAGCGACATCGCCTCCTGGCAAGAGCCTCTCCATAGCGAGAATTCCGAATATCAGCTGGCCAACGAAACCGGCAAGAGCGCGAACATCAATCTGAGCCTGGGCTACAACCTAAGCCGGTCGTTGGGGTTGGGAGTGGGGGCGATCCTCCATTCCCGTGACCTGAACGCCACTCTGGACGTCCAGGTGCCGCATCCGTTCGTTTTCGATTTTCCCCGCAGCGCCAGCGGCGCCTACGCCTCCACATTGAAAACCACAGTCATCTACCTGAACTTCATCTACCATGTCGCCATCCGCGACTTCGCCGTCGATGTCTTCGCCGGCCCGGCTTTTTTCAATTCCAGCGCCGATATCCTCGACGGGGTGGCCATCCAGGACGCTTTCCCGAATGATACCGTGACGATATCCCTGAGCACGGAAAACGTCAAGCAGAGCTCATTGGGAATCCAGGCCGGCGCGGACTTGAATTATTACTTCAGCAACAGCCTGGGCATTTTCCTGGAGGCACGCTACCTGGCGGGCAGCAGCGCCTTCACCCCCCCCTCGGGAACCGTGCCCGAAATCAAGCTGTCCCTGGGCGGAGTGACCGTGGGCGCAGGGCTTGTTTTCCGCTTTTAGGCCGGCGCTGCAAAATGGGCTGCCATTAAGATCGAAGTCTGCGGCAGCGCCTGCGAAAAATGCCCGCTCCTGTTCAGGAAATAAGCGATGCCGGCCCCTGATCGCCCGGAAAAGGGCTGTACGCCATGAGCGATCCGGCCCGGACCGCCGACCGCTACTGGCGGCAGGCTTTCTGGCTCGCCGTCTTCACGATCGCCTACAACCTGGCGGAGGGGCTGGTCTCGATCTATTTCGGCATCCAGGATGAAGCGCTGACCCTTTTCGGCTTCGGCATCGACTCGTTCATTGAGGTCATGTCCGGGATCGGCATCCTGGCCATGGTGCTGCGCATCCGCCATGGCCGGGAAGGGGAGAGACCGCGCTTCGAGCGCGCTGCCCTGCGCGTCACCGGGACCGCCTTCTATCTGCTTGCCGCCGCGCTGACCGCTTCGGCGGCCTACAACCTGTTCAGTGCCCACAGGCCGGAGACGACCCTGCCCGGCTTCATCATCGCGGCCGTCTCCATCGCCATCATGTGGGCCCTGGTCGGCGCCAAACGCAAGGCGGGGCACGCGCTGCGCTCCCAGCCCATCCTGGCCGACGCCAACTGCACCCTGGCCTGCATCTACATGTCGCTGGTCCTGCTCGCGTCCAGCCTGCTCTACCAGCTCACGGGCTTCGGCTTTGCCGACAGCCTGGGCGCCTTCGGCCTCGTCTATTTCTCCATCCACGAAGGAAGGGAATCGTTCGCCAAGGCCCAGGGCCAGGAATGCGATTGCGCCGCGGACGCCTGCGGCCGGAGCCACGAAGAGGAGCGAGGCCGGTAGCCGGGAAACAGGAAACAGCCGCGGCAGCCGGCGCCGGCAGCACCTGGCGCCGCCCAACTGGGCCTACGACAGCAGAACAAGCTGGTTGTTGACAACCGCCGGCGCCCAAACGTAAAATGGCGGCAAGCAAAGTGAAATCATTCGGAATCGATCTTCTGGAATCTCTGCTGCTGATCCTGGGTGCCACGTTGGCCTTCTCCGGCTGGCGTGCAGTCCGCAAACGCCGTGTTACGGCCGAAGGCCGCGAATACCAAGGCCGGGCCGCGGCGCGCCTGGGCTGGCTGTGGCTTATCCTCGGCATCCTGCTCATTCTTGCCGCGGTGCTCGATATCGCTTTCCTGAAAAGTTTCGCCCGGCTTTTCCTGGAATCCAATTCATGAGCGGTCGCCCGGGTCCCGTACCAGGGAGCTCGCCGGCCCAGGCGCCGGGTGCCTTCAAGGCCTCCGCACCGCAATTGGCCCTGGCCATCGGCATTCTCGCCGTTTCGTCGGGATCGATCTTCGTCCGCTTCGCCCAGGCCGACGCCCCCTCCCTGGTCATCGCCGCCTATCGCCTGGGTTTGGCGACCCTGATCCTGCTCCCCCTCGCCTGGACGCGTCACCGCCGGGAGCTGCTGGAGCTCCCGGCCGCTGAATGGGGCTGGCTGGCCGCTTCCGGTCTTTTCCTCGCCGTCCATTTCGCAACCTGGATCACCTCACTGCAATACACCTCCGTCGCCAGCTCGGTGGCGCTGGTCTCCACCTCGCCCTTATGGGTGGCGCTGTTCGCCTGGATCGCCTGGCGCGAACGGATGACACCCTCCCTCGTTCTCGGCCTGACGCTGGCCTTGTGCGGCTCCATCGTCATCAGCTTCGCCGAAGCCCATACAGCCATCTCTTCCCGTCCCTTTTTAGGCAATGCCCTGGCCTTGGCCGGGGCCCTGGCCGTCAGCGGGTACTGGCTGATTGGCCGCCGCATGCGCCGCCGCCTTTCCCTGATCCCTTACGTGACGGTGGTGTACGGGGGGGCCGCGCTGGCCCTGCTGGCCGCATCACTGATTCTCGGCCAGCCCCTGGCCGGCTTCAGGCCGGCAACGTATGGCTGGTTCATCCTCCTGGCTCTACTGCCCCAGTTGCTGGGGCATTCATCGTTCAATTGGGCGTTGGGACATCTGCAGGCCGCCTACGTGGCCGTGGCCACCCTGGGGGAGCCGATCGGCGCGGCGCTGCTGGCGTTCATCGTGCTGGGGGAGGTCCCCTCCGCCCTGAAAATCGCCGCCGCCGTCCTGATACTGGGCGGGATCTACCTGGCGCTGGACCGCCGTCCCGCCGGCAAGACAGGGCGGTAGGGCGATCCCCGTTGTATGGACTTCGCCCCGACAATCCGCTACAATCCGATTCGCCAAGGAGGAGGCATGAACATCCTCGTCGCCTATCATTCCGATACCGGCAACACGCGCAAGATCGCCGAAGCGATATTTTCCGCCATCCGCGATACCCGGAAAAAACTGCTGCCGATCGACCAAGCCGTAGATCTGGCTCCCTATGACCTGATCTTTTGCGGCACTCCAGTCCAGAATCATAGCGTCCACCCAAAGATGGTCCGCTTTTTCCAGGAGATCCCCAAAGCGAAAAAACTGGCCATATTCCTTACGCACGGGTCATTGCGCGGCGGCGAAAAGGCCGTCAGCGCGATCTATCACGCCGTGAGCCTGTCAAGCGGCCAGACCGTGATCGGCACCTTCGGCTGCCGCGGCCAGGTCAAGCCCCAGATGATCGACATCTGGATGGACTCGCCGCAGCACCAGGCCTGGGCCCGGGAAGCGCAGAGCGCCAACGGCCATCCCGACGCCGCCGACATAGAAGATGCCCGCGAGTTCGCCGAGACCATGCTCTACGCCGCCGAGCACATCCATGGTTCCGGGAAAAAATCCTGAGGCGGCACAGCGCGCCCGCGACGTGCCGCTCCCCGCGGGTCGCGAGATCCCCAACCCAGGCCTGATGGCCAAGATACGCTCTTCGGCCTTGGCCCTGGTCATCGCCAACCTGGCGCCGCTCTACGGCGTTTTGGCCCTGGGCTGGAAAATCGCCCCGATCATGGTCTTCTACTGGACCGAGAACGTGGTGGTCGGCATTTTAAATATCCTGAAAATGGCCCGTGCCGAAGGATCGGTCTCCGACTCGCGCACGACGCTCAACGGCAAGCCGGTCACCCAAGGCTCGCGCAAAGCGCTGATGGTCTTTTTCGCCGTCCACTACGGATTCTTCACCCTGGGCCACGGCGTATTCGTCATGGCCGTCTTCAGCCCCGATCTGGAGAACGCCGCCAGCGAGCTCATCCTGGCGCTTCTGGTCCTCAGCGCCAGCCACGGCTATTCCTATCGGCGCAACTTCATCGGCCGCGGCGAATACCTCCGGGTTTCGTTCGCGACGCTGTTCTGGCAGCCTTACCCGCGGATCGTCATCATGCACATCACCATCCTGGCCGGGGGCGCGCTGGCCGGCGCCATGGGCTCGCCAATCGGCGGCCTGCTGGTGCTGGTCGGGCTGAAGACGCTGATCGACCTTGGCGCCCATTGGCTGGAGCGGAAAAAATTTTCCGCCCGCCTCGGAGGTGGCCCTTGCGGGACTATCGCTTCACCCTCGACATGAAGGTTCGCGACTACGAGCTCGACGCGCAGGGCGTGGTCAACAACGCCGTATACCAGAATTACCTCGAGCACTGCCGCCACGAGTTCCTGCTGTCGCAGGGCATCGACTTCAACCGGCTGACAAGCGAGAAAGTCTTCCTGGTGGTGGTGCGCGTGGAAATCGACTACCAGGCACCCCTGCGCGGCGGCGATGTCTTCTGGATCGGTCTGAACCTGGAAAGGATCTCGCCCCTGCGCTTCGTTTTCATTCAGGACATCTACCGCCAGCGCGACGGCAGGCTGGTGCTGTCGGCGCGCACAACCGGGACCGCCGTCAACGACAGGGGACGCCCCTGCCTCCCCCCCGAGCTGGAACCTCTGCTGGCTGCGGCGGCAAAGTCCTGATCCAGAAGCTCGGCTTTCCGCGTCAACCCCTGGATGGCCCGGGCCAAGGGCTTGACAAGAAAGCCTTTTTCGATTATTCTTACCCCCACGAGCGGGAATAGCTCAGCGGTAGAGCGCCACCTTGCCAAGGTGGATGTCGCGGGTTCAAATCCCGTTTCCCGCTCCATTGGCGGCGTAGCCAAGCGGTAAGGCAGCGCTCTGCAAAAGCGCTATTCATCGGTTCAAATCCGGTCGCCGCCTTCTCTCAATCCAACGACATTTCCAAGGCTTCCGTTTTCAACAGCTTCAGGTTTTTGACGATCGCATCGGCACTGCCGATCAAAACCACGATGCCTTTTTCCTTGGGGCCGGTCCTGGATTTGGCTCCCATCTGCTCGTCCATGGTCTGCACCACGCGACTGAGGCTCACATCCTGGAACAGCTCGGGCCCGATGCGCGAAGCCAGCAAGGACGCACCCTGGCCCTGGAAACGGCTTATTTCTCCTCGCAGGTCGTAGTCGAAACGGCTCGATTCCACCTGGGCATGGCCGATGTAGTAATTCAGGGCATCGAGATATTCCTTGCGCTCGACGGGGCGAACAGAGAACTTGCGTCGTTCCTGATCCACTAGCAGCAGGAAATTCTCCAGATCGCCGTAGTTCAGGCGCAGATAATTGCAGAACAAGGTGAAATCCTTGAAGAAGACCACGTCGGTATTGACCTTATACCCCCCCATCAGGGCCTGGTTCTTCTCGGACTGGTAGATCCGCCCCCCCGGGAACCCGAACAGGGCGAAATTGCCGATGGCGTAAGGGATAAAGGCGGCAGAATCTGCCGCCGGGGCGACGTCGAACCAGTACACCGAGGGCAGGTCTGGGGAATCGACATTCAGGACAACAATCCTGCGGCCGGTGTTGAGCGCGGCTTCCGGCTTGCGGGCCTGCAGCGGCAACGACGGCGGCTGCGGCAGGTCCTTTTCGATCATGCCCAGGATGAAGTAGGGATTGATCCTCCCTTTGAGTATCAGCTGGGCATTGTCGGGACGGAACGTCCGCAACAGGAAGGAGCGCAGCTGGGCGAGGTTGATCTTGTTCAAGGTCTCCTGGAGCAGGAAACTCTGCGAGAAATAGAAATTCCCGATCAGTTGCTGGTAGGCCAGCAGGACGGCGATCTCCTTCCGCCAATCCCGGTTCTTGAGGAACAGCGACCAGAATCTCTCCTTGCTCTCATTGAATTTCTTGAGGTGGAAGGATTTGTAGGTGAAGATCTCGTTCAGCAGCTTGGAAAAGGGCCCCAGGCGATCGGGCAGGAAGTTCATGCTGATTTTCACGCTCTCGGGCCCCAGCTCGACCTGGTAATCGTTCCCCTGCCGCAGCAGCATGTCCGCGAGGTTGGACGACGGCGAATTCAGCGAGCGCTCGAACATGTTCATGACCGCCAGCTGGGTGATGGCCAGGGAGTTCGCGTTCTGCGCCCTGCCGTCCAGGTAGACCTGCAATTCGGCATGGATAAAGGGCATCTCGTTGTCCTGCAAGACCTTGACGGGCAGCCCCTTGGAGGTGGTAAAGGAGAAGAGCCGCGTCTCCCCGCTCAGTGAAGGCGCGAAGGCCAGAAAAACCAGCGCGGCGCCCAGAAGTCTGCGGCCGCGATATAACGCGGATTCCTTAATTGCCATAGACATTGAGGACCACCTGGTTTTCCTTCAGCAGGTACTTCTTGGCGCTTTCCTGCACGTCATACGAGGTGATCCGGCGCAGGCGCCTGAGCTGGACGTCGAAAAAGTTCAGCTCGCCGAACATATGGAAGTACTCGCCGATGCGCTGGCAGCGCTCCTCCGGGGAGAGCATGCCCTTTAATAAATCGATCTCCATCAGCGAGCGCACGGCCCGGACTTCGCTGTTCCCCAGCGGCTTGCTGGCGAGGGCCTGGAACTCGCTGGCCAGGACGAATCTGGCTTTCTCGAGGTTGATGCGCTTCGGATGGGAGATCTGGATGATCAGGCAGTTGGCCTCCATGTAGTCGGTAAAACTGCTTTCGATCTCCACGTCCAGCTTGTTCACCGTGTTGAGAATGTGGTTCAGGCGGGAGATGCGCGCATCGGTCAGGTAGTAGCGCAGAAAATCAAAATACATGTAATTGTAGCTGATCTTGGCCGGAGCCTTGATGCCGAAGACGGCCATGCTCTTTTTCAATCCGGGCACGACCCAATTTTTAAGCACCGGCGACTTGCGCTGGTTTTGGGCGTTGAATACCGGGCTGGCCGAGCGGCGGCCCGGGGGGATGTCCTGAAAGAACTTGTTGATGCCGTTGCGCAACTCGCTGATGTCGAATTTTCCGGCAATGATCAGCAGGATGTTGGCCAGATTCTGGAAATTCGGATAATTCTCGCGGATGCGCTCATTGCCCAGGGAGGGGATGCGGTTCAAGTCGCCGTAGAGCGGGAACTCATAGGGCAGGCCCTCGAAGACCTTGGAGCTGACCCAGGTCTGCGCCTTGAAGCCCAGGTTCGCCTCCCAGAGGCGGCTGATGCGGTTGAAGATCTGGTTCTTGTGGAAATCGATGTTGGCGTCCCTAAGGCGCAGGCTCTTCAGGCGCTCGCTCTCCAGCCAGAGGGCGACATTGATCTCCTGGGCCGGGAGCATCTCGTAAAAAACCGAATTGTCATAGCTCACGCGGCCGCTGACGACCCCCCCCATTTTGCCGATAAACAAGACATGGTCGTAGGGTTCGAGGTTCTCGTTGCCATCGAACATCAGGTATTGGTACAGGTAGGCGATGCCGCGGCCGTCGGCCGGGTCGCTGCGGGCGCCGTGCATATGGTAGACGCATACCGCGGCAGCCTGGGAGTTGCCGCTTGGCGCCAGGATCACTTTCAGGCCGTTGGGCAGGTCGAACGAGCTGACCGTGAGCGACTGCGCAGACAGGGGAATGAGCGGGACGAGCAGCAACCAACAGAGGAGTCGGGCCTTGATCACGGATTTATTCTAGCGGGGAACGCTTTTTTAGTCAAATCCGGGCCAAGCGAAATCCGCCGTTCAACTTGACATTGGCAAAAAGGTTTCTTTATAATAAGAACTTAAAGCTCATAACAAAGCGGAGGAATCCTCAGATGAAGAAAACTGCATTTATTGTCGCCACGCTCATCGCGTTGAGCTTGCCCCTTGTTTCCGCCCTGGACAAGCAGCAGGTGGATGCCTGGACCGCGCTGGTCAGCGAAAAGGACCTGCAGGTCAAGATGCAGAAACTCGAAGAATATTACAATAAATACGGCGCCAAGGACGATCGCTACTCCATGTACATGTACGTCCACCTGGCCCAGACCAATTACCTGCTCCAGCAGTACGAAAAAACGATCCAGTTCGGGGAAAAGGCGCTGACCTACAAGGAGATCGACGCCAGCAACAAGCTTCCCCTCTATCTCTATTTGGCCAACTCCTACAACCTGACCAAGAAAGACCTGGACAAGGCATACGACTATTCCGAACAGATCGTCCAGCTGGCCAACTCTCTGCGGAGCGCCTCCCAGAGCAACACCTCCATTGATATCAATTACACCGCCCCGGCCCTGCGCATCCAGGTGCAGCTGCTGGCCGTCAAGGCCCAGGACCCTCGGAACGCCCTCCTGGCCTTCAACAAGGCGCTGGAAGCCTACAAGCTGGACAAGTCGGAAAAATCGGCCAATTTCGTCGTAAGACTGAGCGACCACCTGCGCAAGATCGACATGGTCGAGGATGCCATCCGCGGCATCGAGGCCATCAACCAGGACAAGCCCAACGCCGAATACTTCAACATGCTGGGCAAGTGGTACAACCAGGTCAAGAACATGCCCAAGGCGATCGAAAGCTTCAAGTCCGCCTACAATCTGAAGAAAAACGCCCAGGTGGCCTACAACCTGGGGATCCTGCTCAACCAGGCCCAGGAGCTGGATAGCGCCATCGCTTACCTCGCCGAGGCCCACCTGCTGAACGACGAAAAAGTATCCCCCGAGGCGTTCAAGCTGTTCGAGCACCTCGTCTTCTTCGAGAAGACCAAGGGACAACCGCAGCCGGACCAGGAAAAGGTTTATAACGAGATCCTGGCCGCGGCCAGGGCCCGCCTGGGCATCACGCTGCCCTGACCCGGCTGAGCCGATAGGAACTTTTGATTACGATCTTCTTTGCACAAAGTGCGGGGAAATTTTCTTAGGCTCTAATCAGGCGCCGAGCAGGATCTGCCTCTTGTTCCCCACCCGGCGGGTGATATTCTGCCCGTCCCAATACTCGAACAGGACGATCAGGTATTTCCGGGTATAGGCGGTCAAGGAGCGCAGGTCGTCGAAGGTCAGCACATCGCCCTGGTTGCGCTTGAATTTCTTCAGCCGGTTGATGATCTTGCCGTATTCCTCGCTGAACATGAAATGCTGCTCGTCCAATTGCAGCAGCTTCTCCTCGTCGAGCATGTACCACAGCGCATCGTTGATCTGCTTGATGGAATAGGCGGTATTCTTCTGCACGTTCTCGAAGGTGAAAATGGTCATGCGCCTGGTGCGCAGCACTTTCTCGATGTCGGCCATGCGCGCCTTTTCCTCGCCGCTTAGCGGCAGCTGGGAGAAGACCAGGGCGCTGGGCATGATGCGGCAGGGAAATCCCTGGCTGCCTTTCTTGAGCAGGTACTTGAAGTACACGGACTCCTGGGGGACCCCAACCTCCTTTTCCAGTTGGGCGAATTTCACGGTGCGCTCGCGGCCCTCGTGGGCCCGGCGCAGGAAGGCCTCCAGGACAGCGAGGCTCTCCTGGAAATGCTCCCAGGAAGTGACGAACAGGTAATTCAGGTTGATGACCTTGGCCTGCTGCGCCAGCTCCAGCCCGGTCAGCGCCTCGATCGCTTCCCGCCGCTCCAGGGAAAAAAAATAGAGCAACCCCTCCATCTCCAGGAAGTTCTCGACGGCCAGCAGCGCGGTTACGATCTCCGGGAAGGACTTGTCCTCGATGCCGCGCAGGGCGAAAGCCATTTTTTTCAGCTTTCTCTGGTTGTACTGCGAAAGGACCGGCAGCAGCACAGTAAAGGAGCCCCTGGCATTGCGAAAGTCGATCTTCTGCCGGAAGCGGAGTTCGAGCTGGCTCTTGAAATGAACCGAGTAGAGGTTGTCCGCTATTTTCCGAAAGCTGGCCGCCACACCCTTGTCCCCATCCAGAATGCTCCCCTGGAAACTGTCCTGGGAATGGCAGAGGCGCACGAAATAGGCATTGAAGCGCATCGGGTTCAACCCCGCCTGAAAGGAGCCAGCCGGGGCCTGGGCGCGGTCATAGCGGGCCGGGGTCAGCCGGCGATGCTGACGCTGGCTTTCTTGACCGGCACCCTGTCCTTGAGAACGGTCGAGAACGAAAGGAAGGAAACGTACAGGTAGCCATATTGGAAGAGAACAAGGAAGGGCAGGGTCAGCCAGATCCCCTCAATGATGCAGGTGATCACGGCAAAGGTGAAATAAAAGCCAAGAGCGAGTTCGGTGGTCATGATCAGCAGGTTCTTGTTCCCCTTGTACTTCTTGGAAACCCAGTGATCGTTCTTTTTCTCTATGCCGAACTTGGGAGTGCGCACGAACTCGGATTCCTTGTTCAGCAGGGCTTCCATGACGGCGAACGAATTGTTGATCGACAGGCCGATGCCGAGGCCCATCAGCAAGGGGAGGTACTTGAAGGTCTGGGTCCAGTTGGAATAGAGCTCCTTCTGCGAAGCGATGTAGAAGGCGGAAACCGAGGCCGTGGCCATCAGGAACAAGGGGACATCGTAGATGAACATCTGCCCCCAGTTCATGTTCCGCCGCATCAGGACCACCGGCAGGATGGAGACCGACAGCGGCACCATCAGCAGGTAGGCGGTATTGGCCGCCAGGTGAAAGAACGCCTCCACCTTCACGTGCAGCGGCAGGGGCGAACGGAAGATCTTGGGCAGGAGCTTTTTGGCCGTCTGGATGGAACCCTTGGCCCAGCGGTGCTGCTGGGCCTTGAAGGCCACCACGTCCACGGGCAGCTCGGCCGGCACCGAATGCTCGGGGAGATAGATGAACCGCCAGCCCTTCATCTGGGCGCGGTAGCTCAGGTCCAGGTCCTCGGTCAGGGTATCGTGCTGCCAGCCGCCGCCGTCGATGATGGCGGCCTTGCGCCAGATGCCGGCGGTGCCGTTGAAGTTGAAAAAGCGACCCGAGCGGTTGCGGGCCGTATGCTCGATGACGAAGTGACCGTCGAGGAAGATCGACTGCAGGTTGGTGATCAGCGAGAAGCCGCGGTTGAGGTGGCTCCAGCGCATCTGCACCATGGCAATGGCGGGAGTGGTGAAGAAGTGGATGGTGTTCATCAGGAAATTCTTGTGGGGGACGAAGTCGGCATCAAAGACGGCGATGAACTCGCCCTTGGCGACCTTCATCCCTTCCTCCAGGGCGCCGGCCTTGAAGCCCTTGCGGTTCTGGCGATGCAGGTAGGAGATGTCCACGCCCTGTTGCCGGTAGTGCTCGACGCGGCGCGAAGCGATGGCGACGGTCTCGTCGGTGGAGTCGTCCAGGACCTGGATTTCCAGCAAATCCCTGGGATAATCCATCTTGACCACGGCATCGATCAGGCGCTCGGCCACGTACATCTCGTTGTACATGGGCAGCTGGATGGTCACCTGCGGCAGCTCCGCGAACGGACGCTCGGGCTTGGGCACGGCCTTCTTGTTCTTGTAATAAAGATAGACCATGAAGTAGCGATGGGCGCCGAAGACGGCCAGGATCGAAAGCACGACGAAATACAGCACCACCACAAGTTCGTTTAGGTTTTCCATTGATTCCCCATTGAGGTTATGACCGAAGTGGAAATTATACAACAAAAGGGCGCGCAATTCAAGTGGGCTGGCTGCAAAAGGAAATATCGGGGTGAGAGGATTTGAACCTCCGGCCTTTCCGACCCGAACGGAACGCGCTAGCCAGTCTGCGCTACACCCCGGTTGATCGTAAATGACAGTATACCATGAAAGCGGAAGCATGGGAACCCCTGCGCCGCCAGTTTCCCGGCGGGCTTTGCCTTGCGCCCAGGGAAGGGATATAATGAGGCTACCGGGGGTGCACCATGAAGCGGGCTTTGATCAGCGTCTATGAAAAAGATAAGATCGAAACGATCGCTTGCGCCCTGCACCAGGCGGGCTGGGAGATCATTTCCACCGGCGGCACGGCCGCATACCTCAAGGACAAGAACCTGGCGGTGACCGAAGTGTCGGCGCTCACGAAATTCCCCGAGATCCTCGACGGCCGGGTGAAGACCCTGCATCCGCTGGTCTTCGGTCCGGTCCTGGCAAAGAAAACGGCCGGGCACCTGAAGCAGCTGGAAGAACTCGGCGCCGGCAAGATCGACCTGGTCATCGTCAATTTTTACCCCTTTGAGGCGGCGTTGGCCGGAAAGGCCGGCGACCTGGACGCCATGCTGGAGAACATCGACATCGGCGGCCCGTCGCTGGTTCGCGCCGCAGCCAAGAATTTCAAGGACACCATCGTCCTCATCGACGCCAAGGACTTCGCTCCGCTCAGCGCCGCCATCGCCGGCAACGGCGAAGTGCCGCTGGAAACCAGAAGAAGCCTGGCCCAGAAGGCCTTCGCCTACACCAGCTTCTACGATTCGCTGATCGCCTCTTATCTCGCCGCCGGCGAGGCCGGTCCGCCCGATTTCCTGACCCTGGGCGGCCGCCGCGTGCGCTCGCTGCGCTACGGAGAGAATCCCCATCAGTCGGCCTTCCTGGCGATTCACGACCGCCGCTCCCCATTCGCCGTCATCGATCAGTTGCACGGCAAGGAACTTTCCTTCAACAATATCCTCGACCTGGCCATGACCTATGAACTGCTGAACGACTTCCAGGGGAAAAAGCACTTCGCCGCCATCGTCAAACACCAGAACCCCTGCGGCGCCTCCCTGGCCGCTTCCCAGCCGGCAGCCTTCCAGGCGGCATTCGCCGGCGACCCACGCTCGGCCTTCGGCGGCATCGTCGGCTTCAACCACCGCCTCGACGGCGAGACCGCCGCGGCCATGGCCGACATTTTCTTCGAGGTCATTCTCGCTCCCGATTTTTCCGAAGAAGCCCTGAAGATTCTGCGCAAGAAAAAAAATCTGCGCCTGATCCGCATGCCGGCCGGCTACGTGGAAAAGGCCGATTTCAAGACCATTCCCGGCGGCTTTGTCTACCAGGACCGCGACAACCGGGCCTGCGATGTCGAGGCCTTCGAGCTCAAGGCCGGCAAGCCCCTGGGCAAGAAGGAGAAGGCCGACGTGGAATTCGGCTGGAAGATCATCAAGTACGTGAAGTCGAACGGCATCATCATCGTCAAGAACCAGCAACTGATCGGCGTGGGCGCCGGCCAGGCCAGCCGCATCGATTCGGTGGAGCTGGCCATCGGCAAGAGCCAGCTGCCGGTGACCGGCGCGATCCTCCTCTCCGACGCCTTCTTTCCCTTTCCCGACTCGGTGGAGCTGGCCGCCAAGCACAAGATCGCCGTCGTGGTCGAGACCGGCGGCTCGGTCAAGGACCCCGACGTGATTTTGACGGCGCAGAAGCTGAACGTCACTCTGCTGTTCACCGGCATCCGCCATTTCCGCCACTGAAGCCCGCCCTGAAAGCCGCCGTCGGAGAAGCCGCCCAGCAATGCATTGACAAACCCTGCGGATTCCAGTATTTTCCCCCCGTGGAACAGGCGAAAGGCATGACTATCTCGGCGGTGATCATCACCTACAACGAGGAGGATCGCCTGCCCGACGCCCTGGCCAGCCTGGCGGGCGTGGCCGACGAGGTGGTGGTGGTCGACTCCTATTCCAGCGACCGCACCGTGGAGATCGCCCGCGCCGCCGGGGCCCGGGTCATGCAGAACCGCTTCGAGAATTACGGCCAGCAGAAGAACTTCGCCATGAGCCAGGCCTGCTGCGAGTGGATCCTCAATCTGGACGCCGACGAGCGGGTCTCCCCGGATCTGAAGCGCGCCGTTTTACGGCTGAAGGAGAGCGGCCTGCCGGGAAGCGTCGCGGCCTTTGCCATCAAGCGCAAGACCTACTACCTGGGGCGCTGGATCCGCCATTCGGGGTGGTATCCCGACCGCAAGGTCCGTCTTTTCCGCAAAGACGCGTCCTCCTGGCAGGGGAGGGTCCACGAGCGGCTGGCCGTGGCGGGCGAAGTGGCCCGCCTGCCCGGCGACATTCTCCATTTCACGTACCGCGATATCGGCGACCATGTGCGCCGCCTCGAGCGCTATTCCTCCTTCCAGGCCGAGGAGATCGCGGCGCAAGGGAAAAAACTCCTAACCCTGCGCCTGCTCCTGCTGCCGCCGGTCACTTTCCTGCGCCATTATCTTTGGAAGCTGGGTCTTCTCGACGGCTTCCCGGGGCTGGTCATCGCCACGGTCCAGTCGTGGGGCACGGCGATGAAGTACCTGAAGGCCGCCGCCTTGAGGCGCCGGACACGTCGCTAGCGGCAGCGCCGCTAGCGACAGCATCTTGCCAGCCGCCCCGTCATGCGCTACAATGGGCGCATGGACAAAGCCCCGAAGTGCAACGCCAACCAGACCGTCAAGTGGATCCGCGTGATCGTCTCGCTCGCCGTCATCGGCGCCGGGATATACTATAAAAATTGGGTTGGCCTGCTGGGCATCGTCACCCTGCTCAGCGCCTTCACCGGCTCCTGCCCCCTCTCCCTCCATTTCAACGGCCTGAGCGACATGAGCATCCGCCGCAACGGCAGCGACGAGGACTGATCCCTCCCTGGCTTGACAATCGCCCTGTTTTCTGCTAGGATAGTGATCAGCTGTTCCGGTCCAAAGGAAAACAATGAATCCCCCAAAAAAC
>JALOLC010000129.1 GCA_025456175.1 Acidobacteriota bacterium | reverse complement strand
TTCGCTCCGAAGGCGATGAGCTCCGCCGTGGTCTGGGTGGCGGGATCGAAGGCGATGGTGTGGCGGAAGGCGGCGCTGGCAAAGAGGGGCAGGTACAGGAAGATGGTGGCCGTGAAGCTGGCCGAAATCAGGACGCGGATGGGGATGAACTCGGCCAGCACGCCCCCCGTGACCATGGCCAGGGGCATGAGGCCGGTACTGATGCTGCCGAGGATGCCGAATACCTTGCCGCGCATCTCCTGGGGCACGGTGAGTTGGATGACGCTGGCCATGAACATGTTGATGAGCGCCGAGGCTGCGCCGCTCAGGAAGGCCAGCAGCGCCATGAGCGGGATGGATAGGGAGAGGGGGAACAGGATCATGGCCAACGACGAGATGAGGCCACAAGCCGCGAACAGCCGGAAGCGCCCGGCGGGCCGGATATGCACCAGGGACGAAAAGAGCAGGCCGGCCAGGAGGCCGCCGGTCAGGCAGGCCATCACCAGGCCGTACAGGGCGGGCCCCAGGTGGCGCTGGCGTTCGAAGAGCGGCAGGATCAGGATGATGCCCATGGAAGCGAAAAAATTCACGATGGCGGCGAACGTCAGCAGGTGCCGCAGCCCGATGAAGCGCCAGACGAAGGCAAAACCGTCCTTCATATCGGAGAGGAAATGAGAGCGTCCTTTTTTGGCCTCGATCCTGGGAATCTTCACGAACGGGATGGCCAGGGCTGAAAAGAGGTAAGAGAGGCCGTTGAAGAGGAACATGACCGGTGCCCCCAGGATCTTGAACAGGATGCCGCCGACCGAATTTCCCGCCAGGCCCGACAGCGTGTAGATCATGTGAAATACCGAATTGGCCTGCACCAGCTTGTCGCGCCCGACGATGTCGGGCAGGGAGCTGGCTACGGCCGGATTGAAGAAGGCGCCCCCCATGCCGATCACGATAGCGGCCGCAAATACCATCCAGATCCGTTCGAAGCCCAGCATGGCGGCCAATCCAACCATGGCCACGGCCAGGCCTCGGACCAGGTCGGTTAGGATCAGCAGTCGCTTGCGGTCACTGCGGTCGACCAACACGCCGGCGAAGGGGGATACCAGCACTCGAGGCAGGGCGGCGGCCGCCATCAAGGCGCCCATTAAGGCCGTGGAGCCGGTCTTGGCCAGGATCCAGAAGCCCAGGGCGATGGAATAGATGACGTCGCCCAGGGCCGAGACCAGCTGGCCCTGCCAGAGGATAAAAAAATTCCGGTTCCATAGCCTTCCGGGTGCAGGACTTTGGCCGGGGGGATTGTTTGCCGCGATCATCCCTCAACGGCTCTCGGGGATGATGATGTCCACCGTCTCGAAGCCCAGCAGGCGGAAAAATTTCTCCAGCGTCTGCCGCCCCTGCTCGGCGCTGTTCTTGAGGATGCCCTTGCGCAGGGCGTTGTACTCGAAGATGCGCCGGGCGTCCTCGTGGAACTTCTTGCTCTCCTCGAAGGTGATCTCGCCTTTCTCGATGAAGGTCTCGAAGCCCGAGGGGTTGATCACCACGTCGAGCACGCGCGCCGGCGGCAGCTTGACCACGATCGACTTGTCGCGGCGGATGATCGCGCCCTCGTTCAGCCCCGACAGGTCGAAGCCGGCGATGACCTCGCCCTTGGCGATGAAGATCAGCCGCTTGTTCTGGCTGAAGACCGGCGTGCGGATGATGCCGGTGTCGTAGACGTATTCGTCGTGGTAGATCTGGGTGAACATCTGGGCGATGTTCTTCACCTGCTGGACGATCACCGGCGTCTCCTCGATCTCGTGCGTCCCGCCGCGCAGCAGCGCGGAGAGCGAGGGCAGCAGGCCCAGCTTGGCCAGCGGGTTGTAGAGCAGCAGCAGCACGGCCGCCAGGGCGGCGATGTTCAGTGCGGCCATGAGGCGCTTCATTTCGCACCCCCCTGGGCGCGGAACTCGACGCGAACCGCCGCGTAACCCGACTTCTTGAGCCACGACTCGACCAGGATGCGGGCGTTGCGCGCGGCGCGCTCGAGGATGTCCATGCGCGCGACCTTGGCGCGGATGTCCTTTTCTCCCTGGCTGAGCAGGCCGTCCTTCTCCTCGTTGGAGAAATCGCTGCGCAGAACCCCCGACTCGTTGAAGATTTCGCGCATGTGTTCGGGCTTCATGTTGAAGAGGAGGATCTTCGGCCGGGGCAGGGTGACGGTCACCGCGTCCGCGCCATGCAGCTGGATGTCCCGGTCGGCCAGCTCATTGAGGTCGATGCCGGCCTTGACCATGGCGGCGGTCTCGAAGAGAATCTTGCGGTCGCCGTACCAGGCCACGTCCTTGTAGGAGACGATCTTGGTCACGCTGTACTCAACCGTGGCCAGCTCGGCCAGGTCCTTGAGGGTGCGGGCGCTGAGTTGCGGCAGGACTTTTTTCCGCGGCACCGCCACGTTGACCACCAGCAGCCCCAGCACCACGGCGCCCAAGATGATCAGCCGCCTTCCGGCGCGGGATTTTTTTTGCGGATCGGCGTTCATCGGCTTACCCCCCTGAACCGGGATATCCCCCAGCAGGGCAATTATAGGCAGGCGCTGGGGAAAAAGCAAATCACTTTTCCTCCAGGCAGGCGCGTAGGGCGGCGAGCACGGCCCCGGTGCTCCGGGCCGACAGCAGGTCGGCGCGGAACTCCTCGTGCATCAGCCGCCGGGAAAGGCCGGCGATCAGCCGCAGGTGCTCCTCGCCCCCCTTCTCGGGGACGGCGATCAGCAAAACACCCTTCACTGGAGACGTGCTCGCCGCACTCCAGCGGATCGGCCGCCTGGGGCGCAGGAAGGTGACGGTGGCGGCGCGGACCGCCGGCGACTTGCCATGGGGCAGGGCGAAGCCGAAGCCCAGGTCGGTGGCAAAGGTCTCCTCGCGCTTCCAGACGGCCTCCTCGAGAGCCGGGGAATCGGAAATCCTGCCGGCGAGCTCCAGCATGCCGCAGAGTTCCTTGATGGCTTCAGCGGGCGTGCGGCATGGCGAGTCCAAGCGGACCAGCTCGGGACCGCTGGCCGCCGGCGCGGTTCCTTGGCCGTTGAACTCCCCAAGCAGCGCGGCGACCTCGGCCGCCTCGCCGCAGCGCAGGGCCCGGCGCAGCAGGGAGCGGCACTCGCCCTTGTCCAGATGCGCCAGCCGCTCCTTGACGGCCGGGATCGCGGCCGGGACCATGCTGAGCTCGTCGAAGCCGATGCCGACCAGCAGCGGCAGGAGCTCGGTATTGCCGGCCATCTCGCCGCAGATGCCCAGCCAGCGGCGGGCCTTGCGGGCTTGCGCCGCCGCCTGGGTGAGCAGGCGCAAAAAGGCGGGCTGGAGCGGGTCGTAGAGGCCGGCCAGGGCGGGATGGCCGCGGTCGACGGCCATCGTGTACTGCAGCAGGTCGTTGGAGCCGACGCTGAAGAATTCAACTTCCCGCGCCAGGCTGTCGACGACCAGGGCCGCCGCCGGCGTTTCGATCATGATCCCCAATTCGACGTGGCGGGCGCTGGGGACGTTGCGCTCCCGCAATTCGCCGGCGGCGGCTTGCAGCAGCCGGCGCACCAGGCGCACCTCTCCCACGGCGGCGACCATGGGCACCATGATCTTCAGGTGGCCGCTGCGGCCAGTCGCCCGCAGCAGGGCGCGCAGCTGGCAGCGGATCAGATCGGCGTGCTCATCGTAAAAGCGGACGGCGCGGTTTCCGAGGAAAGGGTTTTCCTCGCGGGGCAGTCCCAGGTAGGGGAGCGGCTTGTCGCCGCCGACGTCGAGGGTGCGGAAGATGATCCGCCGCTTGCCGGCTGAGCGCGCTGCCTGGGAGTAGGCCTGGTACTGCTCTTCCTCGCTGGGCGGCGCCTCGCGGTCGAGGAAGAGGAACTCGCTGCGGAAAAGGCCGATGCCCTCGGCCCCGTTCTTCCAGGCCGCGCCCGCCTCGGCGGGGCCGGCGATGTTGGCTGCGACCTCCAGGCGTACGCCGTCCCGCGTCGTCGCCGGCTGCGCCGCGATGCGGGAGCGGCGTTGCCCCAGGCGGCGCTGGTGCTCTTCCTCCAGGCGATAATAGCGCTTCAGGGGCGCTCCCGGCCGCACCAGGGCCAGCCCGCGCCGGCCGTCCACGATCAGCTCCGCGCCGTCGGGAACGCTCGCCAGCGCGGCGTTGGGCAGCGAGACGGCGGGGATGCCCAGGGTGCGGGCCAGGATGGCGGTGTGCGAGGTGGGGCCGACCTGGCCCAGTACCAGGCCGCGCAGGCGGCGCCGATCGCAGGCCAGCAGCTCGGAGGGGGAGAGAACGTCGGCCACAACCACACTTTTGCCGCGGGGGAGGAGGGAAGCCCGCCTGGGGGCCTGCTTGCCGAAGAGCTTCTCCCCCAGCATGAAGGCGATGTCCCGGAGGTCGGCGGCCCGTTCGCGCAGGTAGGCGCTCGGAGAGCGCTGCATGAGGGCGGCGAAGCCGGCGGCGGTCTTTTCGATGGCCGCGCCGGCCGGCAGCTTCCCTTTCACGATCCGGTTGGAAACCTGCTCGCCGAACGTCGGGTCGCGGAGGATGGCCAGCTGGGCCTTGAGGATTCCGGCGGCGACGGCATCGCCGCTGCGCTCGGCCCGCGAGCGCAGCTCGGCCTCGACCTGGCGCCGGGCTTCGCGGAAAAGCTCCGCCTCTCTCTTCGCGTCCTTGCGGCCGGCTGCGAAGCGCCGCGGCAGCGGGGCGCGTCCCTTCAGGAGGACCGCAGCGGCGCTGCCGATCCCCGGCGCCAAGGCATGCCCATGGAGG
>JALOLC010000030.1 GCA_025456175.1 Acidobacteriota bacterium | reverse complement strand
TCGACCTGGTGCGTGGGCATGCGCCTCACTGGCGACGGCCGCACCCGCCTGGTGGTCGCGTCCGACAACGCCCACGGCCGCGGCAAATACTACGACGGCGACGACTACGCCACCCTGAGAGACCAGCTCATCTCCGCCATCGGCGCCATCGTCGAGCAGAGCTACGCCTTCACCTCCTACACCTCGCCCAAGAAGATCACCGGCTCGGGCGACGACACCTACCTCTCCTACCAGGGCTATTTCTTCAACAAGCCCAGCGCGATTCCCATCTGGGAGGGGCATTTGAAGTGCCTGAAGATCGAGCCCCAGGGGACCTCCTACCAGTTCGTGGAGCAGTGGGACGCGGCCGCCAAGCTCGCCACCCAGGGCGAGGCCGCCCGCAACCTCTGGACCCAGGTCCCCAGCCATTTCGACAGCGGCACCAACAAATTCGCCTATACCCCCTACGAGTTCAAGAGCACCAACCAGGCGGCGCTGCAGAAATCGCTCAACGTCTCCACCAGCACCATCGCCGGCACCGTCATCAACTACATCCGCGGCAACATGACCACCCGCGGCATCAGCGATCCCGCCGAGCAGTTCTACCTGGCCGACATCTTCCACTCCGACATCATCTACGTCGGCATGCCGCTGGCCTGGAAGTCGCTGTACGACACCTCGGCCTGCGACGTGAACAACGCCGCCAGCGACACCGACTGCTACAAGAACTTCTACCTGACCTACGCCAGCCGCCAGAAGGCGGTGTACATGGGCACCAACGACGGCGTGATCCACCAGGTTAACGCCGACCAGACCGGAGCCACCGCCGGCTACGAGCTTTCGGGCTTCGTCCCCGACGAGGTGCTGCCCCGGCTGAAGAACATCGCCATCAACAGCGACTTCACCTACACCACCGACGGCCGCATGACCGCCGCCGACATCTATTCGCCGACCAACAAGTGGCAGACCGTCCTGGTCTTCGGGCTGCGCGAGGGCGGCAAGGCCTATTACTGCCGCAACATCTCCAATCCTTCCAGCACGTCCTTCAAGTGGAAATTCCCCGACTACGTGGCCGCCGGCACCATCCTCTCCAAGACCGGCAGCACCACCATCACCCTGACCACCGGCTCGGCGACCGGGACCTTTGCCGCCGGCCAGTACCTGGTCAACGAGGCCAAGTCGGCCCGGACGCTGATCACGGCGGTCGCGGGCAACGTCCTGACCGTCAGCAACAACACCCTCTTCGCCGTGGCCGACAAGGTCCTGGCCCTGCCCGCCTATGCCAAGTACATCGGCCAGACCTGGTGCAAGCCGGTGATCGGCAGGCTGAAATACAAAAAAGGCGCCGCCGGCACCGAGACCGCGGTCTGGGTGGTCATGTTCACCGCCGGCCTCGGCGACGGCACGAACGAGGAGGGCAAGGGCCTGTTCATCGTCAACGCCGATACCGGCGCGCCCATCTATTATCTGGGCTACGCGGCGGCCAACAGCGCCGGCAATGATTTCTATCTTTCCAATGCCGCCACGCTCGACCACCCGTTCCCCCAGAGCCTGACCGCCGTCGACCTGGACAACGACACCTACATCGACACGGTCTACTTCGGCAATACCGGCGGCCACATGTTCAAGCTCAACATCACCAACCCGCTGACCACCACCTGGGTGCCCCAGCTCCTGTTCCAGGGCGTCAGCACCAAGCCCATCTATCTCTCCCCCTCCGTCTCCTATGACCAATGCTACAAGCTCTGGCTCCACTTTGGCTCGGGCAACCGCAACGCGCCCCAGTCGGGCGTCGTAGGGCAGTTTGTCGCCATGCGCGACCAGAGCACCATCACCTATCCGCTGACCACCGCCAACCTGCAGGAGCTCAGCTGGAGCAGCGACGTGACCAACGCCACCTCCGACACGAGCAAGTCGGGCTGGTACTTCGACCTGCTCGATCCCGGCGAGATCCTCTTCGACCCCGATCCGGTGATCGTTCCCGACAACTCGGTCCCCTACCTCTACTTCAACACCTACCAGCCCTCCACGGTCGTCGTCGGCGGCGACCCCTGCGGCACCGGCGGCAACATGCACCTCTATACGATCAGGCTGCCCTATTGCGCCAGCAACGGCGCGTATACCTTCTCCGGGATCCGCGAAACCGGCCGCATTTCCGGCGGCGGCCTTTACGGCAGCGACTCCTACCTGATGTACATCGGCACGTCGCAGACCGGCTCCATCACCATCAAGGAGTTCAAGGAATCGACCATGCAGTACCCCGGCGGCGTCTTCTACTTCAAGGAAGTCATCCGGTGAAGGGCAGCAAAACATCTTACTGGCCCATCGTTCTGCTGCTGGCGGCATGGATACCCGCCTGCAGCCGCTCCGGCCCCGCCGGCGGCGCGGACAGGGCCCAGCCGGCGGATAGCGTCGATGCCCAGCGCAAGACAGACAGCCCCAGCGCGCCGCGGGCGGTTGGCGGCGATGCGGAGCGCTACGCCATCGCCGCCATCGAAATTTCGCCGCTCAACCCAGCCAGGGATTCCGTGGTCACGGCGCAGGCCAGGACCGTTCCGGCCGATCTGCCCGAAACAGTGCGCCTATCCTACGTGTTCTGGCTGAACGCCGCCAAGGCCCAGGAGGGAGCCAGCGGCATCTTCACTTCCCTGCCCTGCAAGAAGAACGATCTGCTGTACGTGGACGCCATCCTGATGGCCGAGGACGGCCGCGAGCTTGCCCGCCGGCGCTCGCTGATGGTGAAAGTCGTGAACAGCTCGCCCCGGATCCAGAACGTCGAAATGCCCGAGATCAAGAATCCGGGCCAATACAGCGCGCGCATCCAGGCCGCGGACGCCGATGGCGATCCGCTGCGCTATGCCATCGAGGGCGCCGGGCTGCCCGATGATATCGCCGTCGATCACTCCGGCAACGTGACGTTCACCGTGTCGGAGAAATCACCCGAGGAAATCGCCTTCTTCGCGGTGGTCAGGGACGACGAGGAAGGCGAAGCCCGGCAGGAAATCAAGCTGCGCCTGGTCAGAAAGACAGTTCAAGGAAAACAAGACTAACGGAGGTATCGCCATGAAGCACGCTATCCTTTTGCTCCTGTTCAGCGTCATGATCAGCGGCGCCCTGGTCGCCCAGGAGAGCGAAAGCCCGACTCCCCAGGAATGGCTGATCGGCAAATGGACCAATGAAAGCAAACGGGTCTATGAATTCACCGCCGACTTGAAGGTCCTGATCAACGACAAGGACTATGCGACCTATCGCTTCCTGGAAGGGACATTGGTCCTGACCTACACCCTGGATGCCGGCGTGGATGTCGAGGCGGGCCTGGAATTTGAAAGCGATTCCCGGATGGAATTGACCGAATACAAGGGCATGGGGGAAAAGGAAACTATCCGGCGCTTCAAACGCCTGGAGTGACTGAGCGGCCCGGCGCTGGCCGGGCAGTGGTTCCCGCCGCCGCGTCAATCATGCCCCTTTTGCTTTTTTTCTTCAGCCAGAGGCCAAGCGCGGTAAAAATGAGCAGGTTGATCAGGATCGCCCCGAAAAGCCTGTAAAAACTGACGCTGTGCAGAGTCTCCACCGCGGGCGTCCTTTGCCGCCCGAGTGCTCACTTCCCGGCCGCGGCTCCGGTCATAACCTGACCTTGAAGCGCGGGCCGGTGAAAATGAAGCACAGGGCGTTGAAAAACAAGCCGAGCAGCACACCCAGCAGCGCGAAGGCGGCGAAGCCGGCGATGCCGCCGAGGCCCCCGAAGAACAGCCCGCCCAAAAACTTGCCGCGCATATCCTGGAGCATCAGCGGGAATTGGTAGATCAGATCGCCGAGGATCTTGAAGATTCCGAACGAGGCGCCGAAGACGACGCCGATGACCAGCCCGAGACCGCCGCAGAAAATGGCCAGGGAAAGGAGGCGCACCGAGCGCACCTGGATCTCGTCGCCGAAAACGTGACGCGCCGGCCGCGACGGCTTGCTGTCGACCGCCTTGGGACTGGCGCCGCAGAAGCGGCAGTAGGCATCGTGCTCGTCCATGCGCGAATGGCAGAACTTGCACAGCGTCTCCGGGCTCTCCTCCACGCTGCGCGCGGCGGCGAGTGGTACTGCCGGCTTGCTGGGCATGGCAACGGTTGTGGCCGCGGCCGTCTGGGGCTTCTCCACCTCAGGGCGGGCAACGGTTGCCGCGGCCTCGCGCTCGTAGGGATCGGCGGCGTTCCAGGCGCTGCCATCGTACACGTACCAACTGCCCGTCTTGCCGCCGAGCATCCAGTAACGGTTATCCTCGTCGCGCAGCATCATCTTTTTCAGTTCGGACTTCATCTCCTCGGCGGAGACCTCGCCCGCCGCCTGGCGCTCCCTCAGGTCTTTATACAGCCCTTCGATCTCCTGGAACTTTCTTGCGTCCATGCTGTTTTCCTCCGCGGCGGCCGCGGGCCGCGGCCCGCACCGCGCCCACCAAATACAAGGAACCGCACACTATTATAGTTCTTTTGAATTTTTTTGCAACCTCCAGGGCGCGGGCGGGATCCCGCTCGACCCGGCACTCCCGGCCGGGGAAATAGCGCCGCAGCTTCTCGGGGGCCAGCGCCCGCGGCGAAACCGGCTCGGTCAGGACCACGCGCCCGGCCAGCGGCGCCAGCAGGCGCGCCATCGCCGGGTACGCCTTGTCCTGCAGCACGCCGAAGACCAGGGTGAAGCCGCGTAGGTTCTCCTCGCGCAGGTACTCCACCAATGCCCGGACGCCGGCGCTGTTGTGGGCGCCGTCCAGGATGACTGCCGGCCGGCCGGCCAGGCGCTCGAGGCGGGCCGGGATGAACATGGAGCGAGTGCCGCAGCGGATGTCGCTGGCACCGATCTTCCAGCCGCGCTCCACAAGCGCGTCGACGGCGGCCACGGCGATGGCGGCATTGACGGCCTGATGCCGCCCCCTCTGAGGCACCCGGAAGCGATACTCGTGGGAATTGACCGCGTAGCGGCAGGAATAGCCTCTACCTGTATTCTCGATGTCGAGCCGCCGCGGCGCAGCGAATACTTCAAGCAGCGGGGCACGCCGCCGGCGGGCCATGGCGCGGATGACCCGGGAGGCGACCGACCGGGGGGGACAGCCGCAGACCAGGGGCACGCCGGCACGGGCAATACCCGCCTTCTCGGCGGCGATGGCCGCCAGCGTCGTGCCCAGCACGTTCATGTGGTCAAGGGCGATGCTGGTGATGACCGTGACCTCGGGGCGCACGGTGGAGGTGGCGTCGAGGCGGCCGCCCAGCCCCACTTCGAGCACCGCCCAATCCACCTTGACGCGGGCGAAATGGTGCAATGCGGCCAGGAAGAGCGTTTCGAAAAACGTAGGCAGGTTGGCGATCTCGCCGGCATCGCGCAGGCGCTCGGCCAGGGCGCTCACGGCGCCGACCGAGCGGGCGAACTCGGCGCGGGAAAGCGGCCGGCCGTCAACGCGGATGCGCTCGCGCACGTCCTCGATGTGCGGAGAAGTGAACAGCCCCACCCGCTGGCCGGCGCAGCCCAGGATGGCGGCGATGAAATGGCATACCGAGCCCTTGCCGTTGGTGCCGGCAACCTGCACGAAGCGCACGGCGCCGGCGGCGAAGGGGGCGCGGTCAATGACGCGCTGGATGTTCTCCAGGGAAAGTTTGCAGGTCTCGCCCTGAATATTCTCTAGGTAGGCGAGTGCCGCGGCATAGCGCATCGACCGCTCATCAGCCGAACGATCCCGCCGCAGCGGGACGCTGCGGACGCTCAGTTGTCCTGGCCGCCCTCGCCTTCCTCGAACTCGTTCTTGACGCCGAGGATGTTGGAGGCGCCGTCGTAGATCAGGCGGGTGGCCTTCTTCTGCTCCTGCAGCTGGGCGATGACGTCCTTGACCCGGGCCAGCTCCTCTTCGATCTTGGCGTCGATTATCTCAATCTGCTTCTTCGCTTCCCGCAGGGTGGACTCGTAAAACGCCTTGGCCTCGATCTTGAGTTTTTCCATTATTTCACCTCGTTATTTTTTTATGGATATCGGAACGGTCTTCCAAACCTTGACGCGCACGTTGTCCTTGGTGGCCGGCTGGTATTTCCAGGTCTTGATCAGTTCGGTCAGCAGGATGTTCAGCTGGGGATTGGTCGACTTCTGCAGCAGGCGCGCCGTCTCCACGTCGCCGGTATGGTTGATGAGGATGGTGAATACCACGGTCACGCTGTCGTTCAAGCTGGAGAGGATGGATGCGGGAATGCTCGGCGACGGGGTGGCAAGGGGCTGCGGCTGGGCATCGACTTCGCCCAGGGCAATGATGTCGCCTTCCCGTGCCCGCTTCATCTCGGCCCGTTTGGCATCCTCGGCCTTCTTGCGCTCATCCTCGGCCTTCTGCGTCCGCGCCAGTTCCTCCTGCTGCAAGCGGTTCTCCTCCTCCTGCTTCAGGCGTGCGGCCTCCTCCTGCTTCAGGCGGTCGGCCTCCTCCTGCTTCAGCCGGTCGGCCTCGGCCTTCTTGCGCCTGTCCTCCACGAGCTTCTTCCTGTCCTCCTCATCCTGGATCTTCTTCAGCTCCTCCTCCTGCTTCAGCTTCGCCTCGTCGAGAAGCTTCTGCGTGGCGGCCAGCTGATCGGCGATCTTCTGCATCTCGGCCTTCTGCGCCTCGGACTGGGCGTCGGGCGTCGCGGGGCCGGTCTGGGCTTGCCCCTGAGCCTGGGGGGCCGCTTGCGGCACGGATTGGGCACCGGGCTTGTTGAAGACAAGGAAATAGAGGGCAACAGCGAGGACCACGACCAGAAGGACGGCCACGAGGGGCACCAGCGGGAATTTTCTCTTCTCCTTGGCCATCTCGTGGAAAATGGATTCGGGCTTCAAGGGGATTTTTTCTTCGACCACCGGCTTGGGTGCCTTTGGGGCGGGCTTTTCTTCGTCGAAGCTGATGCTCACGGGCACGGGCGGCCGCGGCGTCGGTGTGGCAACGGGCGGCGGCACCGGCGGCGGGGCAGGCGCTGGCACGTCGACAGGCTTCGGCTTTTCAGGGGGAGGCTGCGGCTTGACGATCTCCCGCACTTTGGGGACGTAAGGCAGCGGCTTCAGGTCGACCTTGATCCCTTCGCGGTGGATGTCGTTTTCGAAAATGCCGTAAATAAAGTGCGAGAGATGGAGCGGCCCGGAAGCGCGGTCGTATTTCTTGTGGACATAGGCCTCCAGGTCGGCGATCATGGCCGCGGCGCTCTGGTAGCGCTTGTCGCAGTCCTTGCTGAGCGAGACGAGGAGGATCCTCTCCAGCGCCGGGTCGATGTCGGGATTGATCTCGCGCGGATTGATGATCTCCCCGTTCTGCACCTTCTTGAGCACCAGCATCTCCGAGGTGTCCAGGAAGAGCTTCTTGCCGGTCAGCAGCTCGAACAGCAGCACGCCGACCGAGTACAAATCGGAGCGGTAGTCAATGGTGCTTTCACCGCACGCCTGCTCGGGAGACATATAGAGGAGCTTGCCCTTGAGCGCGCCGGAAAGGGTCTGGTGCATCTTGATCGAGGCCTTGGAAACACCGAAATCGGTCAGCTTGACGTCGCCGTTGTAGGAGATCAGGATGTTGGGTGGCGAGACGTCGCGGTGAACGATGTCCAGGGAACGGCCGCGGCTGTCCTTGGCCTTATGGGCGTAGTTCAACGCTTCCAGGATCTTGATGGTCAGGAAAATGGCGATTTCCTCGGGGAACCACTGGTCGCGCTCGCGCAGCCGGGTCTGGATCTCGCGCAGGTCCTTGCCCAGCACGTATTCCATGGCGATGAAATAATAATTGTCCTTGCGGCCGAGATCGTAGATCTGGACGATGTTGGGGTGGGACAGCTCGGCGGCGATCTTGGCCTCGTCGACCAGCATTTCGATGAATTTGTCGTCCTCGCCGTAGCCGGAGAGGATCTTCTTGATGGCGATGACCTTCTCGAAGCCCTTGACCCCCTTTTTCTTGGCTTTATAGATCTCGGCCATGCCGCCGCGGGCGATCAGCCCCAGCAGTACGTAATCGCCCACCTCATTGGGGTTGTCCTCGGCGACCGGAGGTTTTTCGTATTTGGCTTCCCGGGCTTCAACGGGGGGCTTTTTCTCCTCGCGGGTTTCGGGATAAACCAGAGGCGGCGGCGGAGGAACAGGGGGAGGCGCAGGGGCGCGCAAAGGCTGCGCGGGAATGGGGGGGGGCTCAGGGGCCCGGAACGGCGGTGCGGTCAATAAGGCGGCTTCCTCGCCCAGGTCGATCACCTGGTCGACAAACGTTTCCTGAATCTCCTTGACCATGACCTTGCTTGCGGGTTCGGCCGCTGCCGCCGGTTTGGGGGGCGGCGGGGGCGGTTCGGGCTTTATCGCGGGCGCTGTGGCCGCGGGCTCGGGCTTGGCAATCACCTTGATCTCGGGCAGGACCACGGTTTTCGCTTCAGGCCGCGGCGGCGGCGTGGCCGCCGGCGGACTGGCGCTTGGCCGAGCCGGCGTCGCCGGTTTCGCCTGCAGCCCGAGACCGGAAAGCGTGTCCTCGAACTTGCGGGCGATATCGTCCTCGATCTTGCGCATCTGGTCCTTGGAGACCTCGCGCTTGACCTCAGGAGTCCGCAGCCCGTCCAGGCTGGCGCCGATCTTCGCGTCAACGGCGCGCGGGGCGGCTGGCGCAGCGGTGGACTTGGGAGCCGTCTTCAGGCTGTCGAGGTCGAACGCTGGTTTGGCGGCCTTGGCAGCAAACGGCTTAGGCGCCACAGGCGCCCCGCCAGGGGCGATCACGGTTTGCCCCGCCTCAGCGGGGCTGGACGGCTTGCTCGGAGCGATCACCGTCTGTCCCGCTGCGGGGGGACGAAACGCTTCGCCCTTCAGTTGCACGGTGCGGGAGGCATCGGGCTTGCGCGCCTCCGTTTTTATCGGCGCGGCACGGGACCCGTCGCCCAGGTCAATCTCGAATTCGGGAACCTTCTCGATCTTCTGGATGATATCGCCGAAAATATCGGCCGAGCTAAGCTTGTTCTCCTCGTTGTCATCGAGTTTCAAGGCGGGGATCTTGGCCGTGTCGAACATCGGCACGCGGGTAGACGCGGCCGGCGAAGAGTCGGCCATATCGTCAGGGGTCATGTTCAGGAGCTCCAGCACCCGTTTCTTGAACTTGTCCTTGTCCAGCGGCTTTTCGAAGAAATCGTTGGCCCGGTACTGGGTGATGGCCTGGTGGCGGTATTCCAGCCCCTTGTAGATGGCGCTGATGACGATAATCTTCATGTTGGGATGGTCCTGGGAAACGGCCAGCGCCAGGTTGAAGCCGTGGAAGCGCGGCAGCATGGCCGCGGTGATCATCATGTCAAACGACTTGTTCTGCAAAAGCTGCTTGGCCGTTTCTCCGTCGCCGGCGATCACCAGCTCGAAGGCCGGCGGATGCAGGAGCGCTTTGATGGCGTGGATGGTCGACTCGTCGTACTCAACCAGCAAGATGTTCTTGGTCATGTTCCTCTCCTCGATGCCGCCCGCCGCGTTCCAGGAGGCCATCCCCTGCTCTTAGAGCACTGATCGGCCGGCATATTTCTCGAACGTGCGGACCTTGTCCCTCACCTTGAAGGAGATGGGCATGTTGATCATGGTCAGCAGGAAGGCGGCGACGAAAAAATGAAAGGTGCGGGCGAACGGCATGCCCAGCAGGGTGATCACCAGGCCGAAGATGCCGATCAGCTCGGCGATGGCCAGCAGGACGATGTCGATGGTCTGCCAGCGCTTCAGCAGGGCCGTCAGGGTGAAGTCGTCGCGCACCAGGCGCGGGGAGAAGTAGATCGTCTTGCGCACGGCCAGGACGGCGATGATCAGCATGATGGCCACGATATTCAGCACGCCCCAGCCGTCGCGCACCACCTTGGGAGTCTGCCAGCCGCCCCCGACCAGGTAGGCAATCAGCGCGTAGGCCGCGATCGAAGCCAGCAGCGCCAGGCTGACGATCATCGTCAGCCGCGACTCCTTGCGGATTAACTCGCGCTCTATTTTCTGTTTTTCGAATTCTGCCAGCATGGAATCCCTTTACCATATCTGTCCCTTAATTGTCAATAATCGCGGCCAAAAAAATGGGCCAGCGCCGTCCGGATCCCGTTTGACATCCAGGCCGATTCACGGTATAAAAGGGGCATCATGTGCGGAGTATTGGGAATCTTCTCGACCGAGCCGGTGGTTGCCCGGATGTATGCCGGCCTGCTGACCCTGCAGCATCGCGGCCAGGACTCGGCCGGCATCCTCACCTACGACGGGCGCTTCCATGAAAAGAAGGGCAACGGGCTGGTGCGCGACATCTTTGACGAGCACAACATCTCACGGCTGCAGGGCGCGGTGGGCCTTGGCCATACCCGCTACCCCACCGTGGGCGCAGGCAGCGGCGAGGATGCCCAGCCGTTCTGGGTCAACCGCCCCTACGGTATCGCCGCCGCCCACAACGGCAACGTGGTGAACTTCTTCGAGCTGAAGAAGGAGCTGTTCGAGAAGTCGCACAAGATCATCAACTCCAACTGCGACGTCGAGGTGATCCTCAACGTTTTCGCCGAGGGGCTGGAGCGCTCGAGCCGCCGCGAGGTCACCGCCGAGAGCGTGTTCAGCGCCATCCGCCACGTCTACAAGCGGGTCAAGGGCGCCTACTCGGTGGTGATCTACATCGCCGACAAGGGCATGGTGGCCTTCCGCGACCCGTATGGGGTACGGCCGCTGCTCTTCGGCTGCGACCGCCGGCAGATGCTCCCCGACTACGGCTTCGCCTCCGAAAGCGTCACCCTCGACCTGCTCGGCTTTGGCGAGATCCGCGACGTACCCCCCGGTTCGGCCATCTTCATCGACGCCAACCGGGCCGTCCATGAGGCCCGGCTGCAGGCCGCCCCCTTTAAACCCTGCATCTTCGAGTACATCTACTTTGCCCGCCCCGACTCCTACCTGAATAAGATCAACGTCTACCAGGCGCGCGTCGACCTCGGGCGCACGCTCGCCCGCACCATCCAGAAGAGCGGCTTGCCGATCGACGTGGTCGTGCCGGTGCCCGACTCCTCGCGCCCGGCGGCCATCGAGATCGCCCGGCTGCTCAAGCTGAAATATCGCGAGGGACTGGTCAAGAACCGCTACATCGGCCGCACCTTCATCATGCCCGGGGATTCCGTGCGCCGCCGGACGATCCGCCAGAAGCTGAATCCCATCGTCGACGTTTTTCAGGGCCAGCGCGTGCTGATCGTGGACGACTCGATCGTCCGCGGCAACACCTCGCGCTCCATCATCCAAATGGTGCGCCAGTCCGGCGCCCGCAGCGTGTACTTCGTCTCCTACTCGGCGCCGCTGACCTATCCCTGCGTCTACGGCATCGACATGCAGACCCGCTCCGAGTTCATCGCCAGCGGGGCCGGCCCCGAGGAAATCGCCGCGCGCATCGGTGCCGATCGCGTCATCTACCAGGACCGCCGCGACATGGAGCGGGCGGTGCGCCGGCAGAACCCGGCCATTCGCTCCTTCTGCACGGCCTGCTTTTCCGGCGAGTATCCCACCGGCGACGTTTCACGCGTCTACCTCGAGCAGATCGAACAGGAGCGGGAGGAATTGCGGCGCCGGCAGAAAGAACTGGCGCTGAAATTCTGATGCCCCGCCACCTGCCAATCTCCGGTTCGCTGGGCGAATTCGACTTCGCCGCCATCCTGGCCCGCATGCACTCCCAGGCGCTGGACGGCCAGCTGAAGATCGTTGCCGCCGCCTTCACCAAGACCCTCTGGCTGCAGGACGGCGGCATCGTCTTCGCCCAGTCCAGCCGCATCGAGGACTCGCTGGGCAGCTTCCTGCTGGGTCGTGGCGTGATCGACCGCGAGCAGTTCGAGAAGAGCCGGCGGCGGATGCAGAAGCACGGCAGCCGCCACGGCCGGGCGCTGATGGAGATGGGCCTGCTGACTCCCGAACAGCTGTGGAACGAGGTCTCCGCCCACCTGCATGCCATCCTTTTCTCCCTCTTCCCCCTGCGCGCCGGCCGCTATGAGATCGGCTCCCTGCCCGCGGACTCCCGGGAGAACATCCGCATCGAGGTCCACATCCCCATAGCGATCCTCGAGGGCGTACGCCTCATCGTCGACGAGGAGTTCATCGCGAGCCGCTTCGAGCCGGGCATGAGTCTCTATCCCAGCCCCGACAAGCGCCTGCCCGGCGTGCCGCTGAAACCCTACGAGTCGCACGTCCTCTCGCTGGTAACCGACGGCTGCGGCGTCGACGAGGTCGTGGCCGGCAGCGAGCTGCTGCGCTTCAACACGCTGAAGGTCCTGTATGCCCTGCTCAGGCTGGGGCTGGTCTGCGACAGCCGGCAGCCGGCCCGCCACGCGGCCCCCACCCCGGCGTCCGCACAGCTGCCGACCACCTTCACCTCCTTCGACGAGGCCCTGCAGTACTACAATACGCGCTTCGAGTACATCTACCGGGTGCTGAGCAAGGAGATCGGGCCGGTGGCCCACTCCATTCTCGCCGACTCCATCACCACCATCCGCGATTCCATCCCACCCTGCTTCCAGGTCCTGGAGATGGGCCCCGACGGCCGAGTCGATGAAAAGTCGGTCTTGAAGAGCATCTGGTACGAGGATTTCGCCGTCCACAGCAACGAGTTCCTGCGCGGCCTCGAGGAGATCCTCTATGCCGAGATCTACGCGGTGAAGCGTCACCTGGGCAAGGAACACGAAACGCAGATTCTGCGATGGATCAGGGAATCCGGGACGTAATGCGCCGGCGCCAGCAGCTCGCCTTCCTGGCCCTGCTGTTCCTTCTGCTCCTGCTCCTGGCCGGGTGATGAAGCCTGTCGTCCAGATCCTCGGCCCCACCGGCAGCGGCAAGACGCAAGCGGCGCTCGCGGCGGCGCGCGCCCTGGGCGGTGAAATCATCTCCGCCGACTCGGTCCAGGTCTACCGGGGCTTCGACATCGGCAGCGGCAAGGCCACGCCCGAGGAGCGGCGCGAGGTCCCCCACCACCTGATCGACATCATCGCCGACTGCGCCCAGTTCAACGCCAGCCGATTCCTTGAGCTCGCCCATGCCGCCGCGGAGGACATCGGTTCGCGTGGGCGCCTGGCGATCGTCTGCGGCGGCACGGCCCTCTACCTGCGCGTCATGATCCAGGGGCTGTTCCCCGAGGGCCGGGTCGTCAGCCGCGAACAGCTTGAGCAGGAGGCAGCGGCCAGGGGCTGGGAGGCCCTGTACCGCGACCTGGAGCGCAGCGACCCGGCGTATGCCCGCAAGATCAGCGTCAACGACCATGTGCGCCTGCTGCGCGCCCTGGAGATCCAGCGCAACAGCGGCCTGCCGCCCAGCGCCGCCTTCCGCCTCAGCCGCTCGCCGTTCGCCGGCAGCCCGTTCATCCGCGTCGGCCTGCATGTCGAGCGGGCCGAGCTCTACCGCGCCATCGACGCCCGCGTGGAACGCATGCTGGCCTGCGGCCTCATCGATGAGACCCGCCGTCTCCTGGAAAGCCATCCTCCTTCCTGCCCCCCTTTCCGCTCGCTGGGATACAAGGAAGCCCTGGCCCACCTGCGCGGAGAGATCAGCCGGGATGAAGCGCGGGAGCTGATCCAGCGCCATTCCCGGCAATTCGCCAAGCGGCAGCTTACCTGGTTCCGCCAGGAAAAGGACGTTTGCTGGTTTCCCGCCACCGACCACGAGGCCATCGTCGGCCACATCCGCGCATGCCTGTCGAGCGCGCGATAGCCTGCGGCTGCTTCCCGGCCCAAAAGCCGGAAGCCGAGATCGCCTCGGCCATGGTTGAGCTCCAGGCCCTCTGCCGCTCGGCAGGGGCTGTCGTCGCCGGGAAGACCTGGCAGAAGCGCCCCGCCCCCGACCGGCGCCTGCTGATCGGCCAGGGCAAGGTCGAGGAGGTCCGCCGGCTTGCCGCCGCCCAGGGCGCCGATCTGGTCGTTTTCCACAACGTTCTGACCACGCTGCAGCAGCGCAACCTGGAGGACAGCCTCGGCCTCAAGGTCATTGACCGCAGCCGCCTGATCCTCGACATCTTCGCCGCCCGCGCCCGCAGCCAGGAGGGCAAGCTGCAGGTCGAGCTGGCTCAGCTGCTCTACCTCCTCCCCCGCCTTACCGGCAAGGGAGTGACCCTGTCGCGCCTCGGCGGCGGCATCGGCACGCGCGGCCCCGGCGAGAGCAAGCTGGAGAGCGACCGCCGGCAGATCAAGATGAAGATCGCCCGCATCCGCCAGAAGCTCAAGGGCGTGTCGCGCAACCGCGACCTGCAGCGCCAGAACCGCCGTTCGCTGCCGGTGCCGCTGGTCTCGCTGGTCGGCTATACATCGGCCGGCAAGTCGACCCTGTTCAAGGCCCTGACCGGCGAGAACGTCTTCATCTCCCAGGAGCTGTTCGCCACCCTGGACCCCTTGCTGCGCCGCGTCGATCTGCACGATGCCCACCCCGGCTATTATTTCATCCTGTCCGACACCGTCGGCTTCATTCGCGACATGCCCGCCGAGCTGTTCATTTCGTTCACGGCCACGCTGGATGAGGTGCGCCAGGCCGACCTGGTGCTGCACGTGGTCGACTTGACCCATCCCGATTGGCCGGGCCAAAAGAACGAGGTGGAGAAGGTGCTGCGCCAGCTGGAGATCGACCCGGCCCGGGTCATCCCCGTCTTCAACAAGATCGACCTGCGCGAGGACCGCGAGAGTCTCGCGGCAGTGGCTGGATCAGGGATCTACGTCTCCGCCATGGAAAAAACCGGCCTCGCCGCCCTGAAGGAGGAGATCTTCCAGCGCTATTTCGCCGACTACGGCGCCTTCACCGTCGTGGTGGCCGACGAGCAGCAGCTCGACGCCCTGGGCCGCTGGGCCATTGTCCTGGAGAAGAACCGCGTCAGCGAAGGCTTCCAGGCCGCGGTTTTATGTTCCCTGGAAAAAATGCTACAATTCAAGGAAACGCACGGAGGTGCGATCCGATGAAAGCGATCCTACCCGCGGCACTCGTCCTGCTCACCGTGGCCTGCGGCGGCGTGAAACCCGTCACCATCGACTTCCATCTCCCGGCCATCGAGAGCGGCTCGTTCAGCGACTCCTTTTACCGCCGGGGCTGGGAGCAGCTCAAGAACGGCGACAGCGAGGCCGCGTACCGCTCCTTCCAGCTCTGCGAGGCGCCGCTGGACAGGAAGCAGGCGGCCTTCGGCTACGTTTTCCTCGCCCGCAAGCGCTTCAGCGCCGCGGCCGAGCAGTTCGCCCGCGCCCTGGAGACGAATCCCGGCAACATCGAGGCCGGCATGGGCCAGGCCATGATCCTCGAGCTCGAGGGTCGTACGGCCGAAGCCTACCGCGCCTACGGCGACCTGCTGCTGCGTTCCCCGGCTGACGCCTGGATCAAGCTCAAACACGATGCGATCCGCGCCGGCGCCACCCAGAACCATTTGCTGGAGGCGGAAAAGGCGAAGGCCGGCGACAAGGCAAGGTACATCCGCGAGCTGGAGCAGGCGGCCTTCTATTCCCCGGACATGGCCGCCATCACCCTGCAGATCGCCGACCATTATTTCGCCGCCGGCGACCTGCAGCGCAGCCTGGCCAGCTACGAGGCCGTGCTAGACCGCGAGCCGCACAACGAGGCGGTGCTGCTCAAGCTGGCGGCGATCTATGAAAAAAAAGAGAAGCTCGAGCTGGCCCTGGTCGCCCTGGAGCGCCTGCTGGCGCTCAAGCCGGGCGACCCGTTCCTGGAGGGGGAGAAGCAGCGCATCCGCGACCGCTTCCAGGAGCTGACCCTGCCCGAAAAGTTCAAGAAAATTTTTTTCAAGACCGAGGTCAACCGCGAGGAGCTGGCCGCGCTCATCGGCTTCTATTTCGACCGCTTCATCGAGATGCCGGGCCCTCCCGAGATCATCACCGACATCGACGGCTCCTTCGCCAGGGAGCAGATCATCAAGACCGTCACCTCCGGCATCCTGCGCGCCCGGCCCGACCATACCTTCCAGCGCTTCGCCGCTCCCGACCGCGCCGCCTTTGCCGTGACGCTCCACGCCCTGATCGAGTACCTGAAAGGCAGGGGGCGCGCGCCGCGCTTCACGCCGCTGGCCGAGGCGCCGCTCATCTCCGACCTGTCGCCGCTGCACAAGAACTACGACGCGATCACCTTCCTGATCCGCTCCCAGGTGCTGGCGCTCGACGGCCAGGGCAACTTCAACCCCACCCAGCCCCTCTCGCCGACCGAGGTGATCTTCGC
>JALOLC010000128.1 GCA_025456175.1 Acidobacteriota bacterium | reverse complement strand
CATCGACTGCCAGGTGCCGGCCCCGCATCTGGCTGCCTGGGGCGCCCGCTGCATTCCTCGCCGCCGCTATCTCGAGCTCGTGCGTGCCGGGCTGCGCTACCGCACGCTGCGGGGAAACTGGGGAGATATGCCGCTGCGGTCACGTTGATTGGACATTGCCGCTGCCCGTTTTTTGTGTTATCTTCCGGCTGGAACCCGCCAATGAGAAAACTGAAGGACCGCTTGCACGACATCGACCGCAAAAGCATGCCGCACCGCTGCCCCGGCCGGAGCCGCGCCGGCCTGAGGCGGCGGCAACGGAGCCCTTTCTGATCAAGGAGTTCACCTATTCGCTGGAAGGGCGTTACGGCAAGGTACGCCTGGGCGACTGGCTTTCCCTGAAGCCCGGCGCCCTCGAGGTCATTTCCGGCGACAGCGGGTTTGCCGGCCTCGACCCGCGCCGGGTCGTCTTTTTCGACAGCGAGACCACCGGGCTGGCCGGAGGCACCGGCACCGTCGCCTTCATGCTGGGTTTCGGCTTCTTCAGCGACCTGGCCTTCCAGGTCAGGATCTTCGTCCTCCTCGACCTCGACCGCGAGGCGGATTTCCTGGAGGCCGTCGCCCGCTTCCTTGCGGAAGGGAATTTCTCCGCCGCCGTGACCTACAACGGCAAGGCGTTCGATTTCCCCTTGCTGGAGACGCGCTACATCCTCAAGCGTCAGCGCTTCCCGCTGCAAGGGCTGCCGCACCTCGACTTCCTGTTCCCGGCGCGAACCATCTGGCGCAACACCTTCGATTCGCGCAAGCTCGGCTTTCTGGGTGAGATGCTGCTGGGTCTGTCGCGCGAGGACGATGTCGACGGCAGCGACATCCCGGCCCTTTATTTCAGCTTCCTGCGCAGCCGGGCCTTCTCGCTGATCGAGCCGGTCGTCGAGCACAACGCCATGGACCTGGTGGGGCTGGCCGCCGTGGTGCTGCTGGGCGTCCTCTACCTCGACGACTATTCCCTCACCGGTGACGGCGGCGAGATCTTCGGCCTGGGCCGCCTGTGCGAGCGCGCCGGGCTGCTGGAGAAGGCCGAAGCGTTCTACAAGGTCGCCCGCGAAGCCAGCGCCCGCGACGATGTGTGCACCCTGGCCACGCGGCGCCTCTCCATTCTGTTGAAAAAGAAAAAGTTCTTCAGCGAAGCGCTGGAGTTGTGGCAACAGCTCGCCGCCTCCCGCGACCCCCAGGCGCAGCGCGAACTCTCGGTGCATTTCGAGCACCGCGAGCGCGATTTTGCCCTGGCCCTCTCCTACGTCGAAAAGGCCATCGCCGGCGGCGGACTCACCCCGGCCCGGCAGCAGGAAATGGAGAAGCGGCTCCAGCGCCTGCAGCGGAAGATCGCGAAATTGGAAGAGAAGGAAGAATAGGATCCGCCGGGCCGCTCCGGCGGATCATCCTGGAATGATGCACGACGGTCAAAGCGGATTCGATTTTGGAGCCGATTCGCGCGCAAGGAATTCCCGTGCTTGTTTCTGCAGCTCGGTGTACTGGCGGTTGTCCGGGGCGATTCGCCGCAGGTTGGCGATGGCCCGCCCGGCCAGGGACGCGTCCCCCATGCTCAAGGCCATGGGCAGCACCATCTTCTGAATGGTCGCGTCCCAGGGCGAGAGCCGCAGCGCGGCTGCCGCATGCTCCCTGGCCTGGGCCCAGTCCTTGCGCTTGAAATGGAGATAGCCCCATACCGCCCGAAAGTAACCCTGGTCAGGGAATTGGCCGGCGTAGTATTGCAGTTTGGCCAGGGCTTCGCCGGCGTCCATTTTCCGGAAGCGGGCGGAAACCTCCTGCAGGGCCATTTCCTTCTCGATCTCATGCAGCAGGTAGTGAGACTCCGTGCTGCGCTCCCCGGGTTCGAGCCCGCGCAGATAGGCCAGGGCTTCCTGTGCTTTGTCGATCTTGATGAGCCGGCGGGCGCGGATCTGGGCCAGGAGACGGGATGAAGCGGGCCGCGGTGCCAGAAAATCGGCAAAGGCGGCCAGCAGGTCGCCAAGGCTGCTCGTGCTCCCGGCGCTGCGCAAGGCGGCGAACTGGATCGGGCAATGACTGTCGGTGGAAACGGCCGCCCTGGCGGCAAAGCGCCTGAATTCATCGTCCTGGAAAAGCAGGCACTCCTCCAGGTCGTCCAGCGCGCGGATGCCGACCTGGGCCAGTTCCTCCTTGATCCGCTCCTTGCTGCCGGTCCAGTAAAGGAAATTGCCCCTTGTCAGGGCGAGGGCCCGGCGGGAGCCGAGGACGATGGAATAGGAGCCGGTGAAATAGAGGCGGCAGTGAGGAAAGACGGCGGCGAAGGTCTGCAGGATGATGCGGTAGTCGGACGGGGTCAGGTCATGCAGGGGGATCCATTGGGCCATGAGCCCGTCCGCGGGCAGGCGTGCCAGGCACTGCTCGTAGAACTCCCGCGTGTACAACACCCAGGAATCGTAGGAGACCGGGTGGGTGGAATCGGAAATGATGATGTCGTAGCTTTCCCGGGTGTTCTGGATGAAACTGCGGCCATCCTGCAGGAAAATGTGTACGCGCGGATTGCGCCAGACGCCGTTGTTTTCTTCCAGGTACCAAGGGGCCGCCGCCAGGACATCGGGGCAGATCTCCACGCAATGGATGCGCGGGATGGCGGTATTGGCCACCGAGCCCAGCGTGATGCCGCCGCCGAAGGCGACGGCTAGGATGGATCGCGGCCCCGGGTGCGCCATGAAGGGCAGGTAGGCCAGCATGCGGAAGGCGCGCAGGGAATCGTGGTCGGTGGGAACTTCGTCGGTGCCGTTGATTTTCAGCACCCGCACATTCTTGCGATCGATGGCCACGGACACCGTGCCGTGCACCCCTTCGCGGTAGAGGAGAATGGCGTCCGCCGGCGATTGCTTGGCCCGGAGCAGGCCCAGGCCGTCGGTCACCGGCAGAACGGCGGCCAGCAGGGCGGCCAGCGATGACACCAGGACGACCGGCCGCAGATTCGTGGCCCGGCGCCCCGACTGGTGGAACTGCCAGAAAAACAGAAGTCCCAGGCCCAGTGCCATGCTGAGCACGGACAGGATGCGCAGGGTCGGCGACACCCTGAACCAGGCGATCAAGACCATGCCGGTCAGGGCCGGCCCCAGCAGGGAGCCGAAGGTATTTCCGGCGTTGAGCCTTCCCGCCAGGCGGCCCATGATCCGCTCGCCGGGAGGCTCGCCCAGGGAACCGAAATAGAGGGCGAATACCAGCGGAAAGAGCATGCCGAAGCACAGAGAGGGGATGAGGACCAGCAGGAAGGCGGAGAACGAGCGCGTGAACAGGAGCACGGTCAGTGGGGTCCAGCCCGATGCGGCCAGCGCCTGGTGCACGCGGCCGGCGCCGGCGTACAGCCCGGGGAGAAGGGCGGGCAGCAGCAGATGATACAGGCCGATGACAAATTCCAGGGCGACGAATACATAGGCGAAGACCTGCAGCGAGCGCGTTTTATTGAAAAAAGAGTAAAAACAGAAGCTGCCGATGGCGTAGCCCAGAATGAATGACGCGGAGATCAGGGTGAACGAGAAGGTGGAATTGCCGGTAAAATGGACCAGCAGCCTGTTGTAAAGCAGTTCATAGGAGAGGGCGGCGAAGCCCGAGGTGAAAAAGAGAAAGGCCAGCAGCCGGCGCAGGGCCGCCGCGGCAGGCAGGTTCTTTGCTGGGGTGTTTTGGGAAGCGGGCGCAGCGGCAGCCGCCGTTTTCGTTACCGACCCATTCCGGCGCGCCAGGGGGAGAAGGAGCGCGGCCAGCATCAGGAAGCCCAGGCCGGCGATGATGCGGCTGACCTCCGTGCCGAAGCCAGGGATGAACCAGAAGCCGGCGGCCAGCGCCCCGGCTACGCCGCCAAGGCTGTTCAGGAAATTCAGCTTGCCGATATAGACATTGCGCCGCTCGCCCATTCTTTCCATCTGGGTTACCAGCAGCGGAAAGGCGGCTCCGATCAGCGAGGTCGGCAGCAGCAGAACGAGAAAGACCAGCAGCGCCTTCACGCCCAGAAAGGCCGCGGGAGCGCTCAATGACCAGGGAAAGAGGAGCGCGGCGGCCATTTTGAGCAGGTGGAAGATGCCCGGGATGAGAAAGATGTAGGCGGCCAGGGCGGCCATGGTGGCGGCCAGCACGGCGCCGACCGACTTGGCCGGGACCAGCCAGCGACCGGCGATCAGGTTGCCCAGGGCCAACCCGGCCATGTAGGCCACCAGGATCACCACTGTGGAGAGGGTGGAACCGCCGAAGATCAGCAGCAGCTCCCGGTGCCAGAGGACCTGGCAGGTCAGGGCGAAAAAGCCGTGCAGGAAATAAATGGCATAATAGGGTTTGCGCGGCATGGTGTGCACGCATTGTAATTCATCCGCCGCCAATTTGGCAATGCGTGTCCGGTCATCGGCCAAAAAACGGCCGCGCGGCGCAGGCCTGACCTACGCTTTCATTCGCCGCGCGATTTTCCTTTGGCGCAAATACTCGATCACCGCCGGCAGCACCGAGATGAGGATGATGGCCAGGATGACGATGGTGAAGTTGCGCTTGACAATGGGCAGGTTGCCGAAGAAAAAGCCGCCGAAGAGGAAGATGGCCACCCAGACGATGCCGCCGATGACGTTGTAGCTGATGAAGCGCCAGTAGGTCATGCGCCCGATGCCGGCGACGAACGGGGCGAAGGTGCGAATGATGGGGATGAATCGGGCCAGGATGATGGTGATGCCGCCGTATTTCTCGTAGAAAGCGTGCGTCTTTTCCAAGTGCTCCTTTTTGAGGAAACGGATCCGCTTCTGGCCGAAGATCTTCGGCCCGACCGCGTGACCGATCCAGTAGTTGACCGTGTCGCCGAGGATGGCGGCGGCGGTCAGGACCAGGAAGAGCCAGTGGATCTCAAGCGGGCTGCCAGGGGCGGCGGCCAGGGCGCCGGTGGCGAAGAGCAGCGAGTCGCCGGGGAGGAACGGGGTGACTACCAGCCCGGTCTCGCAGAAGATGACCAGGAAGAGGATCAGGTAGGTCCAGAGCTGGTAAGTGGCGATCAGGGCGTTGAGGTGCGCGTCGAGGTGCAGGAC
>JALOLC010000127.1 GCA_025456175.1 Acidobacteriota bacterium | reverse complement strand
CGCTTGACATTGCGGACGCCTTTTTTTAGAATTCGTCCATCAACATGAAAGCACTAGAAGTCAAAGGCTTGAGAAAATCGTTTCGCTCGAACTTCCTCATCAGGAAGTACAACATCCTGAAGGGCATCGACCTCGACGTGGAAAAGGGCGAGATCTACGGCTTCCTGGGACCCAACGGCGCCGGCAAGACCACCACCATCAAGTGCATCATGGGGCTGCTCAAGCCCAACGCGGGCGAGATCCTGGTCGACGGCCAGGCCGCGGACGCCAAGGCGGCCCGCAACCGCATCGGCTTCCTCCCCGAGAACCCCTATTTCTACGAATACCTCAACGCCCGCGAGCTGCTCTTTTTCTCGGCCGCGCTGTTCAACCTGCCGCCGACCGTTGCCCGGGAGCGGGTCGCCGCCCTTCTCCACCAGGTGGGCCTGAGCGGCCACGAGGACGTGAAGCTGCGCAAGTTCTCCAAGGGCATGATCCAGCGCCTGGGGCTGGCCCAGGCCCTGATCAACGACCCCGACCTGCTCGTCCTCGACGAACCCTTCTCCGGCCTCGACCCGGTCGGCCGCAAGGACCTGCGCACGCTCATCCTCGCCCTGCGCGGCCAGGGCAAGACCATCTTCTTCTCCTCGCACATCCTGCAGGACATGGAGATGATGGTCGACCGCGTGGGCATCATCCTCGAGGGCGCCATCCGCCGCCAGGGCAGGCTCTTCGAGCTGATCGAGCGCAGCACGCAGTACGTCGAGATCGCCTGCGACCGCATCGCCGCCAGGGAACTGGCCCAGATCCAGCCCGACTTCGCCTGCCGCGACGACCGCTACATCCTCACGCTCCCCGGCGACGCCGACGTCAACCTGGTGGTCGAGTCGATCATCCACAACGGCGGCCGCATCGTGGCCGTCACCCCGGTCAAGATGACGCTGGAGGACATCTTCTTCAGCGAGATGATTGGAGGGGCCAATGGGGACCCGACATCCCGCTTCGCCGGGACTGGAGGGGCCAATGGGGCCCCGACGTCCCGGTCCGAAGAGACAGGGGGGATCAGCCGATGAAAGCGAGCATCCGGGGAATCGCGGTCAATACGTTCAAGGAATCGGCGCGCAACAAGATGTTCTACCTGCTGGTCTTCTTCGGCATCCTTTTCGCCCTGAGCTCCAAGCTGGTCAGCTTCCTCACCCTGGGCGACACCATGAAAGTGCTGAAGGACACCGGTCTGGCGGCGATCAACTTCTTCTGCGTGCTCATCGCCGTCTTCACGGGCATCAACCTGGTCTACAAGGAGATCGAGAAGAAGACGGTGTTCAATATCCTGAGCAAGCCCGTCTCGCGCGACGACTTCATCATCGGCAAATTCCTGGGCCTGGCCCTCACCATGCTGACGGCGCTGGGATCGATGGCCGTCATCTTCTTCGCCTTCGTCGCCCTGAGCGGCGGCGGCCTCGACCTGAAGATCGCCCTGTATTTCTTCATGCTGTTCCTGGAGCTGCTGGTCATCATCGCCATCTCCCTGCTGTTCTCCGCGTTCACCACCCCGATCCTCTCCTTCATCTTCACCGTCTCGCTCTATCTCATCGGCCAGGTCATGTGGACCTACAACGAGTTCAAGGACTTGCTGGCCATCTCGGCCTGGCGCACCGCCACCCGGGTCCTGTACTACCTGCTGCCCAACCTGGACAAGTTCAACATCAAGAACGAAGTGGTGACCGGCGCCGCCATCGCCCCCCTGTCCGTCCTGTTCGCCTCGCTCTACGCCGCGGCCTACGTCCTGGCGCTGCTGGCCATCACCATCCTGATCTTCCGCCGGCGGGAATTCCAATGACGCGCGGCCCCCGCGAAGAGGGCCGCGTCGCTCGGCAGCGGTACGGCCTCAAGGGCCGCTGGCTCGCCCTGGCGGCGCTGTCCGGCCTGCTGCTGGCTTCGGGGATGCAGGCGCGCTACGACTCGACCGTCGACTACTTCGGCGACCGCAACGTCTTCGTCTCCCTGCCGTCGGGCAAGACGCTGAAGATACTCTCCTTCGGCTACCGCAACCTGGCCGCCGACCTGCTCTTCATCTGGTCCATCCAGTTCTACTCCACCTACCACATCGCCAACCGCTTCGACTTCCTGGAGCGGGTCTACGAAGCCATCACCGACATCACGCCGCAGTACCGCGAGCCGTACATCATCGGCTCGCTGATCATGGTCCACGAGGCCAAGGACGTGCCCATGGCCCTGCGCCTGCTGGAAAAGGGCTCGCGACACAACCCCGCGGAGTGGCTCTTTGACCACGACGCCGGCTTCTACAGCTACAAGTACCTGAAGGATTTCCCGCGCGCCGAGCGCTACTACAACCGGGCGGCGGCCAAGCCCGGGGCGCCCGAGTTCATCCGGCGCATCAAGGCCCACATGGTGTACCTGAGCGACGATCCGCAGACGGCCGCCCGCATGTATCTCGACATCTACCGCAACGCGCGGAGCACCCTGGAGCGGGACTCGGCATTCAACCACCTCTACCAGATCAAGGCCGAGGCCGACCTGCCGCAGCTTAAGGCAAAGATCGCCGAGTACCGCCAGAATTTCGGGCGCCTGCCAAGGGCGCTCTCCGAGCTGGCCCGCGCCGGGCTGGTCCGGGAGGTGCCCCGGGACTTCGCCGGCAACGAGTACGTGTACGACCCGCAGACAGGCACGGTGACCGCCCAGCGGATTTTCCGATGGAAGAAGCGCTGACGGCCGGCACCATCGGCCTGGGCCTCATCGTCGGCAGCTTCCTCAACGTGGTCATCCACCGCCTGCCGCTGAAGCAGGACATCGTCTTCCGCCCCTCGCACTGCCCGCGCTGCCAAACGGCCATCCCCTTCTATCTCAACGTCCCGCTGCTGAGCTACCTGGTCCTGCTGGGCCGCTGCCGCTCCTGCCGGGCGCCGATCTCGCCGCGCTATCCCCTGGTCGAGGGGCTGACCGCCTTCAGCTTCTGGCTGGCCGTTGACGTGTACGGCCTCTCCCTGCACGCCGGCGCCGCCGCCGTCTTCCTCAGCCTGCTGATCGCCCTGGCCGCGATCGACCTGCAGCACATGATCCTCCCCGACGAGCTCACCCTGGGCGGCTCCGCCCTCTTTTTCATCTACTCGTTCTTCCACCCCGAGATCGGACCGCTGCAGGCCGTCCTCAGCGGCGCCGGGGCGGCGCTCTTCTTCGCCGCGCTGTTCTACGCCTACCTGAAGCTGCGCCAGACCGAGGGGCTGGGATTCGGCGACGTCAAGATGGTCCTGCTGCTGGGCCTGTTCCTGGGCGCGCGCCGGCTGACGGCGGCGATATTCCTGGCCTCGTTCTCCGGGCTGATCGTGGGCCTGGCCATCATCGTCCTCAAGAGGAAGAACCTCAAGCTCGCCCTGCCCTTCGGTCCGTTCCTCGCCCTGGGAGCCTATGCCGCCCTCTTCTGGGGCGACGGCCTCCTGGACTGGATCGGGGCGCTGTGGGGCCGGCCGTGAGAAAGAGCTCGCTGGCGCTCGGCCTCGTCGTCCTGGTCCTGGCGCTGTTCATCTTCGCCAACATGCGCGCCCTGGTCGCGACGCTGGAAAGGAACGAGACGTCCGCCCTCGTCTCCCAGGCCGAGCTGCAGGCCGAGCTGCACGTCATGAAGGCCGGGCCCGGGGCGGCGCGCGTCGAGCCTGCCGGGTTCTTCGACCGCATCGAGCCCCTGCCGGCAGCCGAAACGGGCAAAGAGCTCGTCCGCGTCGGCAAGGGGCTGCGCCTCGAGATCCGCAGGCCGCACGGGGAAAGCGCCGGGCTCCTCTTCCTGAAAACGATCGCCTCGCGCCAGCTCGACGCCCTGCGCGGCTTGAAGAAGGTCCTGTCGGGGCTGGTCGCCTTCCTGGGGCTGCTGCTGGCCGTGGGCGGCATCTACTTCATGGTGCTGCTGTTCAGGAAGCCGCCGAGCGAGGGGAAACCGAGCGCCGGCTCACCCTTCCAGGACTATTTGGTCGAGATGAAGAACGCCCAGACGGAGCTGCAGGAGATCGTGGCCGAGCAGCGCCGGGCCTCCAGCGAGCGCGAGGAACTGAACCAGAGCATCATCAACACCGTCCACCTGGGGGTGATCTGCCTCTCCGCCGCCGGCAAGGTCGAGATATTCAACCCGGCGGCGCAGAAGCTGTTCCGGCGCAGTTTCGCCTCCGCCAAGAACGCCCTCCTGGCCGACGTCCTCCCCGGGAACCCCGAGCTGGCCCGCTTCATCCTGGCGGCCGAGGCCAAGAGCTCCGCCGAGATCGAGAGCGGCGGCGCCATATTCTTCGTCGACGTCGTGCCCCTGGGCGACGGCAGGCTCCTGGCGCTGGTGCGCGACGTCAGCGAGGAGCGCCAGCGGGAGCGGATCCGGCGCCAGAATGACGACCTGATGATGCTCGGCGAGATGGCCGCCTCGCTGGCCCACGAGGTCCGCAACTCGCTGGGGGTGATCCTCGGCTACAGCAAGGCCCAGGGCGGCGATGCGGAGAAGACGCGCCGGGTGGTGCGCGAGATCGAGTTCCTGAGCGAGATGATGGAGAGCTTCCTGCGCTTCGCCCGGCCGCCCGATCCGGTGAACCGCGGACCGGTCGACCTGGGGCCACTGCTGGCCGCCGCCGCGGCGGCGCAGGGGATGCCCGTCGATCTCCCCGCCGTTCCCCTGCAGTTGCGAAGCGACCCGCTGCTGCTCAACATCATCTTCGGCAACCTGGCCCTCAACGCCCGCCAGTCCGGCGCCACCCGCTTGCGCCTGGATTTCGCTCCCGGCGACCCGCCGGTCGTCATGGTCTCGGACGACGGCCCCGGCGTCGCCGCGGCCCTGGCCGAGAAGATATGGCTCCCCTTCTTCACCACCCGCGACAAGGGGACGGGCATGGG
>JALOLC010000029.1 GCA_025456175.1 Acidobacteriota bacterium | reverse complement strand
CGGCGTACGCAGCCCATTTTAGAGAAAAATGGGCGAAGTCGCTTCCCGTCCGGAATGCGGACGGGATTTAGCTGACGGGAATGTCGGAAAAAGCCCCACTTCCTGCATTCCCGGGAAATCGTAAAAAAAAATGGGGTGATGCCAGCTATGCTCGGACCGCCCGGCCCCGGCATGAGCGCTTGTCAGCGACGGGCGCCGTGGATCAAGGTCCTGGTGCGCTGCCCCAGGCGGAAATTCTCCTTGGACTTGGCCTCGTCTCCGAGATAGGCATAAATGTCGGCCAGAAGCAGATAGCCGTGGGCCGTGTTCACGTCAACAGGCTGGACGGCCACGCCGCGGCGGCATAGGACAATGGCTTCCTCCAGGTTGCGGCGGCGGTCGAAATTATATTTGGCAACGAGGAAATAGGGCAGGTTGAATCCGGGATTGAGATCAATGGTCAGGCGGAAATAACGGAGCGCCTCGTCCATCTGCCCCAGCTTCTTGTACACCTGGGCCAGGTTGAAGGCGGCTTTGAAGTTCGTTTCATTGATCTCCAGTTCGCGCAGATAGGATTTCCGGGCCAGGTCCAGGTCGCCGCGGGCGTCGGCCACCAGGGCGCGGGTGAAGGAACCACGGGCCAGCTCCGGGTTGATCTCCTGGGCCCGGGCGAAGCACGCCTCGGCCGCGGCCATTTCCCGGCGCTGAAAAAGGATCTCGCCCATCTTGGTGTAGGCCTCGGCGTACTTGGGGTCGATGGCCAGGGCCTGGCGGAACAGGGACAGGGCCTCGTCAAGGCGCTGGCGCTGCGCGGCGATCTGACCCAGCAGCTGCAGGAAGGTCGGGTCCCTGGGAAAGATGACGCGGAAAGCGCCGATCTCTTTCTCGGCCTGGTCATACTGCTTCAGCGACATCAGGCAGTTGACCACGTTCAGCATGGCAAAATTGAAATCGGGCTTCAGGCGGATGGCCTGGCGGTATGCCGCCAGGGCCTCAGGATAGCGCTGGGTCTTGAAATAGAGGTTGCCCAGGAGCATGCGGCCGTCGATGATCTCCGGGTCGCGGGCGATGATCCCCTCCACGAGGCCGATCGCCTTCTCGGTCTGGCCTGAGTCCTGCAGGCCGCGCGCCCGCATCAGGTCGTTGAACACCTGGATCTTCGTTTTGGGATCGATGGCCCGTGACGCCTGGCTGCCGGCGACCACCGTGGACAGGTAGCCCAGCGCCGCCAGCTTCTCCTGGTCTTCGCGGGTGAGCGCCGCGCCGCTGTCGGGAGTGAGCGGGTCGCGTCCGAGGCGCTCCATGGCCTGGCGCAGGTCTCGCTGCAATTTCCTGCGCACGACCGAGCGCTTCAGCCACAGATTCTCGGTCTCGTCGGGCTTGCCGGCCTTCAAGGCGTACAGTTCCTCCTGCGGCGCCTCGATGAATTGGTGGCCCTCCTGGTATATCGCCGTCAGCTCGGACCAGCCGTAGTGCAGCCGCGGATACCAGGTCTCGCTGAGCGCCCGGCCTTCTCCGGAGGCCTTGGCGCCGAAGGCCATCGCCAGCAGCGACTTTCCCGGCAGCGGCCCGCTGGCGGCGATGCCCAGGGCGTCGAGTATGGTCGGCACGATGTCGACGTGCTCGACCGTCGTCGCCACCCGGCGTTGCGGCAGGCGCCACGGTGAATGGATGATCAGCGGCACGTGCACCGCGCTGTCGTAGACGAAGAAACCATGGCCGTCCTCGCCGTGCTCGCCCAGCATCTCGCCGTGATCGGCCGTGACCACGATCAGGGTGTTCCGCCAAAACCCCCGCGCCTTGAGAAAGGAGAAGAACTTCCCCAGCTCGGAGTCCATGTAGGCCACTTCGCCGCGGTAGGGATGGCCGGGATACTGGGCGTCAAAGGGTGGCGGCGGCTCGTAGGGGGCGTGGGGATCGTAGAGATGGATCCAGGAGAAGAATTTTTTCCCGCCGTTTTTGTCCAGCCAGTCCTCGGCCTCGGCCAGGACCGCGCCGGCCGGCTTCTGGATGTTGCTCAGCGACAGGGCCTTCACCTTGCTGTAGCGGAAGGTGTCGCCATAGTGATCCCAGCCCTGCTTCAGCCCCCACTTGGAGTGGAGGACATAGGCCGAGATGAAGGCGGCGGTGGCGAAGCCGCTCTGGCCCAGCCGCTCGGACAGGAGTTCCAGCGCTTCCGGGACCACGAACCCGCCGTTGTCGCGCACGCCGTGGAAGGCCGGATAGGTTCCCGACAGGATGGTGGCGTGGGCCGGCAGGGTCAGCGGCACCTGGGAGATGCAGCGGTCAAAGACGGTGCCGCCGGCGGCCAAGGCATCCAGATAGGGGGTCGCCACCCGGGCGGAATCGTAGCAGCTCACATGGTCGGCGCGCAGCGTGTCGAGGGTGATCAGGATGACGTTGCAGCTTTGCAGCTTGCGGAAATGAAAGAACCGTTTGGCCGGCGCGAACAAGACGACGGCCAGAATGAGTGCGCTGCCGGCCGCAAGCAGCGGCCAAAGCAGGCGGCGCCATGGCGTCAAGCGCGGAGCGGGTTTCAAGGGGTGGCCTTGTTGCATAGGAACATCGGGCAATGATAGACCGATCGGGCGGCGTGTGTCAACGCTGGGGGAGAGATCGATCGGCTGTCGGGGCGCAAGCCACCGGTTACAGATAGAAGTTTCGGAGCTTGCGGTCCATATCCTTCAGGGATTGGCTGAGGCCCTCCTTTTTCTTCAGGGCGATCTCGGTGGCCACGGCGTTGAACAGGACCGACAGGGCCGATATGGAGGTGGTGAACAGGATGTTCTCGCGGGGGACTTTGAGTACCAGCGCGGCGTAGCGCGACAGCGGCGAATAGTCGTTGTCGGTGAACAGGACGATCGGCAGCTTGCGCTCAAAGGCCAGCTTGGCGAACTCCACGGTGCAGCGCGAGTAGGGGAAAAAGGAGAAAAAGATGATCAGCTCGTCCTTGTGGACAAAAAAGATTTTTTCTTCGACCGGGATGTTGCCTTCGTCCAGGCTGGTGGTGTTCTTCTGGACCTGGTTGAGGGTATAAGCGATCAGGCTCGAAAGAATCGAGGAGATGCCGACGCCGAAGGCGAAGACCCGGTCGGCCTTCTCGATCATGTCGACCAGGCGGTGGAACGTCTCCTCGCTGATGCTGGCCAGCAGGAGATTGATGTTCTTGACGTCCTGGCGCGCCGCCCGGATCAGCGGTTTCTTGCCCTTGAGCTGGGCGGGAATGGAAAAAAACCGCTCCACCGGATTTGCGATCATCTGCATGTGCTCGCCCTTGACCTGGTTCTTGAAATCGTAGAATCCGCGGCAGGCCAGCATGCGGGTGAAGCGGGTGATCGAGGCCATGCTGACCCCCGATTTTTTCGCGATCTTCTCGATGGAAAGCAGGGGTATCTCCGCCCAGTTGTCGAGCAGGAAACTCGCCAAATGCCTCTGGATTCGCGAATAGTTCGCCGCCCCCGCCTTGATCTCTTCCTTCAAGTCCCTGGTCTGTGACAATGCCCGAACCGCACCTTTCTTCGTTCCGGCTCCGTGTACGTTTTCCATGTACCACTGATTTGTGTTAATTTTCCCGCCCTGTCAACGATTTTGGAAAAAAATGAAAAATTATTTTCATTGTTGACAATTGAAAAAAATTATTCTATACCTATGACGTGCCGTTCTTAAACAGATTGCCGCGCGCGTGCCCGGCGTACCATTTTTTGGTCCCCATCCAGTCCACGTCTCAGGAGGTCAAATGAAAATAATCAAAACCGTCCTTCTCTTGGCGCTCTGTACGACGTCCCTGATGTATTCCCAGGCGAGAACGGGAAACATCTACGGGATGGTCGTCGAGCCCTCGGGCGTCGGCATTCCGGGCGTCCAGGTGACCCTGACATCGGCCACCGCCGGCAAGCTGACGACCTTGACGTCGGAAACGGGCCAATACCGCTTCCTGGCCCTGCCGCCGGCCGCGGACTATGAGCTGCGTTACGTGGTGGAAGGGTTGAAAACCCAGGTGCGCAAGGGCGTCCGCGTCACCATCGGCGAGAATGTCACCATCAACGTCATGATGGAGCTCGGCATGATCACCGAGAGTGTCGAAGTCACCGCGGCCGCACCCCTCATCGACATGCGCAAGACCACGGCGGCCACCAACGTGACCCAGGAAGCCCTGCAGTCCCTGCCCACCGCCAGGGACCCGTGGGTCATCCTGCAAAAGACGCCGGGCCTGACCCTCGACCGCGAGAATGTCGGCGGCAACGAGTCGGGCCAGCAGAGCTCGTGGGATTCGCGCGGCGAGAACCGCGCCAACTCCCAGTGGAACCTGGACGGCGTCGAGGTCACCGATCCCACCTCGCCGGGCTCCTCGGGCACCTACTTCGACTACGACATGTTCGAGGAAATGCAGATCCAGACCGCGGCCAACGACGTCACCGCCATCGCCGGCGGCGTCAGCATCAACTTCGTCACCAAGCGCGGCAAGGACAAGACCTTCGGCGGCGGCCGCTTCTACTGGACCGACAAATCGCTGCAGGGGAAGAATTTGCCGGCCGGCCTGGAAAAAGAGGGCCTCAGCGGCAACACCATCGACCAGATCCTGGATTACGGCCTCAATATCGGCGGTCCCCTCGCCAAGGGCAAGGCCTGGTACTGGGGCTCCTTCGGCGTCCAGGACATCAACAACGTGGACATGCTCGACAACCCCGACAAGACCGTGCTTACCACCTTCAACGGCAAGCTGAATTTAAACCTCAGTTCGCATCGTTTGGAACTCTACGGCATGTGGGGCGAGAAAACCCGCGACAACCGCAAGAACAACCCGCTGGACAGGCTGACAGCCGCGCGCAACCAGACCGGCCCCTCCTGGCTGATCAAGCTGCAGGACGATTTTTCCATCGGCAAGAACGTCTTCACTTCGCTGAAGCTATCCTATTACAAGTCCACCTATGACCTGGCCCCCAACGGCGGCCGCGAGATCGTCTATCAGGATTATGACGCGGGGTGGAGATACAACTCCGGTTCCTGGTCCAACTTCTTGCAGGACTACGTCGAAGGGACCCTGACCCTGAATTACTTCACCGAAAAGCTGCCGCTGGGCAGCCATGACATCATGGTCGGCGTCAACACGCGCATCATGCAGGCCAACCAGCAGGGCGGCTATGGCAACGGCATGCGCGCCTATGTCTATGACGCCCTCACCCCCGATGCCGAGGCCCGAAAGTCGCGGGGAGTCCGCGTCGACCGGCGCTGGGTCGACAATTTCGACTACAACCGCTTCTCGGCGTTTTTCCAGGACGCCATCTCCAAGGGGCGCCTGACGGTCAACCTGGGCCTGCGCTTCGACATGCAGTCGGCGGCGATCAACGCCAACACCGTGCCCGGCACCAACATCCCCCTGCTGAACAGCGTGTACGATCCCAAGACCAAAACCTACATCAACGCCAACCTCCCCGACGCTTCCCGTGACGCGGTCGATATCCCCTGCGACCTGAAGTTCCTCTCCCCCCGCCTGGGCTTTGTCTGGGACGTTACCGGCAAGGGCAAGACCGTGGTCAAGGGCAATTTCGCCATCTACGGCGGCGTCATGAACTTCGACTCCACCCAGGGGCTCCAGGTTCCCTTCGAGATCTACACCCGCAACCGCTTCGACTGGAGTGACCTCAACAAAGACCAGATCGTCAACGCCGGAGAATTGTCGCTCCGGGACCAGACCAATAATTATGCCTGGGTCACCGGCGACGCCGCCAATCTGGTGGACCCCAACCTGACCCAGGACAAGGACATGGAATTCCTGGTCGGCGTCGAGCACGAGATCCTGCCGGACTTGAGCGTGGGCATCAACTACATCCACCGCAAGATATGGAACCAGTCCTGGAACCGCCCCTACGTCGTTGACGGCGACGGCAACGAGCGCCTGGTCGAGCCTTCCGATTGGACCGAGTACACCTTCACCCAGGACGGCACGACCTACTCCTACTGGGACACCTATGATTCCTATGTGTACTACACCGGCGCCTACCGCGCCGAGAACGTCAAGGATTATCACGTCACCTACGACGGCGTCGACCTGGTCGTCAAGAAGGCCATGGCCGACAAGTGGATGCTGATGGCCTCCGTATCGCTGCAGAGCGCCAAGCGCCACTATGCCTCGCAGCTCGGGTATACCAACTACGACCCCACCGATCACGAGCCCGTGGACCTGCTCGACAATACTCCTTCGGGCAGCCGCAACGCGCGCTGGATGGTCAAGCTCAACGGCCTCTATCAGCTGCCCTGGGGCATCAACCTGGGCGCCTCGTATCAGATCCGCGACGGCTATATCTTCGATCCGCGGCTCGAACTGGAGGATGCCGATTCGCGCTGGTGGGACTCTTCGCAGCCGCTCGTCCGCATCTACAAGAACGGTTCGCAGCGCTACGCCACCTTCAGCATGCTCGACCTGCGACTAGAAAAAATGTTCACCATCTCGAACATCGGCAGGCTGTTCGTCTCTCTGGACGGATTCAATATTTTCAACAGCGACTATGTCCTGGACAAGGAAACCAGCATCAACAGCTCACGCTACAATCAGCCCTATGAGGTTCTGAACCCCAGGGTGTTCCGCCTGGGCATCCGTTTCGATTTCTAGTCAACGCTCGCCAGACGAGAAGGGGAGCCGCAAGGCTCCCCGTTTTTTCCGATTCCGCAAGGCCACTGTGTTGCGAGGAGAGGATTCCATGAAAGAAAACGGCCTGATCGATTTGTTTTTGCGGCTGATCGGGATCGAGGCCCTGTCCCAACATGAAAAGCCGGTCGCCGACTTCATCCACGATTACTTGAGGTCATTGGGCCTGCAGCCCTTTTGCGACGACTCCCGGGTTCAGACGGGAAGCGACACCGGCAACCTGATCTGCCGGGTGGGCAACGGCGGCGATGTCATGTTCCTGGCGCACATGGACACCGCCCGGCCGACCGGCGCGGTGAAACCGCTGCTCCTGGCCGACCGCATCGCCTCCGACGGCACGTCGGTACTGGGAGTCGACAACCGGGCCGGCATCGCCCTGATCCTGGCTTCCCTGGAAACAGTCCTCGCGAAAAAGGAGGGGCAGGCGAATTTCACCGTCGCCTTCACCGTGTGCGAGGAATCATCCCTGGCCGGCTCATTGAACCTGGAAGTGGCCGCGGCCATAAAAAAATGCTACATATTCGATTCGTCACTGCGCCCCGGCGCCTTCATTTCCTCGAGTTGCGGGGCGAAGAATTTCTCGGTCACGGTGAAGGGGGTCGCTGCCCATTCCGGCCTGGCTCCGGAAAAAGGGGTCCACGCGATCGCCATCGCCGCCCGCGCCATCAGCCGGATCCAGCAGGGGAGGATCGGCGACAAGGCCACGGTCAACATCGGCATGATCAGCGGCGGATCGGCGGTCAATGTGGTCCCGGAAACCACTCAGCTGACGGGGGAAGTCAGGTCGGCGGAGCCGGGCATGGTCGATGAGCTGATCCGCTCCATCCAATCCACCTTCTCGCAAGAAGCCGCCGCCGGGGGTGCCGGGATCGATTTCCAGGATGCCTGGGATTTCAAGCCCTATTGCATCCCGCCCCAGGCCGCCGTCTACCAGGATGTCCTGGCGGTCATGGAGAAGGTTGGACTCAAGCCGGAGCCGGTCGCGTCGCTGGCCGGCAGTGATGCGAACTCGCTGAACGGCCGCGGCATCCCGGCGATCAACCTCGGCATCGGGGCGCAGAATCCCCATGGCAACGATGAATTCATCCTGCTTCACGATTTGGGCAAGGGTTTCGAGATCGCCCTGGAATTGATGCGCAGAGCTCGTTGATCGGAGCGACGGCCAACGGCCCGGGATCCCGCCCCGGGGCTCAATTCAAGCCTTGCCCGAGCGCCTCGACGGCGCGCCGCTCCTTCTCCGGCAGCCTGGGGAAGAAATCGCGGCGGATGCGCTCGTAATAGTGCAGCGCTTTTTTCCGGTCGGGCAGCTTCCGGGCGTAGACCATCAGCAGGTTGAAGCAGGCGTCGAAATTCTGCGGTTCGAGCTCCAGGCAGCGCGACCAGTGCTCCGCGGCCCGGGCGAACGAGCCGGCCATGGCGTAGGATTCGGCCAGGGCGTCGTGGGCCGAGGCCAGGCCGGGATCGCTGGCCACGGCTGCCAGCAGAGCCTCACGGGCGCGGCGCCCGTCGCGGCGGGCATGAAGATAGAACCGCCCCAGGTTGACTCGGGCCAGAACAAAATCCGGATCGATGCCCAGGGCCTCCCGGAACGCCGATTCGGCCCGGTCGACTTGGCCGAGGTTCCAATAGGCCAGTCCCAGGTTGTTTTGGTTGGCTGGATTCTCGGGGTTGACGGCCAGGCAGCCCTCGAAGGCGGCCAGTGACTCCTGGAAACGCCCGGCGAGCGACAGCGTCTCTCCCAGCAGGGCCAGCATTTGGTCGTCATCGCCCTGGATGGCGAGTCCCGCGCGCAGCTCGTCGACGGCGCGGTTGAAGTCGCCGGCGGCGCGGTAGGCGTTGGCCGAGGCGATGCGCGCCTGGCCGATCTGGGGGTCGGCGGCCAGGATCCTCCGCGCCCGTTCGCCCGCCTCGGTCCAGCGCCCCTGTTCGGCCAGCTCCTTGATCCGGCGCAGACTCTCGATCACGGCGATCTTGTTCTTGGGGTCGATGCGGCTCAGTTCGGCCGACCGTGGCACCGTCGTTGTGACGTAGCCGAGCGAGGCCAGCTTCCGGCGCGAGTCGGCATCGAGACGCGGCAGCGCGGCGGCCAGCGGCGGCGCGCCGCTGCCGGCGATCTGGCGCATGAGCAGCGAGCGCAGGCGCCGGCTCTCCTCGGGGCGCTGCGCGGCCAGGTTGCGCGTCTCGCCGGGATCCGCCTCAAGGTCGTAGAGCTCCTCATCCGGAGCCAGGATGTATTTCCAGCGGCCCTGATAGAACGCCTTCAATTCCGACCAGCCAAAATGGATGCGCGGATAGTGGCTTTCGCCGTACGCGGCGTCGGGGCGCCGGGCCGGGCGTCCGAGGATGAGATCGAGCAGGGAATGCCCCTGCACGACGGACGGAATGGCGAATCCCATGGCCTGCAGAATGGTCGGCGCCACGTCGGTCAGCTCGACGCGCTGAGTCAGCCGCTGCCGCGGGGGAGCGAACGGCAGGTGGACCAGGAAGGGAACGCGCATGGTGGATTGGTAGACGAAGAACCCGTGGGTTTCCTCGCCGTGTTCGCCCAACCCCTCCCCGTGGTCGGCGACGACGACGATCAGCGATCTCGACCACAGGCCGCTCTCCTTGAGGTAGCTGAAGAACTTGCCCAGCTCGGAGTCCATGAAGGCCACGGAGCCGCGGTAGGGGTGTCCGGCGTAGCGCTCGCGGAAGGGGGAAGGCGGCTCCCAGGGGGCGTGCGGATCGTACAGGTGGATCCAGGCGAAGAATGGTTCGCGGGCCCGGCGCGAGATCCAGTCGCGCGCCTCGGCCAGGACGGCGTCGGCCGGCTTGCGGATCTCGCCCCAGAAGTTGAGGGGGTTATAGGCGCTGAAGCGGTCGGCGTACAGCTCGAAGCCGCGATCGAGGCCATAGGACGAGTCAAGCACCATGGAGCCGACAAAGGCGGCGGTGGAGCGCCCGCCAGCCCGAAACGCCTCGGAAAGGAGGGGCAGGCCGGAGGGAACACGGGTCGCGCGGTTGTCGCGCACCTGATGGTAAAAAGGATAGGTGCCTGAGAGGATGGTGGCGTGCGAGGGCAGGGTCAGCGGCGTCTGGGCCACGCAGTTCTCGAAAAGGACGCCGCCGGCAGCCAGGGCATCCAGATGGGGCGTCTCGACCTTGGCTGGGTCGTAGCAGGAGAGATGGTCGGCGCGCAGGGTGTCGAGGGTGATCAGCAAAACGTTCATGCCCCGCAGCTGGCGGCGCTGAAGCCTGTCGCGGACCGCGCCGCCGAACAGCGCGACCAGGGCGGCCAGCAAGGCCAGCCCCAGCGCAGCGAACAGCAGAGCCGGCGCCCAGCGGCGCTTTGCCCCCTTGTCAGGGGTGCGCTTTCGCGTTTTCATTTTCGCCCACCATACCGTTTTTGCGACCTCGTGTCAATCGCCGTCGCGGCGGCGGGCGCTGGCCTGCGCCCGCGCCGGAATTGAAATCTCGAATCCCTTGCGCTATAATTTCAAGGCGATCCGCCTGAAGCGGACGCCGGTTTTCGAGGTGCACCGATGAAAAAAGAACTGCTTTTCACATTCCTTCTGGCCGCGGCCGCGCTGGCCCTGCTGGCCGGGAACGCGCTGGTGGTCCAGGTCCTGCGCTCGAACCTTTCGTCCAAGCCCGACTTCCTCTCCGCCAGCCTATCCCCGCTGCAGAAGGGGGACCGGCTGGAACGGATCGAGACGCAGGGGAGCTGGTACCTGGTGCGCAACGCCAGAGGCGCCAAGGGCTACATCCACCAGAGCGCGGTCACCGCGAGCAAGGTCACGCTGGGCAGCATCGCCCCCGGTCCGAAGGGTGCCAGCCCGGACGAGCTGGCGCTGGCCGCCAAGGGCTTTGACGAGGCCAATGAAAAAAAACTGCGCAACAGCAAAGGCTACAACTTCTCCGACCTGAACTGGGTCATGGAGCAGGAGGTCGCCGTCCCGGCGCTGGCCCAGTTCATCCGCGATGGGAGGCTGAAATGAAGAAACTGCTTCTTGCCGCCATGTGCGCGCTGCTGGTCTCCTGGAAGCCGCCCATCGACCTGGGCAAGGTCGCCAAGGCCAAGAAGGGCGCGGAGCTGGTCGCCGGCGCCAGCCACAAGATCAACGAGGAGGAGGAGTACCACATCGGCCGGGCGGTGGCGGCCAACATTCTGGGCCAGTACCCGCTGTGGAAGAACGGCGAGCTGACCCGCTACCTGAACCTGATCGGCAGGATCCTGGCGCTGCGCTCCGGGCGGCCCGAGATCTACGGCGGCTATCATTTCGCCATGCTGGACGCGCCCGAGGCCAACGCCTTCTCGGCGCCGGGCGGCATCATCTTCCTCACCCGCGGCATCGTCGCGATGGCCGCCGACGAGGACGAGCTGGCGGCCGTACTGGCCCACGAGATCCAGCACATCGTGGTCAAGGACCCGCTGAAGGCGATTCGGTCGCAGCGCCTGAAGGCGTTGGGCACGTTCACCGCCGGCGAGGCCGTGGGCTCCAGCAGCGGCGCCTTCGGGGTTTTCCAGGACTCGATCATGGACATCAGCGGCACGCTGCTGCAGAAGGGCTACTCGCGCGGCCAGGAAAAGGATGCCGACCTGGGAGCGCTGAAGCTTCTGGCCGCCGCCGGCTATGACCCCGGGGCGCTGCTGGACATGCTGAAGAAGATTCAAGCGGTCGAGAAGAAGAAACTCAAGGCGTTCTCGGCCCACCCCTCGGCCGCCAAGCGCATCGCCTATGTCGGCGGCAACGTCGCCGCCGCCGATCCGGCCCTCCGCCGCGCCCGCGCCGCCCGCTTCGAGAAATTCGCCGCCGGCCGCTGAACTTGAAGCGTTACTGGCTGTCGACGGCCGTCCTGTTCGCCGTCACCTTGGCCCTGGGCAGCCTCCTGTCCTACCTCTTCGAGGCCAAGATCTACGACCAGAAGGTCCGCCTCTACTGCACCGCTGCCCCGGCCGACATCGTCCTGGCCAAGATCGACCAGGGCAGCATCGATTTCTACAGCCGCGAATTCAACATCACCTGGCCCTGGCCGCGCAGCCTCTATGCCAAGGCCATCGATTATCTCACCGCGGCCGGCGCCCGGGCGGTGGCCATGGATTTGATCTTCAGTGAGCCCAGCCCCTACAGCGGCGAAGACGAGCAGCTGGCCGCTGCGATGAAAAAATCGGGCCGGGTCTTCCTGCCGCTCGTTTTTTCGGACAACGAGGGAGGCGCGGAGGGCCTGGAGCGGTTCGCGCTGGCGGCAACGCCGCCCCTGCCGCGCCTGCCCGAGCGCGAGGGCAAGGTGACGCTGCCGGTGCCCTTGCTGCGCGATGCGGCGCGCGGCCTGGGCAATGCCCAGGCCGATCCCGAGCGCGACCATATCTACCGCCGCCTGCGCCATTTCGTGCGCCGCGGCGGCCGCGCCTATCCCTCCTTCTCGCTCGCCGTGGCCACGGTGGCCGCTCCGGGCCTGGACCCGGCGAGCATGGCTTTCGCCGCCGACGGCGGAGTAAACTTGCGGTTCTACCGCAAGGATAGCTTTCGTACCTACGCCATCGCCCAGCTGATCCAGTCTCAGGTGCAGCGCGAAGCGGAGAAGGAACCCGCTGTGCCGCTGGCTGAATTGAAAGACAAGATCGTCATCATCGGCGCCACGGCCACCGGACTGCTGGACAACCGCGCCACCCCGGTCAATGCCTCCGGCTCCGGCTTCGAGCTGCATGCCACCGCCATGGCCAACCTGCTGCGCCGGGATTTCATCCGCGTTTTCAATCCCCGGCTGCAGTGGCTGCTGGTCCTGCTGGCCATCGCCCTGCTCAACCTGTCCCTCTCCAGGATCAACACGCTGTCATGGCAGTTGCTGATCGCGCTTGTCATCATCGCTCTGGCGCTGGCGACGAACCTGTTCCTGTTCCGTTCGGGCATTGACCTTGATTTCATTCCCCTGTTCATCGGCCTGGTCGCCTGTTCGGGCTACGATGCCTACGGCCGCTACCAGCGCGTCCGCCGCGAAAAGAAATTCATCGAGAAGGCCTTCAAGGGCTACATGTCCGATTCGCTCCTGGCCGAGATCATGAAGAACCCGGCCGGCCTGCACCTTGGGGGAGAGAAAAAGCTGGTGACGGTTTTTTTCTCCGACCTGGCCGGATTCACCTCCCTGTCGGAGAAGCTTCCCGCCGAGGAGGTGGTCCGCGTCCTGAACATCTACCTGGAGCGGATGACCGCGGTCATAATGGAGAACGGCGGCTTCGTCAACAAATTCGAGGGCGACGCCATCATGGCCTTCTGGGGCGCGCCGCTTCCCGACGAGCGTCACGCTGAGCGAGCGATGCACGCGGCGCTGCTCTGCCAGGATGGCCTGCAGGCGCTGAACGAGGAGTTCGCCCGCGACGGATTGCCGCGCCTGAACATGCGCGTCGGCATCAACAGCGGCGAGGTCATCGTCGGCAACATCGGCTCACGCCAGCGCTTCGAGTACACGGTCATCGGCGACGCCGTCAACCTGGCCTCGCGCCTCGAAGGGATCAACAAGCAGTACGGGACCGCGATCATCGGCGGATCGCTCTCGGGCCAGTTGGCGGCGGGCGAGCTGCTTCTGCGCCGGCTTGACCGCGTACGCGTCAAGGGCAAGAACATTCCCGAGGAGATCTTCGAGGTCGTCGCCGGGAGGGAGAACGCGCCGCCGGGCATGGACCGGATCATTGACAGCTTCGCCAAGGGCCTGTCGCTTTATTTCGCCGGAGATTTCGCCGCGGCAGCGGAGATCTTTTCGGGATTGCCCAACGATCCGCCCTCCCAGGTTTTTGCCAGGCGCTGCCATTTCCTGCTGGCCAAGCCGCCGGAGCACTGGGACGGAGCGTGGACATTCACGGAGAAATAATTCCCAGACTACGTGAAAAGTAAAAAGTGAGCAGTGAAAGGTGAAGAAAGAAGCAGTTTGCAATCCTCTTTCTTCCTGACTTTTCACTTTTCACTATTCACTTTTCACTGATGTGCTACAATGCCCTCATGCTGGAAGTAACCAATTTGCAAAAGAAATTCGGCAAGCGCGAGGCGCTCAAGGACATCGGCTTCTCCCTGGCTCCGGGCGAGATCTACGGCCTGCTGGGCCCGAACGGGGCGGGCAAGACCACGACGCTGAAGGTCCTGGCCGGGCTGCTGGCCGCCGACGGCGGCACGGTCGTATTCGACGGCCAGCTGTATCATCGCGAGCACCACGAGCTGAAGAAGCGCATCGCCTACGTGCCCGACCAGCCCTTTCTCTACACCAAGCTGAGCGGCGAGGAGCACCTGAACTTTTTCATGGATCTCTACAAAATCCCCTATGCCCGCAGAAAGGAAAAGATCGATTTCTTCTTCAAGTACTTCGAGTTCGAGGAGTACCGCACCGAGCTGGTCGAGAACTACTCGGCCGGGACGCGCCAGAAGCTGCTCATCGCCCAGGCGCTGGCCGTCGAGCCCAGGCTGCTGCTGCTCGACGAGCCGCTGGTCTCCATCGACCCGCTGGTCGGGAAAAAGTTCAAGCTGCACCTGAAGGAGGTCGCGGGCCGCGGCACGGCGGTGCTCTTCGCCACCCACATCCTCACCCTGGCCCAGGAGGTCTGCCGGCGCATCGGCGTCATCGTCGACGGGCGCATCATCGTCCAGGGCGGACTGGCCGAGCTCATGGCCCTGGCCGGGCAGGTCAGCCTGGAAGAGTTCTATTTCCAGACCGTGCTCCAGCATGAGAAGCCTGCTGAAGCTTAAGTTCCTTCAGCTGCGCAACGCCCTCGTCCGCGGCGAACGGAAGAAGTTCGCCCTGTTCCTGCTCCTGGGGCTGTTCTTCATGCTGGTGCTGGGATTTTTCTTCCATTCGCTTTTCGGCTACCTGGCGAACGTGCAGGAATTCCCCCAGGTATTCAAGGTCTTCCTGGCCGAGAAGCTGCTGATGATGATTTACATGACCCTCTTTTCCATGCTACTGCTCTCGGCGCTGCTGAGCTCGCTCGACGTCTTCTACATCTCGCGCGACCTGCATTTTCTTTTTTCCACCCCCATGCCCGTGCGCAGCGCCTTTGCCTGGAAAATGGTGGAAACGGCGGTCTACAGCTCGGCCATGGTCGTGTTCTTTTCGCTGCCGGTGCTGTTCTTCTATTGCCGCCATTTCGCCCCCGGGCCAGGCCAGGTCGCTCAGGTGCTCCTGGCCTTCCTCCTCTTCGTGGCCTGCGGGGTCCTGGCCGGCATCCTCCTCGGCCTGGTCATCCCGGCCTTTTTCTCCGTGCGCCGCCTGCAGCCCGTCCTCTCGGTGTTTTCCATCATCCTCATCTCATCCATCGTGGTCTTCCTGCGCCTGCTGCGGCCCGAACGCTTCCTGGAGCCCAATGAGATCGACAACGTGCTGCGCTACATGGGCTCCTTGGACATGAAGGCCATGGTCTATTTCCCGTTCTCCTGGCTGGCGCGGGCCATGAGCCTGGCCGCCGGCGGCCGCAGCGCCGCCTACTGGAAGACCATCGCCCTCTTCATCCTGCTGGCTTCTTTCCTGCTGGCGCTGGTCTTCTGGCTCCGGAAGCGGATCTACCTGAAGCTGTTCGACAAGCTGAACCGGGGCGGGCGGGGAACCTACCGTTCGCGCTGGCGGCCGACCCGCCTGGAGAGCGACCTGCGCCCCCTGCTGCGCAAGGAGTGGAAGACCTTCCTGCGCACGCCGGCGCAGTGGTCGCAGCTGCTCATCGTCGGCGCCCTGGTGGCCGTCTTCGTCATCAACATGAAGATGATCCCCCTGCCGCATCCCTCGGTGAAGAACTTTGTCTCCTACCTGAACCTGGTCATGGCGGTCTTCATCGTCGCCGGGCTGAACTCGCGCTTCACCTTCACCTCCATCCCAGGCGAAGGGCCGGGCCAGGTGCATATCCTCAGCTCACCCTGCCCCAAGGGCGCATTTTTCCGCTTCAAGCTCTGGTTCCACCTGCTGCCGCTGCTGCTGGTCGGCTTCGCCCTCTATGCCCTGGGCGACCTGGCCCTGCGCTTCGACGCCTTCACCCGGCTCATCGCCCTGCTGTTCCTGGCCCCGGCCATCGTTTTCCTGACCGTCCTGTCGCTGGAGCTGGGCATCGAGACCAACGAGACGAACCCCCTGTCGCCCGAGCACGTGATCGTCTCCAAGCAGGGCATCTCCTACATGCTGTGGAGCATGATCTACGTGGTCGGAGGCATGCTGTTCCTGGCCCGGCCGGTCGGCGTCTACTACTGGCGCCTCTTCACGCGCCAGGCCATACCGTACCTCGAGATCGCCGCTTGGTTCGCGGGCTTTTTGCTGCTCAACGCGTTCCTGACCTGGGTTTTCTACCGCAAGGGAAAACGGCTGTGGCTGGCCAGGGAAATCTGAGTATTGGTGCTCAGTGAGTAGTGAAAAGTGAAAAGTGGGATGGGAAGAAAAAAAGAGTTCTAAGATATTTTCAAGTTTCTGAGCTTTTCACTTTTCACTTTTTACTTTTCACTTATTTCTTGTAGGTCGATATCACCTTGGTCGACAGGCCGCCGCGGGGGGTGAACTCGGCGATGACGGTCATCTCCAGGGGGCGGACCTTCTTGACCAGGTGCTTCAGGATGAGCGGCGTGAGCGCCTCGTAGAAGATGCCGGCGTTGCGGAACTGGAGAAAGTAGTACTTCAGCGATTTCAGCTCGACGATCAGCTTGTCCGGCACGTAATGGATGCGCACCAGGCCGTGGTCGGGGAGGCCGGTCCTGGGGCAGAGGGAGGTGAACTCGGGGTAATCGATCTCCACCCGGGTCTC
>JALOLC010000028.1 GCA_025456175.1 Acidobacteriota bacterium | reverse complement strand
CTTCTCGTAGGGCTCGAAGTGGATGTCCGAGGCGCCCTTGATGATGGCGTCGTTGAAGATCAGGTTGACCAGCTTGATGGCCGGGGCGTCCTCGTCGATATCCCCGTCGGAGGAGATATCCTCATCCTTCATCTCCATGACTTCGACGTTGGAGTCCTCGCTCAGCTCGATCTCGTCGAGGAACTTCTGGGCCTCGATGCCGGTGGAGGATCCGTAATACTTGTCGATGGCCTCCAGGATCGACGACTCGGGGGCGATGACCGCCTGGATGCGCAGGTTGGTGGAGAAGCGGATCTCCTCCTGCACGAAGAGGTTGGAGGGATCGGCCATGGCCAGGGTGAGGTTGGAACCGATGCGGTGGATGGGGATAACCACGTGCTTGCGGGCGATGTCGGGCTTGATCAGCTCGATCACCTTCTCGTCGATCTCGAACTTGGACAGGTTGATCGACGGGTAGCCGAACTGCTTGCTTAAGACCTGGGCGATGTCCTCCTCGGTCACATGGCCGAGGCGGATCAGCACGCTGCCCAGCTTTCCCGGTTCCTTTTTCTGGACGCCCAGGGCGTGCTGGAGCTTCTCCTCCGTGATCTTCCTTTCCTTGAGTAGGAAATCTCCTAAGCGCATGGCCATGTTGGCTCCATTGTACCCAATGCAAAATGAATTGTCAATTTTTCCCCTTCAGCAGGTAAAATCCCGAAATACCCAGGTTTTTCACCCGGCCCAGCGCATCGAGGCCCATGGCCAGGTCGACCAGCAAATTTCCCATGTTGAAGCCGAAGCCCAGGCCGTACAGGGCGTTCGACCTGCGGCCGATGAAATACTTTGCGGCCAGGTCGCTGCCCAGTCCCGCCCGCAGGAACAGCTTGTTTTGAAAAAGGCCCTTTTCCACCCCCAGCGAGAGGGGCTGCGCCTCCTCCCCCACCTGGAACAGGTCGCCGCGGGCGACATCGATGTCCAGGTAGATCCCCAACTGGCCATCGGGGCGGAACGAGAGGCCGGCGATCAGGCGCCGGGCCAGCTTCAATTCGCCCGCGGCCGTGGCAATGACCGGGTTGGCGGCGTTCTTCACCGCCAGGCCGGCCCGGAAATGGGGACCGAAGGCCGCGCTGGCGCCCAGGTCCAGGTTGAACTTGGAAAAACCGCGATCGGCCGCCGACCAGGCGTACTTCAGGATGCCCCTGGCGTCGAGGCCGGCGCGGAAAGGGTCGTCGCTCAGCGCGGCGGTGAACTCCGTGTTCCGTCCCTTCAGGTAGTGGACGGTCGCGCCCAGGGCGACGGTGGCTGAAAGGGGGAAGGCGATCGCCAGGGAATAGTCGGTGTAATGGCAGCCGATGAGGCGCAGGCGCAGGGAGGCGATGTCGGCGTTGCTGATCTGGTCGGCCGGCTTGTCGAGGACGGCATTGGCCAGGGGCTGGACAATGGCGGCGTCGATTGTGGCCCAGGCGACCGCATACCCCTTACCGGCGTAGCCCGGGTTGCGGAACTGGAAGCCGCTGAGCGACGCTCCGGTCGAGAATACCTCCTTGAGGTCGGCCAGGAGCGCTTCCCTTTCCGCGAGCCCCAGGTCCTCAAAACGGGACAGGTCTTGGGCTTGGAGCGATCGCAGCTGGCCGCTGATATCGCGAAAATCCAAATAACTGTTCTGGTACTGGTAGCCCCCCAGGGAGGAAGAGAACGAATTCAGCAGGGCGGGGTTGATGAAGAGGGCGTTGGCGTCGTAGTTGAATGCCAGGGAGGAATACCCGAGCGCCAGGGAGCGGGCGCCGTAGAAAAAGGGGAAGAAAGAGAAAGCGGGGACAACGAGCGTCAAAAAAAAGGCCAGGAACGCGATTCTTTTCATATTCTTGACTGTACAACACCTTAACAAAATTTGTCAACTGCCGGCTGAAGAAATGCCGGCACCGAGGGCTGAAAACCGTTTTCCGGTCTTGACAGGCGGCCGCGATTTTGCTACCCTTGCTCTGGATAGGGTCTATAGCTCAATGGCTAGAGCTACCGGCTCATAACCGGTTGGTTCCAGGTTCGAGTCCTGGTAGGCCCAGCAACCGCGCCCAGAAAGGAGCTCGCTTGAAAGAAGGACTCGACGTTTTATACGCGCTGCAGCTGAAAGACGACCAATTGAAGGATATCGAAGCCATCATCAAGGAGATCCCGCTCAAGATCAAGGCGCTGGAAGACGAGCGCGACTCCCGATCCGACGTGATCGAAAAAGCCAAGAAAAAGCTGCAGCACAACGGCGAAGAGCGCAAGAAGCTCGAACGCGAGATCACCGTCATCAAGGACAAGATCGCCAAGTACAAGGAACAAATGAAGAAGGTGACCACCAACAAGGAATACCAGGGCTTCAGCAACGAGATCAAGTTCGAGGAAGCCAATATCATCGGGGTGGAAGAGAAGATCATCGAAAAGATGTGCGAGTCCGACGAGATCATGGGCATGATCCGCGCCGCCGAGGGCGAATTCAAGAAAATCGCCGACGCCTACAACCAGCAGATCCAGGACATGCTCGCCAACCTCGATTATCACAAGAATAAACTGACCGAGGAGACCCAGAGCAAGAAGGAGCTCCGCGCCCGGGTCGACCCCAAATTGCTCAAGGCTTACGACAACCTGTTCGTCAAAAAAGCCGGCAAGGTCGTCTCCTACGTGCAGACCGACTTCTGCGGCGTGTGCAACATCAAGATCCGCCCCCAGGTCCTGAGCGAGATGATCCTCTCCAGCGACCTGCTGATCTGCGAGAGCTGCGGCCGGATCCTGTTCAAGAAGATCGTCGACGAGGTGGAAGAGTAACCCTTTTCCGCCGGGGAGTCCACGGATGAACGAGCGGGAATTGGCTGGCCTGAGCGAGATCGCGCGCCGCCTGCGCATCCACATCATCCGCATGATCAGCCAGGCCGCGTCAGGCCACCCCGGCGGCTCGCTGTCGGCGGTGGAGATACTCACCTGCCTCTATTTCCGCGAGATGCGCATCGATCCCGCCGATCCCGCCCGGGCCGACCGCGACCGCTTCGTCCTTTCCAAGGGCCACGCCGCGCCGGTGCTGTACGCCGCCCTTGCCGAGCGCGGTTTCATCCCCGCCAGCCAACTCGACACGCTGCGCCAGGCCAGCTCCAGCCTGCAAGGCCACCCCCACCGCCTGGACACGCCGGGCGTCGATGCCTCCACCGGCTCGCTGGGCCAGGGGCTTTCGATGGCCGTGGGCATGGCCTTCGGCCTGCGGCTACGCCCGGCGGCGAGCCCGTCCCGCGTGTTTGCCCTCATCGGCGACGGCGAATCCCAGGAGGGCCAGATCTGGGAAGCCGCCATGACCGCCGGCTTCCACCGGCTGGCCAACCTCTGCGTCTTTCTCGATGCCAATGACCTGCAGATCGACGGCCGGGTCAGCGCCATCAAGGACATCGCGCCGATCGGCGAGAAGTGGCAGGCCTTCCGCTGGCGCGTTCACGAGATCGACGGCCACGATCTGCGCCAGATCTCATCCTCCGTCGCCGCCTTCCGCCGCGAAACGGAGATGCCGACCCTGGTCATCGCCCGCACCGTCAAGGGCAAAGGGGTGTCCTTCATGGAAGACAACGTCAATTTCCACGGCCAGGCGCCCAACGCCCGGGAAACGGAGACGGCGCTGCAGGAGCTCGGCGATGGCCGTTGAAAGCCTGCGCGGAGCATACGGCCAGACCCTGCTGCGGCTGGGGCGGGAAAACCCCGACCTGGTGGTCCTCGACGCCGACCTGGCCAAATCCACCCAAACCCAGGTTTTCGCCAAGGAGTACGCTGGCCGCTTCATCGACATGGGGCTGTCCGAGCAGGACATGGTCTCCACCGCGGCCGGCATCGCCCTGACCGGCAAGACCGTGTTCGCCAGCTCGTTCTGCGCCTTCCTGATGGGCCGCGTCTTCGACCAGGTCAGGCAGTCGGTCTGCTACAACCAGGCCAACGTCAAGCTGGTGGGCACCCATGCCGGCCTGGGCGTCGGCGAGGACGGCGCCACCCACCAGGCGCTCGAGGACGTCGCCCTGGCGCGCACCCTGCCCGGCCTGACGGTCATCGTCCCCGCCGACGCCGTCGAGACGGCGAGCGCCGTCGAGTTCGCGGCCGCCACGCCCGGCCCCTTCTTCATCCGCCTGACGCGCAACAACCTGACGACGTTCTTCGGAGCGGAGCACCGCTTCGTCCCTGGCCGGGCCCCCGTGCTCCGCGACGGCACGGACATCACCCTGGTGGCCATGGGCGCCATGGTGGAGAAGGCGATGCAGGCCGCCGAGCTTCTGGCAGCGGACAGGGTGGCGGCGGCGGTCATCAATTTCTCGAGTTTGAAGCCGCTGGACGGGGATACCCTGCTGCGCTACGCCCGCCAGACGGGCCGGGTGCTCACCGTCGAGGACCACTCCGTGCGCGGCGGCCTGGGCGGCGCCTGCGCCGAGTTCCTCGCCCAGCACGCTCCGGTGCCGATGACGCTCATGGGCATGGACGACCAGTTCGGCCGCTCCGGCAAGCCGGAGGACCTCTACGTCCATTTCAAGCTGTCCGCCAGCGACATCGCCGCCGCCGCCCGGCGGCTGCTCTCCCGGCCGTGATCCAGTTCTTCCATGTCTTCAAGCAGTATTTCCGCTCCAACGAGGCGCTGAGCGACATCAACCTGTCGATCGAGCGCGGCGAGTTCGTCTTTCTGACCGGCGCCTCGGGGGCAGGCAAATCGACCCTGCTCAAGCTCATCTACAAGCAGGAAGAGCCCAGCAAGGGCCAGATCCTCATCGACTCGGTCAACAGCACCCTCATCCCGCCCGCGAAGCTGTACAAGCTGCGCCGGCAGATCGGCATCGTCTTCCAGGACTTCAAGCTGCTGATGAACCGCACCGTGCAGGAGAACGTGGCCATCCCCCTGCTGGTCCGCGGCGAAAGGCGGTCGGCGCTGGAGAACAAGGTCAACAGCACCCTGGCCCTGGTGGGCCTGAGCCACCGCGCCCACCGGCAACCTGGACACCGAGCTCTCCATCGAGATCATCCGCATCTTCGAGAAGATCAACGCCAGCGGCATCACCACCATCATCGCCACCCACGACCTCAACCTGATCAACCTCTTCCCCAAGCGCATCATCAAGCTGGACAAGGGGCAGCTGGTCCTGGACCGCTCCCCCGAGGCGGCCGGATGAAATTCATGGCGCGCGCCCTCCAGCAGGCCCTGAGCAACATCCTGCGCAACAAGACGGTCAACTTCCTCTGCCTGGGCATCATCGCCTTCACCCTGCTGGTCCCGGGCATCTTCAGCTTCATTTCCTTCCACCTCGACCGCACCATCAACCGCCTGAGCGAGAACGTCGAGGCCATCTTCTACATCCGCGATGACGTCGACAGCGCCGGCGTCGAGGGCCTGATGCAGCGCATCGCGGGCAGCCTGCTGGTCAAGGAGACGCGCTACGCCTCGCGGGACCAGGCGCGCGCCGAGTTCGCCCGCGAGTTCCCCGAGCTGGAGTACATCCTGGCCGAGTTCAGCGAATCGCCCTTCCCGGCCTCGCTCCACGTCCGCTTCCGCTCCGATTCGCGCCGCCTGGTGCCCATCGAGTCGTTCATCCGCGACATCGAGAAGGACGGCCGGGTGGAAAGCGTCCAGCTGAACCTGGATTGGGCCCGCAAGATCGCGATGATCAAGAAGTTCGCCTCCCTGGCCGGCCTGTTCCTCAGCGCCATCCTGCTCATCGTCTCCATCTTCATCATCTTCAACGTGGTCAAGATCAACATCTTCTTCCGCAAGGAGGAGATCGTCATCCTGAGGCTGGTCGGCGCCACCGACCGCTACATCAAGGCCCCCTTTCTGCTGGAGGGGCTGATCCTCGGCTCCCTGGGCGGGCTGCTGGCCGGGGGCCTGCTGCTGCTCACCATCCGCGCCTTCCCCCTCTACGCCGCGTTCATCCACCAGGTGGTCAAGGGGCTGATCGACTTCACGCAGCTGCCGCTGCGCATCTTCTGGCAGCTGCTGGCCACCGGCGCCGCCATCGGGCTATTTTCCTCTTTCATCTCGTTGCGCCGCTTCATCCGCATCCGTCCCGAGTAATCCGGCCGCTCCCGGTCCCGGGGGCGTTCTATTTTTCCGGCATGTCGATCACGGGCAGGAGGATATGCGACGGATGGACGTCGGAATGGTAGATTTTCTGCACGGCCTTGACGAAGCGCGTCTCCTTTTCATTGTGGCCGCCGGTGTTCAGGTTGCGCGAGAACATCGGAAAAAGCGCCGAGGCGACCTCGACCCGGATGCGATGGCCTTTCTGGAAGGTGATCCCCGTCTGCCACATGTCGATGGCATAGGCGTAGATTTTGTCCTTTTCCAGGAGTTCGGGTTTGTGCATTGAATTGCGGAAGCGGGCGCGCAGGGTGCCGTGGACCAGGGGGAATATTTTGCCCTGCTCGTCGACATCCATCAGGGTGACGAACCAGTCGGTATCCAAAGCCGACGAAGCGGCGTGGATGACGGCCGATACCGGGCCGGCGATGGTCACCGGCTTTTCCAGCGGCGGCGTCTGGTAGACCAGGATATCGTTCCTGCTGTCGGTGACCGAATCGTGAAAGGCCGCGGTGCGTTTTTTTTCCGCCTCCAGGTCGAGGGCCTGCTTTTTGTCTTTTTTCAGCTGCGCGTCGCTTTTGAAAGCCCAATCCGGGTGCGGCGTGGGGTCGCCGGGATCATACACATAGGTGTCATGATCCTTGCCGTCGCGAAGCGTTTCCCAGGCGAGCAGTCCGTCGCCGCGGGAGGAGTTGGCCCCCTGGCGGCTGCCGAGAAAGAGCTTGCTGAACCGGGTCTGCGGCAGCGGGTAGGTGTCGCCCGTCAGCCACTGGTTGCTGAACATGACGAATATCCGCACCAACGGATCCTCGAGTATTTTGTTGTCGATGCCCTTGAGCCAGCGGTCGAACCACTTGAGATACATCATCTTCAGGTCCGGCGCGGCCTCCTTGCCGAATTCATGGTCTCCGAAGCGCGGGCTGGCTTGATCGGTATGCCCCCAGGGTCCGAGGACCAGCTTCTGGAAACGGTTCTTGCTCATCTTCAGGCGGGCATAGTTGAGCTTGGAGCCGATGCCGTCGCCGTCGAACCAGCCCGATTGCAGAAAGACCGGCAGGTCCAGGCCGGCCAGTTTATCCATGAAATTGGCCGCAGCCCAGAAGTCATTGTCGCTGTTGTTCTCGATCCACTGCCGCCAGTACGGGTTGATGCGGCCAAAGATCTCCTTGTCCAGCTCGACGACGGGCAGGCGCTTGAGGATCTTTTCGTAGCGGCGCTCGCCGATGCGGCTCATGGCTTTTCCGGTAAGATCGCCGGTGGCTTCGCTTTCGAGGATCTCGGCCCACCAGATCGAGCCGAAAATAAAGAAGGAACCGTATTCGTAAGGGATATTGTAAAACGGGTCGGGCGGCGCCACATTGGGAATGATGGTCACCAGGTGGGGCGGCTTCTCCACCGCCGCCCATAGCTGCACCCAGCCGACGTACGAACCTCCGACCATGCCCACCTTGCCGTTGGACCAGGGCTGGGCCGCCAGCCATTCGACCGCGTCATAGCCGTCCCGGGCTTCGTTGAAAAAAGGCACCCAGCGGCCTGCGGAAGCGAAACGGCCGCGGCAGTCCTGGATGGCCACAGCGTAACCGCGCCGGCCGTAGAAATTGGCGTCCATCTCGCCCATTTCTTTTTTGTAAGGCGTCCGGATCAGGATCACCGGGTATTTTCCGGCTGCGTCGCCCTGGGGCAGGTACAGGTCCGTGGCCAGCCGGATGCCGTCCCTCATGGGCACCATCTCCGTTCGGCGCTCGAGCTTGAACACCGGCTTGGAAACCAGCGGGTCCTCGGCGATGGCGGCGAGCAGGTCGTCGCATCCGCCGCGGATGAAGGTGGCCCGTTGCAGGGGCACATGGACCATGTAGATCTGCAATTGCTCATTGGCCCAGATCTGGATGACCAGCCCGCTGAGGCCGGCCTCGAAGAACATCAGGCTTTCCTCCCGGCCGTTGACGGTTCTGGACTGGCGTTCCTTGAAGCTCAGCTCCATGTCGAAGAACTGGGCGGGAATGATGAAGCGGCTGAACTTCTGGACACCGCCGGATTTCAGGTCATAGGCCTTGAGAAAAAACGTTTCCAGGGCGGGACCGTAATTGTCATAGATGACCGACTTCTCCTTCAGGCTGACACGGTACGCCTGGTCCTTGCTCTTGAACACCGCCTTGCCCTGTTCGCGCGCCACGCGAATCGTCTCCGTCGGCGCGGTGATGTCCATTGTCTGCCAGTCCCCCCCGGACCCGGCCGTGATGCCGAGCTTGTATTCGACGCTCTGCCCGGCCATGGTCAGCCTGAAGGTCCGCTGGTAGTTGCCCTGGGCGTCCAGGGTATAGTCGATGGTGGCCATTTCGCTCTCATTGACCAGCAGCCGGAATCGGCCGTTTTCGTCGATGCCGGTCAGGGGAAAGGCGTCGGTTTGCGCCGCAAGCAGGACCGGCCCGATCAGCAGGAATAAAAACAGCATTTTTTTCATAATCACTCCTTGCCGTCGTCAGCGGAGATATTCATTTTCAAGCGTTTGCGGTTGCCCTCATGTCGATGAATCCCGCAGCGCCAGTTCCAACCGCCGCAGCCCGGCCTTCATGACCTCGGGCGCCCAGATCCCGGCCATGCGGAAATGGCGCGGCATCTGGAAGAAGCGCCCCTCGGTCACCACCATGCGGTATTTCTTGTAGAGATGGCCGTAGAATTTCTTGATGTCCACCCGGCTCCTCACCTCGGGAAAGAAGAGGACGCCGTTCTTGGGGATGTAGCAGGAGAGGAACTCGGTCTGGTTCAGAAAGGCGCCGATGATCTCGCGGTTGGCCTTGACGCGCTGGCGCACCCGCTTCTCCAGCTCCGCGAGCACCGGGCTGGAGAGCAGCAGATGGGTCAGGTACAGGGGAGCAAAGGGGATTTCCGGCGTCAGGTAGTCGCTGAAATTGAGCGCTTTCTCGACCAGGGCGGCCGGGGCGAAGGCCCAGCCGGCGCGCAGCGATCCCAGGCCAAGGAACTTGGAGAGCGACGAGGTGACGATGAACTCCGGGTAGTCGACGAACAGCGAGCGCTCGCGGTAGAAGCGGCTGTACACCTCGTCGATGAACACGATGATGCCGCGCTCCCGGCTCAGCTGCCGCAGGTACTGCAAAACCTCGGCCGACAGCTGGCTGCCCGAGGGGTTGTGCGAGTCGGTGAGGATGATCATGCGCGTCTTGTCGCTCAGGACCTCGGCGAACGACTGGACGGTGAGCGAGAAATCGAGCGGATCGCGCTTGACGAAGCGCAACCGTGCCCCCAGGTAGGCCGGCACCTTGAACATCGGCTCGTAGGCCGGGAACTCGACCAGCACTTCGTCGCCGCGCCGGAGCAGCGCCGCCCAGAAGGTGAAGTTGGCCAGGCTTGTCCCCAGGGAGAGGAAGATGTTCTCCTCGGGCACCTGCTCGCGGCGGCTCAGCGTCTCCAGCAGGTGGCGGCTGCCGACGCGGGCATCGCCGGGGAAGGCGTGCAGCCGGATCGAGTCGCGGTCGAAGGGCAGCTCATGGTCCTCGAGCAGGAACTCCATGTTGGAGAAGGAGAAGTTGAACTCCACGTCCGGCGGATAGGTCTTGACGGTCCACAGGTGGTCGATCTTCAGGTTTCGCGGCATTGGGTCTCCTCTACTCGGCGACGATGCGCACCCGCCCGTCCTCCAGCATGACGCGCAGTCTGAGCTCGCGATCGGTCCTGGTGACGAGGTCTACGGCCGGCAAGCGCACCTCGCGCTCGATGAACTCGGCGATGGCGTGGGCGAAGCGCCCCGACTTTTCGGCCTCGTTGGCCATGGCCTGCAGCACCTCGTCGTCCACGTCGAGCCGGCAGCGGTAGCGCTGCCCCAGGTCGCGGCGCAGCTCGGCCATCTGGATGGCGGTGATGCGTTGCAGGTGCTCCGGGGTCAGGGGGGTGAACTGGATGATCTCGTCGACCCAGTCCAGAACGTTCATGATCTTGGGGGCGATGATGATCTGGCCGGAGCTGGGGTCGACCCGGACGAAGCCGATGGCCGACCCCTTCCTCTCCTCGCCGATTTCGGTCAGGCTCAGGATGAAGATGAGGTTGGCCAGGCAGTGCCTCTTTCCCAGGGGATCGACCACCTCGCCCTTGGTCAGGATCTTGCCCAGGGCATAGAGCACCGCCGAGTGCGCCTCCTCGATGTTCTCGAAGAGGATCACCGCGAAGGGGTGGCTCTCGATCTCGCGCAGCAAGGGGCCGCTGCCGCCCTCGTCGTCGCCGCGGACCAGGCGCTCGGCATCCTCGGGCTTCTTGAAGCCCGCCAGGTCGATGACGCGCAGCTTCTCGGGGCCGCCGAACAGATAGGCGGCGATTTTGGCGGCGATGAAGCTCTTGCCCACGCCGGTGGGCCCCAGGAAGAGAAAGATCCCCTCGGGCTTGAGAACGTTGGCCCGGGTCTCCAGCCGGGCCAGCTTGATGATGCGCGCGATTTCCTCGAGGGCGCTGGCCTGGTTGACCACCTCGCGCTGGAGGAAATCGAGCAGGCCGCGGGCCTGGGCCTGCGGGTCGAGACGGATGATGGCGATGGGCAGCCTGGAGATGTCGCTGATGCTCTGGAAGACATGCTCGCGGTCCAGGGCGCTGGCCTTCTTCAGGGCCGCCTTGGAGCAGGAGATGTCCAGGAGCTCGATGGCCTTGTCGGGGAAGGCGCGGGTGGGTATGAAGCGCAGGGAGAGGGAGTACACGCTTTCGAAAAGGGCGTCGGAGATGACCAGGCCGTAATAGCCCTCGAAATGACGCTTCACCCCGCGCAGGATGGTGAGCATCTCCTCTTTTTCCGGCTCGTTCAGCAGGATGGCCGAAAAATTCGCGGCCATGATCTCGTCGCTCTTGATGTGCTTGGCATACACCTCGGGGGCGGCGGCGGCAATGACCAGCAGCTCGCGGTCGGCGATATGGGCCCGCAGCAGCCCCTGGATCTGGCCGCCCCTCCCCTGCGCCCAGCCGTGCAGCTCGTCGAGGAACAGGATGACGCGGTGGCCGTTGCGCCGAACCTCGGCCAGCAGCTTTTCAAAGTCCTTGGCCAGCAGGTCGGCCGACTCGCGCGAGTAGAAGAATGAGGTCAGCGAGAGCTCAAGGATCACCTTGCCGCGCAGGTTGGCCGGAACCTCGCCGCGGTTGATGCGGTCGGCCAGTTCGGTGACCAGGGCCGTCTTGCCCACTCCCGGCTTGCCCACCAGGATGATGTTCTTCTTCAGCTTGCGCTGCAGCGTTTCCATCAGGGCTTCCAGCTCCGTTTCCCGGCCGACGAAGGGCATGCGCTCCCGGCTGCGGGCCAGGTCGCTCAGGTGGCTGATGAAGGGGACGAATTCGGGCGAGATGTGCAATTCAGCCAAGCTGGGATTGGGCAAAGCAGCGGCGCGCCCCATGTCAGTTGTTCCAGTCGACGAACTGGAACTTGAGCAGGGTGCGGAAAATGATCTCCAGGTCGAGGCGGAAGGTCCAGTTCTGGATGTAGAAGATGTCGAACTCGATGCGCTTGTCCAGCGGCGTGTTGCCGCGCAGGCCGTGGACCTGGGCCCAGCCGGTCATGCCGGCCTTCACCCGGTGGCGCAGCATGTAGCGCGGGATGCTCTCCTTGAAGCGCTCGACCAGCTCGGGGCGCTCGGGGCGCGGCCCCACCAGGCTCATGTCGCCGATCAGGACATTGAGCAGCTGCGGCAGCTCGTCGATGGAGAGCTTGCGCAGCACCCTCCCCACCCGGGTCACGCGCGGGTCATTCTGCGGCGACCAGATCGCCCCGGTCCTCTTTTCGGCGTCGCGCACCATGGTGCGGAACTTGATCATCCTGAACAGGCGCCCGTCGAGGCCGAGGCGCTCCTGTCTGTAAAAAACGGGGCCGCGGGAATCGAGCCGCAGCAGCAGGGCGACCAGAGCCCCGAATGGAAGCAGCAGGACCAGCCCCAGGCAGGCGACCAGCAGATCGAACAGGCGCTTGCTGAGGGCCGACCAGCCCTGGAGCGGAATGTCGCCGAGGTTGATCACCGGCAGCCCCTCGATGTGCTCGAGACCCGCCTTCAGCGAAGCGAGCTGCAGGATGTCGGGTACCAGGTGGATGTCGACGAGCAGGTTGTTGCCGCTCTCGATCAGCCTCATGATAGCCGGGTACTCGCTCAGGGGCATGGCCACGAACAAGTCGGTGATGCCGTGCTTTTTGACAACCGTCTCCAGTTCCTCGTAGCCGCCCAGCACTCCCTCCCCGGGGGCGGTCGCCAGGAAGCCGCTGACCTCCAGGCCGAAATGGCCGTAGCGGGCGAGGTTGGCCGCGGTCATCGTTGCCAGGTCCCCCTGGCCGGCGATCAGCACGCGCGAGACGCCGTTGCGCTTCAGGGCCAAGTGCCGGAAGGCCCTGAACATCAGGGCGCGGCAAAGGAAGATGGCCAGGACCGCGACCGGGGCGTAAACGGCCAGAAAGACGTGGGAGACCTCGAAGCCGATGAAGCGGTAGCTCTTGAAATAGCTGAAGAGGAGCAGGACGGTGAACGCCGAGGCGGCGCAGTTCAGCATGACCAGGAAGAGGTCGTCCAGGCGGTTGCGGCGCAGCTTGAAGCGGTAAAACCCCTGGTAGGAGAAGTACACCATGTGGATGAAGAGCAGGAACGGGATGACGACCAGGTAGGTGGAGAAGCGCGGGACGCCCCGGGGAATGCGCAGCAGGCCGGAATGGAAGCGCAGCCAGAACGAGATGAAAAAAGCGCCGGCGATGGCCAGCGCGTCGCTGCCGACGAACAGCCGGGAAAGCTGCTCCCGCCCCTTGCGGATCATGCCCGGCCTTCGCCGACGAGGCGCTGAAACTCCTCGCGGAAGCGCAGCCGCGAGAAGCGCAGGCTGTTGCGGCGGATGGCCGCGCTGGAAAGGTCCAGGCGCGGCAACTCGGCCAGGGCCGCCTGCAATGCGGCGGCCGTCGCCTCGGGGAACAGCAGCCCGGTCTGGCGGTCGAGGACGATGTCGCGCACCCCTCCCCGATCGAAGGCAATGACGGGAGTGCCGCAGGCCTGGCATTCGGCAAAGGCGATGCCGAAGTCCTCGACCCCGGCGAACACCAGGGCCCGGGCGTTGCGGTAGAGATCGCGCAGCCTCTCGGCGTCGACCTCGGACAGCATCTGCACGTTGGCGCCGGCCAGCTTGCGCAGCCTGCTCCACTCGGGGCCGTTGCCCACGACCACCAGCCTCTCCCTGCTGGCGCGGAAGGCCTCCAGCACCAGAGCGACGTTCTTGTAGGGGGCCAGCGCCGAGACCAGGAGGAAATACTCGCGGCCGGGATTGCCGGCGGGCTGGAAGAAATCGGTGTCCACCGGCGGGTGGATGACCGCGGCGTCGCGGCGGTAATACTTCTGGATGCGCTGACGGACGTACGAGGAATTGGCGACAAAGCGATCGACGCGGGCGGCGCTGCTGGCGTCCCAAGCGCGCAGCCGCGATATTTCCCTTTCGATGACGCGGCGCCGCCAGAAGCCGCTGCCGGCGAAATAGGCGTAGTACTGGTCCCAGGCATAGCGCATGGGCGAATGGACGTAGCTGACGTGCAGGGCCTCGGGAGCGGGAACCGCCCCCTTGGCCACGCAGTGCGAACTGCTGAGCACCAGGGAATACTCGCGCAGGTCGAAGGCCTCGACGTGGCGCGGGAACAGGGGCAGGAAGTGGCGGTAGTAGCGGCGCACCCACGGGTAGCGGTTCAGGCGCGAGGCGCGCACGCTCCGGGAGCGGATGAGCGGCGACACCGCTTCCGGCTCATAGAAGAGGGTGAAGATGTCGGCCGCGGGATAGAGGGCGAGCATCTCTTCCAGCACCTTCTCGCCGCCGCGCATGCCGTTGAGCCAGTCGTGGATGATCGCTACTTTTTCAGCCATCGGCCGTATTCTACACTTCCGGGCCCGGCAAAGCAACTGGAGCCGCAATGCGCATACGCATTGCGATCATTTTCAAGGGGGAAAAACGCGCCTGACGGGATTCGAACCCATAGCCTTTGGCTCCGGAGGCCAACGCTCTATCCATTGAGCTACAGGCGCATCGTGCGGATGTTGTTTCATTCTACCATGATTTTCCGGCGGAGTCCATGAACGAATATCGCTGCCCGTGCCGCCCGCAGTCCGACCGGACTCGTCGCGTCTGGCACTGTTCGGCGGTTGCTTTGGCCGCCGATTCCCGCTATAATCGGGGCATGCGCATGCAAACTTGTTCCCCGTTTTGCCTGGGCTGTAATTCCCTCAAGGAGCCCCATCCATGACGCCCACCGACATCCCCCAGGTCCAGCCCGACGTCGTGCTGACCGAGGAATTCCCCGACTGCGTTCTCCTCTTCATGCCGCTCACCGGCGAGGTGGTCGGCATCGAGCCGGTGGGGCTGCTGATCTGGAAGCTGATCGACGGCCAGCGCACGGTGGCCCAGATCGCCGCCGAGGTGGCCGCCCAATGCCAGGACGCGCCCCCGTCGGTCCTGGATGACACCCTGGCTTTCTTGGAGAACCTGAACCGGCGGCTGTTCATCAGCCTCGGGCCGCAGCATGGGTGACGTTCCCGCCGGCCAGGCCCCGGCGGGCGCGGCGCAGATCCCGATCGGCGGATCGCCCCGGCGCGTCGGGCCGTAGGACATCATGGCCCAGCGCTTCTTGCGCAACCCCGACGTTTCCTGCAACCAGGCCGCCAGCAGCCCCTATCTCCTCAATGCCGACAATGGCGCGCTCCAGGGCATCAACGAGACCGGGCTGCTGATCTGGCGGATGCTCTCCCGGCCGCTCGCCGCGGACGAGATCGTCGCCCGCCTGCTGCGGCACTGCGGCATGGACGAGCCGGGCGCAGGCGGACCGGGCGTTGACGCGGCCGCCGACGTGGCCGCATTCCTGGCCAAGCTGCGCGACAGCGGCTTCATCGGCTGGGTGCTGGACGGCGACGACGCGGCCGAAACGCTGCCGTTGCTCCCGGTTTCCCCAGCAACAACAGCCCCAGAAAACGGAGCGGCGACCCGCCCCGAGCGCAGCATCTACCGCGGCCGCAGCATGCGGGGCACCTTCCAACCCGGCGACGCCCTGGTCCTCGAGCCGACGCCGCTCGAGGCCATTCGCCCCGGCGACGTCGTCGTCTTTCGGGGCAGCAAGCCGGCGGACGCGGACAGGTCCACAAGCGACGTGGTCCACCGCGTCGTTTCCCTTGCCGATGGCGGCCTGGTCACGCGCGGGGACGCCAACCGCTCTTTGGACAGCGAAACGGTCCGCGCCGACAACCTGCGTGGTCGGGTGCGGCGCCTGGAAAGGAACGGCAGGTCCAGGCGGGTGCTGGGAGGGCGGCTGGCCTTGCTGTTGGTGCGCTTGCGCCGCGCCGGTCAGGAGCTCACGCGCAGCGGTAAAAAATTGTTGCGCGCCCTCGGCTGGGCTCCCTATTCCTGGCTGCGGCGCAGCGGCGCGGTGCGCCGCTTCTGGCGACCGGAGATCTTCCTCCTGGCGCTGCCGGCGCGCGGGGAAGCGGAGGGGGAAGGGGCCTGGCTCATCAAGTACGTCTACAGGCAACGCACGGTCGCCCTGTGGCAGCCGGTTCTCAGGCTCTTCCGCTGTCGCAAGCCATACGACCTGATCCTCGTTCCACCGGAGGAAGGCGCAAAGAACGCGTGACCGGACTCCCCGGCTTCACGCCGGGAAATCCATTTCTTCACTCACTGACTTCTCCGTGCCCCGATCCAGCCGGACCGGGTGGGGATGCGTTTTTTCCAAGTCCCTTTGCCAGCGGCAGGGTCTGCTCGTCGAGCAGCAGGTGGTAGGGGCGGCGTATCTCCCAACGCTGCCGGCGCGGATCGAACATGCCCACCAGGCGCTCCCCCATCTTCAGGTCGATAAAGAGGCGGCCGTTCTCCAGCGCGGTCACGACCCTGGGCGAAAGCCGGGTGGGCACCAGGCGGCGCAGGCCTCCCCAGCGGGCCAGCCCATGATAGAGCGGATCGAACGTAACGCGGCCGATGGCTTTGGGGATGCCGAGAAACCAGGCGCGGAATTTCCGCCAGCGCTGCCAGCGGCGGTTGGCGGCGCGGAAGCGCTGCAGGTCACGCTGGAAGCCGGGCCCGTAGCTTTGGACCCGCGACTCGAAGAGCGTGACAGCCAGAGCGTAGAGGGAAACGTCGAGCCCGTTGTCGGCCGCGATCCGGCGCAGGACAGGGTCGGGCACTTTTTCCCGGCGCAGGCGCCGGGGGTTGACATTGCGCCGCTCGTAGTAGGGCATGGGCCAGCCGTATTCGCGCCTGAACAGCAGCAGCGACTCGTCGAAGCGCTCGGTCAGGCCGACGACCGCGCAGGCACGCAGGTTTTCCTGGGCGCGCGCCAGCATCGCCTCGGGGGAGAGCGGCGCGGCGGGATCCTGCTCCCCGGCGAGCAGGCGGGTCTGCAGGTTGGCCTCGACGTACTCCGACAAGTCAGAGAAAAACCCGGGATCGCCGGGCTTGAGGCGCTCGGCGCCTCCATAGTAATAATGCGAAAGAACCCGGTCCACCGGGTCGCGCAGAAGCGTGAAATAGGACATGGGCAAGGCCAGGGTCTCGTGCAGACCGTAAACGATATGGGCGCCGTGGATCAGGCGCACCCAGGAATACGGCCAGGGGCCCTGGCGGTCCAATGCCTCCTTGACCTTGGCCAGCGAATGGGGGTACCAGAGGTCGTTCGGCAGCCGCGTGCCGAAAAAGAGCCCCGACGACTTCAGCTCGGGGTCGATGATGCCGACGCCGCGCCCTTTCTCGCGGCAGGGGAACGAGGTGAACTTGGTCGTGAAGATCTCGCGACCGTGGAACAGCCTGGGCAGCATGCTCTGGGAGACTGTCAGGCCGGCCGTCTTGGGAATATGCAGGAAAAGGATCGTTTTTTTATTGTCCATGTTCGTCCAGTAGCGCGCGGATTTCGGCGATCTTCTGCCAGAAAGAGCCTTCGCGGCTGAGATGCAACAAGTAGGCGGGAACGGCGTTGACCAGCGCGCGCAGGCTGCGGAAGCGTTCGCGATGAAATGCGGCCAGGCGGTCGGCGGGCCAGCCGAATACGAAATGGGACGAAGCCTGGCGGGCCGACACGGCCAGCATGCTCAGGGCATGGCCCCGCCCCAGGGGCTCGACACGGTCCAGCGGCGCCTGCTCAAGGATGAAGATGGCGCGCAGCGGCACGGCGCGCTGCACATCCCAGGAATCGGGTCCGCCTTCCTCCTCCTTGCCGAAAAAGCGGCTCCAGGTGGGAAAAGGATGGGCCCAGAAAGCGCCGGCCTCATCGCGCGCCACCAGGGTCATGTCATCGGACAGGGCGCGCCAGGGAGGCGGCAGACGGCGGCAGGCCGTCGACTTCCCCACCCCGGAGCGGCCGGTCAGGAGGAAGCCGAACTGTTTTGCATCGGCGTCAACGCCCGGCGTTCCGGAGCCGGCGGCCGAGGCGGTTTCGGCCAGGCCGCTGTGGAGGAGGACGCCGCCGCGCTGCTGCGTCTCCTGGCCGATGCAGGCCGAAAGCCGGGCCAATTGCCGCCACGACCATTCGTCCTCGGTCAGTGAAGCGGGTTCGCTCAAGCCTCTGCGCCGTTTCGGGAAGGAAAGGGCTCGGCGGCGCGGGGCGCTCCTGGGCTCCAGGGGGCAAGCAAGATCCTGGCTGCCGGGGACATTCAGCCAGGGGTCGACGCCGTGCTCATGGATGTCGCCGGCAATGGTTTGAGCCAGCAGGCGGAGCGGCCGCGCTCCCGGCGCAACACTTGCGGGAACATTGCCGTCAGGCCAAGGGGATGATTGAGGAGAAACAAGGGGCAAACCGGCGACACGGGCCCAGAAGCCGACCACGGCGGCGGCGCTGGGGTCGGCTGCTTCGATGCGCCAGCGGCTGCCGTTGACCAGGGAGAGTGCGAACGCCTCGGACATATTGCCAGCGACTGGAATGCAACCTCGCATTTTTAGATAGGATTGTTTCCTGCAAAAATCAGGCGATTAAAAAAAGCCGGCCGAGGCGTACTCGCCTCGACCGGCGCGAAAGACAAAGTACTGGGTCAGCTAATGACTATTAAACGCCGTAAGAAGGACCGACATTGCAGCCGTACGGATCGTCACCGCCGCCGGATCCGGATGAGCAGTAATACCTGACCCCGGTTCCAGACAAGCAATCACCCGTTGAGGCCGCACTGCCGCCAGGATAGCAGCTTTCCCAAGGACCGGCGGCGCCGCCATCACCACAGGACTCCCAATAGCCGGCGGATCCACCTGGAACGCAAGCGTTCGGAGAAACCTGTCCGTCTGCCTTCTGCATGCGAACCCCGATGTCGAAAACTTCCGGTGTGCGATATTTCATCAATTCCTCCAGAGCGATGATTTCGATACGAGCACATGGTAATACGTAATTTTTAAAAAATCAAGAGGAAAAAAAATTTTTTTTCAATTTCGTTTTTTCTAGCTGATCAGCCCCTTGATGTACTCGCGGGTCATGGGCTGCTTGGGGTTGTTGAAGAAATCCCAGGCCGGCCCCTGCTCGATCAGCTCGCCCAGATAAAGGAAGATCACGTGGTCGGCCAGGCGCCGCGCCTGGCGCAGGATGTGGGTGACGATGACGATCGTATAGTCGCTCTTCAGTTCAGTGAACGTCTGTTCGATGCGCTGGCTCGACTGCGGATCGAGAGCCGAGGTCGGCTCGTCGCCGAGGATGATCTCCGGCTCCACGGCCAGGCCGCGGGCCAGGCACAGGCGCTGCTGCTGCCCGAGCGAAAGGACCGAGGCCGGCTGGCTGAGCCGCTGCCGCACCTCGTCCCAGAGGCTGGCCTTGCTCAGAAAGCGCTCCACGATCTCGTCGAGCCGGCGCCGGTCCCGGATGCCGTGGATGCGCGGGCCGTAGGCCACGTTGTCGTAGATCGACATGGGCAGCGGGTAGGGCCGCTGCAGCAGCAGCCCCATCTTCCTGCGGATGTGGGTCACCTCGGCCCTGGCGTCGAGGATGTTCTCGTCGTCGACCATGACCCGTCCCGAGACCCTAACCCCCTCGCTGGAGTCGATGAGGCGGTTGAACGACCTGAGCAGCGTGGTCTTGCCGCAGCCCGATGGGCCGATGATGGCGGTGATCTTGCGATCGGGGATGCTCAGGCTGATGTCCTTGAGGACATGCTCGCTGCCGAAGTGGACGTTCAAACCCTCGACGCGGATGTGGGCGCGGTTCTCCATGGAGTGCTCCTATTTCACGACGTGGCGGGTCAGCCGCCGGGACAGCCGGCGCGCGGCCACGCTGATGATGAGGATGAGCAGGGTCAGGATCAGCGCCGACGCGTAGGCGCGGCCCTGGACCTCGGGGACGGGCACGCCGAGCTGGAAGAAAATGGCCAGCGGCAGCGTGGCCGCCGGACGCAGCAGGGAGGTGGGGACGGCGTCGGTGAAGCCGGCGGTGAAGATCACGGCGGCGGCGTCGCCGATGCCGCGGCCGAAGGCGATGAGCACCGCGGTCAGGATGCCGGGCAGCGCCTGGCGGGTGACCACCCGCAGCGCCGTCTCCCAGCGCGTGGCGCCCAAGGCGTAGGAGGCATCCATGAGCTCGCGCGGCACCAGGCGGATCACCTCGTCCATGGCCCGGATCAGCATGGGCAGGATCAGCAGCGCGATGGCGATGATGCCTCCCAGCAGCGAGGCGCGCAGGCCGAAATAGATCATCAGCGTGAAGCCGAAGGCCCCGAAGACGATGGAGGGGACGCCGTTGAGCACGTCGAAGGCGAGGCGGCAGACGGAGACGAATCTGGCGTCGGGGCGGGAATAGACGTTCAAGTAGAGCGCCACCGGCAGGCTGAAAAGGATGGCCAGCAGCGTGGCGCCGCCGGCCAGGTAGAGGGAGCCGATGATGGCGTTGAGGATGCCGCCGCCCTTGCCCAGGTAGTAACCGCCCCGTGGCGTCTGGGTGACCATCTCCAGGCTGAGGTAGGGCAGCCCCTTGACCAGGACGGTCAGCAGGATCATGACCAGGCTGGAGAGGATCAGCCCGGTCGCCAGGACCATCAGCACCCTGAAGATCCCTTCTTCCACTTTGCGGCGGTCCATGTTCCTAGCGGATGCTCCGCTCCACCCGGGCCAGGACGGCGCGGGAGAGGAGGTTGAAAAGCAGGATCACCAGCAGCAGGATCAACGCCGCCAGCATCAGGGCCGAATCGTAGAGAGGGATGGAGAGCATCTCGCCGTAATTGTTGGCGATGAGCGCCGGCAGCGGGTAGGCCGGGTCAAGGACGTTGCCCGGAACTTTCGCTACATTGCCCACGACCATCAGCACGGCCATGGTCTCGCCAAAGGCGCGGGCGATGCCCAGGACGATGGCCGCGGCCACGCCCGGCAGGGCCTTGCGCAGCACCACGTGCTTGACGGTCTGCCAGCGGGTGGCGCCCACGGCCAGGGAGGCCTCACGCACCTCCTGGGGAACGGCGCGGAACACCTCCAGCGCGACGTGGATGATCACCGGGAAGATCATGATGGCCAGGACGATGCCGCCGGCCAGGATGCTGTAGCCGGTGGAGAAGACCTTGAAGAACGGGGCGACCGAATCCTTGATGAAGGGGACGACCACCAGCATGCCCCAGACGCCGAACACCACCGAAGGGATGCCGGCCAGGATGTCGATCAGGGGCTTCACCCATTCGCGCACCCGCGCCGGAGCATATTCGGAAAGGTAAATGGCGGTGAGCAGGCACAGCGGGACCGCGATCAGCACCGCCACCCCGGTTACCCACAGGGTGCCCATGATGAAGGGGAAAAAGCCGAACTGGCCGCGGAAGGGGCGCCATTTTGTAGAGAAAAGCAGCTCGGCCAGTGGCTGGCTGGCCAGGACAGGCCTGGATTTCAGGTAGAGGCCGGCCACCATCAGCAGCACCAGCAGGGCCGCCAGAATGGTGAGAAGCAGCATGAGCTTGCCGGCCAGCAGGTCTTTCGCCCTCCTCGATATGGGGAAAAGCTTCAGCCTCTTCATACTCCAATTGTACTACGCTTGTATTCAAAAAACAAGCAAATCACTATAAAAAGGCCTAAAAATAGCCGAGGTTCTTCAGGCGCTGCTTGATGGCTTCGATCTCGTCCTTGGACAGGTCCTTGTCCCCTTCCCCCTGCTTCAGGGCGATCAGGTCGCGCAGCACGTAGACCACGAACTCGTTCACGCTGCGGAAGCCGCTGCCATCGATCACGGTCTTCAATTTCTCATAAAGGGGACGCGGTATTTTTAGAGTGACGCGATCGCTTTCCATTGAATTCATTATAAACAACTGCTGGAACTCTGTCAATTCAGAGGCTACGTGATTCGTGATTCGTAATTCGT
>JALOLC010000126.1 GCA_025456175.1 Acidobacteriota bacterium | reverse complement strand
GGCTGCTCGGCCCGGCCAACAAGGGGGTGCTCTCCCTGCTGACCGTCATGCTCGTGATGGCCGTCACCCTGGGCCGCTGCGGGCTCGGCAGCGCCGTGATCTACTTCGGCGGCCGCCGGCCGGCCTGGGCCGTGATTTTCAATGGCGGGCTGCTGATCGCGGTTATCGGGGCGGCTACCGCCCTGCTGTCGCTGCCCGTCATCCTGCTTTCCCGGCCCCAGCTGCTGCGCGGCATCCCGTTGGCGGGACTGCTCTGGGTGGCGGCGATGATCCCGGTCCTGTTCGCCTTCGACTATTTCCAGTCGGCCTTCATCGCCATCCTGCAAGTGAATCGCCGCAATCTGCTGCTGTTGCTGCATCCGCTCGTGCAGCTCGTCCTGCTGGCCGTGACGGTGGGCGTGCTGCGCCAGGGGCTGGCCGGGGCGCTGTTCTCCCTGTCGGCCGCCCTGGTCATCGGCGTGGCCTGGAGCCTCATCAAACTGAAGCGCGAGGTGGCGGGCCGGTTGCTGCGGGCCGACCGCGGGTTGATGAAACAGCTGCTGCGCTTCGGCATGCGCTCGCACCTGGGCGGCGTGATGGAGGTGATGAACTCGCGCGCCGATTTTCTCTTGATCAATTTCTTCCTGGGACCGGCCGCCGTCGGCTTCTTTTCGGTGGCCGTGAACCTGGGCGAGGTCATCTGGCGCTTTCCCGAGGCCGTCGTCCTGACGCTGATGCCGAGGGTGGCCCGCATGGATGCCGATCAGGCCGGGGCGTTCTCCCCGCGCATCTGCCGCCTGGTCCTGCTCCCCGTCCTGCTGTTCTGCCTGGGCCTGCTGCTCCTCGGCCGCACCCTGATCCGCTTTTTTTTCGGCGCCTCCTTTTTGCCGGCAGTGGCGCCGCTGCTATGGCTGCTGCCGGGCTTCGCCGCCTTCGCCGTCTGGAAGATCCTCGCCGGCGACCTGGTCGCCCGCGGCCGGCCGCTGATATACAGCGCCACGGCGGCGGCGGCCTTCGCGGCCATGGTCCTGCTGGACCTGTGGCTGATCCCGGCCTGGGGGATCGCCGGCGCCGCCGCGGCCTCGAGCGCCGCCTATCTATTCGCCTCCGTGCTGATCATCCTCATGTACCGCCGGGTGACCGGCGTCCGGCTGGGCGACCTGCTGCTTGCCAAAAAATCCGATTTTCGCCTGCTGCGCGAGTCGTTCCGGCGTGATTCGCTGCCGGACCGGTGAGGGGCGGGAAGCGGAAACGGGTTTTCTCCTTGCCGGCCATGAAAGCATCGGGTCTCGGGGAGGATCCTTGGATTTTATCGGCGCGGGCTGCCGGGGAAGCGAAGAAGGAGGGAGGAAACGATCGCGTTCATTTGACAAACGGTGCGATATGGCCATATAATCTGCCGCATAGGGAAGATGTTTCCGAAATTAATTTTTGTCCTTTTGCTGCTTGCCGGAGTGACTTTGTACTGGTGGCGGCGGCGCGCCCTGCCCTGGCCGGCACTCCTGTTCATCGCCTCGGTCTTCCTGTCGCGCGTTTACTGGAAGATCGCCGGCACCACCGTCCGCTGCGAGCAGCTCACGGCCCTGCTGCTGTTCGCCTGGTTTTTCCTCGACCTGCTGCGCCGGAAAACCACGTGGCGCTGGCGCTGGCCGGCGGTCCTGGTGCTGGCGTTCTTCCCGCTGATGCTCCTCTCTTCGCTGCTGGCTTCCCCGGCTCCCCTGCAATCCCTTAAAAAGAGCCTGCTCTATCTCCCTTATTTCCTGGCTTTTCTGGCCCTGGACCACTACCTTTTCTCATGGGCAAAGCTCCGGGAGGCATGGCGCGCATTCTATGTTTTCGGCGCCGCGGCGGTCTCCCTGTCGCTGGCCGGCTTCTACCTCCTCTTTTTCGGGGTCAACGTTGGCATGGTGCGCAGCGAGTACGGCTCCCTCTGGCTGCGCGGCACCATGGTCATTCCCAACATCATGGGCTCCACCGCCGTGATCGTCTTCCTGGCGGCGCTGCTGCGGGTGACGGGCGAGCGCCCGGTCCGCAGGCAGGGGATGGCGCTGGACATGACCGTGCTGGCGGTATCCTTCACCGTCGCGGTCATGAGCTATTCCCGCGTGGCCTGGATCGGCATGCTGGGGGGGGCCCTCTTTATCGCCTTCTTGCGCCGCCGGACGCTGCGCCTGAAGCAGGCGGTGGCCGTCCTGCTGCTGCTCCTCGGCTGCGGCGCTCTCCTGGTGCTGACGAATGTCCGCAGCGCTCGGCTTGAGTTCGACACGCGCCACATTCAGTATCTGGGCGAATATGGCGAGCCCCGCTTGGATGTCGATCGAACTCTTCCACCGGACCGGCAGACCAAGGGGATCGGCTATCTGCGTAAAGTAAGGGGGCTGATCAAGAACGAGCCCCATGACAAATGGCGCTTCAAGGTGGCGCGGGCGGCGCTGGACGACTGGCAACACAGTCCGCTGATCGGTCGGGGCAGCGATTCGCTGCAGCTGATGAATCCCCTTGATCTGTACGGCGGCGTCTATCATTTCTACATTTCGCTCACCGGCGTGGCCATTCTCCATGACTGGGGGCTGATCGGGCTGGCGCTCTATGCGGCTTTTGTGCTGCTGGCATTCGTGCAGCTGGCCAGGAGTTGCCGCTCGCCCGGCGAGGGTGAATGGCGCGAAACGGCGACAGCGCTGCTGGCCGTGCTCGCGGTGTCCACGTTCATGTACCAGATTTCCACCACCCTGCAGCTGTCGATCTTCTGGTGCCTTTTCGCCTTCTATGCGGCGGCCATGTCCCAGCGTCCCTGGCGAACTGCCCCGGCGGAGACTGCAAGCCAATGAACCGCAGGGCCTTGACCCTCTACTACTGGCTGACCCGCAGAAACTCCGTGGGCTTCCGCGAGATGCTCCGTTTTCTCGGCAAGCCCAATGTGCGCCGGGTCGCCGCCCGCTACATCGCGGGCATCGACGAGACGAACGGCGACCTGCAGGTGCAGCTGAAGGGTCTGGCGGACTGCCTGTACTGGCCCAAGGCCTACGCCCGGGAGCTGCTGTACCAGGTGGTGGCCGAAAGCATGGATCCGGGCGACTGGCATCGTTACCTCCACCCGCTGACTCCGGTCACTGCCGACGACGTGGTGATCGATGTCGGTGCGGCCGAGGGGCTGTTCTCGCTCCTGGCGCTGCAGCGCGGCGCGCGCGTGGTCGCCATCGAGCCCAGCCCGGTTTTTGCCGCCAGCCTGCAGCGGACGTTCCGGCGCCATGTCCCCGGGCAGATGACGATCCACGCGCTGGCCGCCGGCGACCGCGAGGCGCGGGTCTCGCTGTCGCCCGAGCCGCTGCGGGCCGCCGTGCAGATGGATAGCGGCAGCGGCTCCGTGCCCATGGTGCCGCTCGACCGGCTGCTCGGCGATCTGGACCGCGTGACCTTCATCAAGGCCGATATCGAGGGGCTGGAGCTGCCTATGCTGCGCGGGGCCTCCACCATCATCCGCCGCTTCCGCCCCAAGCTGGCCCTGACCTGCTACCATGAGGAGAACGATCACCGCGAGATGATCCGCCTGCTGCAAAAGCTGGTGCCCGACTATCGCTTTGCGCTGGCGGGAATCACCCATTTTCAAGGCAAGCCGCTGCTGCTGCGCTGCTGGGTTCCGGATAAGGACGACAAGCGGTTCGCGGAGCCGGGCGCCGAGGGATGATGCACAGCCAGAGAGAAATCCGCAGGTACCTGGAGAACGGCGGCGATCTCCTGGCGCTCGTCGTATCCTTCCTGCTGAGCGCCTTCCTGGCCAAGCGTCATGCCGGCATCGTTGCGGCGCTCCTGCAGCCGGGCCTGCGCGAGGTGCTGCTGCTGCTGTTCCTTGCTTTGGCCTGGAATCTCGGCGCCCGCCTGTTCGGCCTGTACGACCTGTTCCGCGTCAAGTCACGGCTCATCGAGCTGGCCGGCATGGGCAAGAACGTGCTGCTCCAGCTCGTTGCGCTCATCGCCATCCTGTTCGTCTACAAGGCCCAGCACCTTTCGCGGTTTTTCGTGCTCAGCTACTGCCTGCTGCTGCTGGCCCTGCTGCTGCTGCGCCGCCTGGCGCTGAACCTGCTGTTCAACTGGCGGCAGAAAAGCGACCGCCATTTCAGCCAGGTCGTGGTCGTCGGCAACGGCGAGGTGGCCCGCAGGCTGTGCGCCACCTTCGCCGCCGGCGCCCGCCTGGGGTTCAAGGTCAGGGGCTTCGTCGCCGAGCGGGCCATGGAGGGCTTCGACTGCCCCTACCTGGGCACGCTGCAACAGCTGCCCGAAGTCCTGGAGCGCGAGGCCGTCGACAACGTGGTGATCGCCCTGCCCAACGCCGACCTGGACCGGACGGGCGAGGTCATCGCCGCCTGCGAGAACACCCTGGCCCGGGCCTGGATCGTCCCCGGCTGCTTCGAGTTCTTGAACCCGCGCTTCGGCATATCGCATTTCGCCGGCTTCCCGCTGCTCTCCATGCGCGCCAATCCGCTGGACGAATGGCGCTGGCAGTTTTTAAAGCGGGCGTTCGACCTGCTGCTCACCGTCCTGCTGTTCGCCACCGTGTTCGTGTGGCTGTGGCCGCTGCTGGCGCTGCTGATCAAGCTCACCTCCCCGGGCCCCGTCTTCTTCAAGCAGGAGCGCTGGGGCATCAAGAACAGGCCCATCCTCTGCTGGAAGTTCCGCTCCATGGTCAGGGAGAGCCGGGACGTCGACGAGAACGGCCGCTACCAGCAGGCCACGCGCGACGACCCGCGGGTCACGCGCCTGGGCCGCTTCCTGCGCCGCAGCAACCTCGACGAGCTGCCGCAGTTCATCAACGTGCTCAAGGGCGAGATGTCTCTGGTCGGCCCGCGGCCGCACCCCACGCCGATGAACCTGGAGATCAAGGACTCCATCCAGCACTACCAGCTGCGCCACCAGGTCAAGCCGGGGATCACCGGCCTGGCCCAGGTGAACGGCTTCCGCGGCGAGACCAAGGACCCCGACCTGCTGCGCCGGCGGGTGGAGGCCGACATC
>JALOLC010000125.1 GCA_025456175.1 Acidobacteriota bacterium | reverse complement strand
GGGCCAGAAATCGTCATGCTTCGGGCCGTAGCGGGTGCGGTCTGTTTCGTAGTGGCGCCGGCGGTCGGCAAAACGGCCGGCCACGATCTCCACGGCCCGGCCGGTGCCGCCCGGGTTGTTGCGCACGTCGACGACCATGACCCTGGCCTTGGCGAATTCGGCCATGACGGCGTCGATGGTCTTGGTGATCGGCTCCAGGCCGTCCTTCAGGTCGCCGATGTACAGGTAGCCGACCCCTTCGGCCAGCCAGCCGCTGATGAAACTCCCGCCCAAGGCTTCCGTGAATTTGCCCTGCAAATAGTTGGACTTCACCAGGTCCAGGGAAAATCCATCATTTTTGAACGACCCAAAGTTGCGGCCACCGCCGATGCGGCGTTTGCCGTCGGCCAGGGCCAGATGGGCATCGTTCAGGTGATCCATCATGGCCAGCAGGATGTCCCACAATTCCTGGTCAGTCGTCGTTGCCGTGACCATGGGACGATAGACCCGGTACAGGGCGTCCCAATCGACGTGCTTGACCTGGAACTGGCCGTAATTGCGGTCGATGGTCTTCCAGACAAATTCGAAGTTGAGCACCGGGTCCTTGGGGTTGACCGTTTGCGGCAGCGCTTTTTTCGCGGCCTTGCCCTTTTGCGCCTGGCCGTTTATTATGGCTGGAGAGGCCGCCAGTAAAAGCAATAATCCAATAAAACAAACCGGCGCGTGTCCCAGGAACAGGGCGATGATCCTCCACACATGGAATGACGGGCACGCTGCCCCAAGCCTTCTCACCCGGCTTGCTTGCGGACATGCCGGCAATGGGCTACTATCCTTATGCCAAGGAGCCCCATGAAGAACAACGAACCCCAGCCAGCCTGGATGGAGGAGCCGCTCGGCAACATCGAACGGATCGAGCTGCTGAACGTCAGCCTGCCCTTCGTCGCCCCCTTCGGCACCTCGGTGGCCACCTGGAACAGCAAGGACGCGCTGCTGGTGCGGCTGGAGGCTGACGGCGTCGTCGCCTGGGGCGAGTGCGTCGCCGACCCGGACCCGTATTACGCGGGCGAGACGACGGGGACGGCGCGCCACATCATCAAGGATTTTCTCCTGCCCGAGCTGAAGCCCGGGCTGTCCCTGGCCGGGCTGCTGGAGCGCTGCCGGCGCGTGCGCGGCAACGAGATGGCCAAGGCGGCGCTGGAGAACGCCCTGCTCGACCTGATCGCCAAGCGCCGCAGCCTGCCGCTGCACGCGCTGCTGGGCTTCCCGTCCCGGCGGATCATGTCGGGGATCTCCATCGGCTTCCAGGACGACGTCCCCGCCCTCCTGGCCCAGGTGCAGGAGGCCGTCGAACGCGGCTACCACCGCGTCAAGATGAAGATCGGCCGCGGCAGGGACGTCGAGTGGGTGCGGGCGGTGCGCGAGCGCTTTCCCGCGCTGGCCCTGATGGCCGACGCCAACGGCGACTACTCCCTGGAGGACGCCGCCCTGCTGGCCCGGCTCGACGAGTTCAAGCTGACCATGATCGAGCAGCCCCTCGCCTACCACGACATCTACCAGCACTCGCTGCTGCAGGCGCGCCTGCGCACCCCCCTGTGCCTCGACGAATCGATCCACGGCTGCGACGACGCCGCGGCGGCCATTGCCCTCAAGGGCTGCCGGGTGATCAACATCAAGCAGGGGCGCGTGGGCGGTCTGCTCGAAGCCGTCAAGATGGCCGGCCTCTGCGCCGGCCATGGCCTTCCCGCCTGGTCGGGCGGCATGGACGAGACCGGCATCGGCCGCGCCCTCAACATCCAGCTGCAGGCCGCCCCCGGCTTCACCCTGCCCGGCGACACCTCGGAGACGCGGCGCTACTTCCGCGAGGACATTGTCGAGCCGCCGGTCATCCTGGACCGCGAGGGCTACATCGCCATGCCCGCGGGGCCGGGGATCGGCGTGGCGGTCGTCGAAGAGAGGATCACGAATTATCTGCTGGGGAGGGAGAAGCTCAGGTAGCCGTCATGGCTCGAGGCGCTGGCCTGCCAGAGTTCGTGGTTTCCTTCTGCTGACGCTGAAGACCTGGCTGAAGGAATCGACCAGGCGGTCGCTGGTCGTGATGCGGATCTGGTAGCCGCCGCCGGCCTCCAGCATCAGGGGCACGGTCCATTCGAGGGAACCGTCATTGGCGGTGGCGGGACTGATCACGCCGACCTGGATGCCCTTGCGGAAGAGTCGCACCCGGACGGTGTCGGACTGGGACCCGGTCTTGCTCCAGGTGATGGTATAGGTGCTCTGCTGCCTGAGAGCCTCGCCGCGGGCCGGCGCGGTCACCGTGATGGTGGGTGCCGGAATGTACACGAGGTACGTCGCCTCGCAGGCAACCCGGGCCGCCGTATACTTGATGCGCATGTAGCCGTTTTCCCCCCAGGAGCTGCCCCAGGAGTTGCGCAGGATCCAGGCCTCATCGGCGTCGTTCCAGCCCACCAGGGCGACGGCATGGTTGGTGGGGGTATAGTCGCAGGGGTTGGAGTAGCAGGAGGTCTGGCTGTCGTTGTAGATGCCGCTCTTATAGGCCTGGAATGCCGAGCCGGCGTAGACCGCCACGTCCAGCGCCCCGTAGGTCATCAGCGCCGTCTTGATGGCGGCAATGTCGTTGCAGGGAATGCGGTGCCAGGAATCGAATTTCACGCGCGGCAATGCGAAATAGGTATAGGGAAAAGCGGCTTCGCTGATGATCCCCTCCTGGACCAGAGCCTCGAGCTCCATGTAGTCGTAGTCGGCCCCGCTGCAGCCGTAAAAGTGGTCTCCGTAGGGGGCGATGCGGCTGAGGCACCAGATGATGAAGGACTCGGAAAAATTCACGCAGGCCGCGTCGAAAAGACCGTTGGCGACGTTGTACACGCCCGCGGCGGCGGCCGAGGCGCCGAAGGCGTAGCAGGAGCCGCAGCCGCCCTGGTTGTCCACCGGGCCGATGTAGCTGTGCCCTTCGTGCGCGCGCCAATCAAAGGCAGCGGGCAGGGCCTTGCCGGCGGCTGAAGAACGCCTGCTTCTCCTCGGGTGTCATGTCAAAGACCCAGTTGTGGCCGACGGTGAACTCAAAACCGTTGCGCTCGATCTTCTCCCTGATCACTTCCAGCGAATCGCTGTCCTGAAACGCCAGATCCCCGTCCTGGGCCCAGGCGCCGAGCGCCAGGGTGAACAGCATGAGGCCGATGAGCATTTTGTTTGCTTTCATTTTTTTTTGTCCCTGCCTGGTGGATTCAGTAAATTGAATGGTAGCACCGGTCCCAGGAAAAAGTCAAGGATACGTGACCCGTAAAGCGTGACGCGTAACGCGTAAAGAAAGCATATATATGCACTGGGTAGGCGTAGCGGCATTCTCCTCGTTTGGGTCATTTGGTCATTGGCATTTGGTATTTATTTGGGATTTGGAATTTGGGATTTGATATTTTATTCTTCCTGGTCACTCGTCACTGGTACCTTGTCACTGCAGAAGCAGATCGACGATCCCCTGCAGGCCCTCGGCATCGGCTTCGTCGAACTGGGCCAGCCTGTCGCTGTCCGCGTCGAGGACGGCGACGATCGCCCCGGCGCGGTTCCGCACCGGGACGACGATCTCCGATCGCGAGCGCGAGTCGCAGGCGATGTGGCCCGGGAAATTGTGGACATCGGGGACGATCACCGTCCCCTCGCGCTTCACCGCCTCCCAGCACACTCCCTGGCCCCGGGCCAGCACCTGGCAGGCCAGCGGTCCCTGGTAGGGCCCGACGACCAGGTCGCCGTTGACCAGGCGATAGAAGCCGCACCAGAAATAATGGTCGAACTTGTGGAAGAGCAGGGCGGCGACGGTGGCCATGCGCGCCTGCGGGTCCGGCGTTTTCTCAAGCAATTCCGCCAGCTGCCCGCGGACCCTCCCATAGCGGGAGAGCTTCTGTTTTCTATCCATGTTTCCTCCCCTGCCTCCCACCGGCGGTTTCGCGGCGGAAATGGCCCCCGCTGCGGCGGCGAAAGACGCGGAATATCGTCTCCGCCACCGCCGGGGGGGCGACGGGGCGCGCGCCGGGCGGCTGGACCGCGGCGCCCGCCAGCGTGGGCGGCGAATAGACGCTGAAGCGGATGCCGGGATGGCTAGCGGCCAGGGAGCGGCTGAGGACCGGCAGGGCGTTCTTGGCCAAGGCATAGGCGAGGATCCGGCGGTAGGAGCGCAGCCGGCCCGTGTGCTCGAAGGCCACGAAAAGCGCCGAGCGCAGCCGGGCATGGGCAAGCAGGAAGCGGGTGATGTCCAGCGCCGGCTGGAGATGGACCTGGAAAGCGGCCAGCAGGTCGGCGCCGGTCACGGCGGCGGTGTCCTTCTGCACGATGGGGCCGTAGTTGTGGATCACGTGGACGCATTCGGCGAGCGCCGCCGCGTGGCGCTTCAGGAAGGCCGCCGTGCTCCGGCTGCTGGAGAAGTCGCCGGCCAGCCAGCGGACGTTGCCGCGCTCGCCGCCGCGGCGGCGGTGGTACTGGGCCAGCACCGGGATGCCCCGGCGAACGAACGCGTCGACCAGGGCCCGGCCCAGCAGGCCCGAGGCGCCGGTGATCAGGACTGTCTCAGACATGATCCGTTATGCGTAATGCGTTATGCGTGATGCGCAAGAGCGAGAATCCGAAAGAACAAAAATTCCTTTTCTTTCGCATAACGCATAACGAAGTACTGCAAGTTCGTTCACGCATCACGCAATCCCGGCCTGCCTCTTGCACAGCTCAACGGTATTGCTCATCAGCATCGTGACCGTCAGCGGCCCGACGCCCCCCGGCACCGGCGAATAGTGGGCGGCCTTGGCGAAGGACTGGTAATGGACGTCACCGGTGATGACCGCGCCCTTCTTCTTGAAGGCCTCGTAATTCGAGCGGGGGCAGAACTTGTTGAAGTCATCCTCCTTGGTGACATGGTTGATGCCCACGTCGATCAGGACCGCGCCGGGCTTGACCATGTCGGCGCTGATGAATCCCGGCTTGCCCACGGCGGCCACGACCAGGCCCGCTTCGCGCAGGATCGCGGCCAGGCCGTGGGTGCGCGAGTGGCAGAGAGTGACCGTGGCGTTGCGGTTGGCGAGCATCGCCGCCATGGGCTTGCCGACGAGAAAGCTCCTGCCGACCACGGCCGCGTTCATGCCCTCCGGGTCGATGCCGTAGTGGTCGAGCAAACGCATGATCCCCAGCGGCGTGCAGGGGAAGACGCGGCCGCGGTTCTGCAGGATCAGCCCCTGGTTGTACGGGTGGAAGGCGTCGACGTCCTTGCCCGGCGCGATGCGTTCGATGATGCCCCAGGGGTCGACGCCGGCGGGCAGGGGCATCTGCACCAGGATGGCGTGGGTAAAAGGATCGGCGTTCTTCTCGTCGATGACGCGGGCGATCTCGGCGGCCGGGACGCTCGCGGGAAACGTGACCAGCTCGGAGCGGATGCCGAGCTTTTCAGCCAGCTTGCTTTTTGAGTTGACGTAGGAGCGCGAGGCGGGATCGTCGCCGGCCATGATCACGGCCAGGCCCGGCACGATGCCGTTCTCGGCCTTCAGGCGCTCAACCTCCAGTCCGACCTGCAGCTGGATCTTCTCGGCGACCAGCTTCCCGTCCAGTATAGCCATGGATTCCTCCTCTCGCGGGGGTATGGGCAGTTGCCCGCCTCAACCCAACAGGTGCGAAACCAAGCCGTCCTTCAGCTTGGGCTCGAACCAGGTCGACTTGGGCGGCATGATCTTGCCGGCGTCGGCCACGGCAAACAGCTGCTCGATGGTGGTGGGACGCAGCGAGAAGGCGGCGGCGAATTTTCCGCCGTCGACCTTCCGCTCCAGCTCGGCCGTGCCGCGGATGCCGCCGACGAAGTCGATGCGCTTGTCGGTGCGCGGGTTGCGGATGCCCAGCACGGGAGCGAGTAGGTTGTTCTGCAGGATGGAGACGTCGAGCGAGGCGATGGCGTCGGCGGCGTCGAAGGTGCCCGGCTTGGCCGCCAGCCGGTACCAAGCGCCGTCCAGGTACATGGCGAACTCCTGGGTCCGGGACGGGACCTTCTCGGTGGAGGTCTCGCAGATGAAGTGCTCGGATACCCGGGCCAGAAAAGCGTCGCGGTCCAAGCCATTCAGGTCCTTGACCAGGCGGTTGTAGGGCAGGATCTTCATCTGGTTGTGGGGGAAGATGACGGCAAGAAAGAAATTGTATTCCTCATCGCCCGTATGGCCGGGGTTCGCCGCCTGGCGCTGGGCCTTGATCTTGGTGGCGGCGGCCGAGCGGTGGTGGCCGTCGGCGACGTAGAGGACGCCCAGCTTGCGGAATTCCTTCTGGAGGCCCGAGATCAGCTTGTCGTCGTCGACCACGTAGAAGATGTGGCGCACGCCGTCGTAGGTCGAGATGTCGTTCTCGGGTTCGCCGGCCATCGCCCTGGCGATCAGCTTGTCGATGGCCCGGTTGCACTGGTAGGTCAGGAAGACCGGGCCGGTCTGGGCGTTCAGGGTATCGATGTGGCGCTGGCGGTCGTGCTCCTTGTCCTCGCGGGTCAGCTCGTGCTTCTTGATCACGTCGTCCTGGTAGTCCTGGCAGGAGGCGCCGGCCACCAGGCCGACCTGCACGTGTTCGCCCCAGATCTGCTTGTATACATAAAAGCACTTTTTCTTGTCCTGGACCAGAATTCCTTCACTGATGAAGCGGCTGAAATTCTCCCTGCCCTTGGCATACACTTCGTCGGCGTAGAGGTCGGTGCCAGCCGGCAGGTCGATCTCGGGCTTGCCGACATGCAGGAACGAGAAGGGGTTGCCCTTGGCCAGCTCGCGCGCCTCCTCGGAGCTGAGGACGTCATAGGGCGGGGCGGCGATCTTTTCGGCCAGGTCCTTCCTGGGTCTGAGCCCCTGGAACGGTTCGATGCGTGCCATGATGGAGATCCTCCTGTTGAGCGAAGCCCTATTCTAGCGGATACGGCGCAGGCCGTCAACAGGTAGAAGTGATAGTGATAGTGTTAGTGTTAGGAAGAAATTGGAAGGAATTCCGTAATCCATCAAGCGTCTGTAACTACCACGATCACTACCACTATCACTTAATTACTGATCCTGGGAGCCTGGTATTCCCTCTCCGGATCCAGCCTGTGGGCATAGGGCCCGTTCCACAGGGAAGAGAAGAGCTCGTCGAGCACGCGGGCAATGTCCGGGCGCTTCAGGATGACCTCGACGTTGCGCGAGCGGAAGAAGTAATCGTGGCCCCAGTTGCTCGTCCCCACCCAGCAGACATCGTCGTCGACGCGCATGACCTTGGAGTGGACGACGCGGGCGTAGGGGATGAAGCCGCGCCGCGCCGGCGGGATGACGGCGAAGCGCACGTCGATGTTGGGCACCCGGGCCAGGTCCCTGAGCCCGGTGCTCTGGGAGGGACGGAGGTTCCAGTCGGAGACCAGGAGCGACACATTCACGCCGCGGCCGGCGGCGCGGCGCAACGCCTGGTCGATGGCGACGAAGCGGCCGCTATCCCCTTTCGGAGCCTCCGTGCTGTAGGAGAGGAGCTGCACGGTGACCCGGCGGCGGGCATTGTCCAGCAGCTTGACCAGGGTTTCCAGGGCATCGCCGATCCCGGGCGGATTGCAGGCGGCCGGACTGGCCACGAGCCGGGCGTCGGCAGGGAAAGCGAGGGGGGGCAGGAGCGTCAGGTCGCGGTAGGCATGGGCGTCGCCGCCGCCGTGGTTCCAGTCGGCAGCGAAGATGCGTGTAAGTGCCGCGGCAAAAATGGGGCTGCGGATGCGCAGGCCGGTCTCATGAATTTGGCTCAGCGCCCGCCAGTCAAAGTTCTGACTGCCGACATAGGCCTCCATGCCGTCGACGACGAAATACTTCGCATGAAGCACGCCGCCGGTCAGCTTCCGCCAATCGAAAAGGCGCGTCTCGATGCCGGGTTTCCCCTGAAAGCGGGCGAGAGTCTCCGGATAGGTTTTGGCCATGGCGACATCGCTCAGAATGCGCACGCTCACCCCGCGCCGTCCCGCGGCGAGCACCGCCGCGACCACGGGATCCAG
>JALOLC010000124.1 GCA_025456175.1 Acidobacteriota bacterium | reverse complement strand
GCGATCCCGGCCAGGCGCACGGGGCGGCGTCCGGCCTCGGTCTTTTCCAGCAGGGCGGCGGCCGCCCGAAAAACTGTTTCGGCACTGTCGTGGAAACGGTCGGATGTCTGGCGCCGGGTGATGGTCTGGAAATCAAAATACTTGATCTTCAGGGTCACGGTGCGCGCCTGCTTGCCTTCTTCCTTCAGTTCCGAAAAGACTCGCTGCGCGCATTCCCTTAAAAAATCGAGCAACTGGCCTTTATGGGAAATATCTGCGGCGAAGGTCTCTTCGGCGCCGTACGACTGGCGTTCGCGCCAGGGCGTCACCGGGCGCTCGTCGATGCCGCGGGCGATATCGTAAAGATAGCGCCCGGATTTTCCGAATTCAGCTTCCAGAAATTCCAGGGATTTTTTTTCCAGGTCGGCCACGGTCAGGATATGGAGCTGCCGCATCCGGGCATCGGTGACCTTGCCGATGCCGGGGATGCAGATCACGGGCAACGGACGGATGAAATCCATGACCCGCTCAGGCCGCACCACGCACAAGCCATCCGGCTTGCGCGCGTCGGAGGCGATCTTGGCCACGAACATGCTGGACGCCACGCCGGCCGAGGCGGTCAAGCCGGTCGCGGCGAAAATGCGCGCCTTGATCTCGCGGGCCAGGCGCGTGGCGCTGGGCTCGTTTTTCTTGTTGCGGGTCACATCGAGATAGGCTTCGTCCAGCGACATGGTTTCGACCAGGTCGGTGTATTCGAAAAAAATGCTGCGGATCCGCTCGGAAACCTGCTGGTACTTTCTGAAATCGGGGGGGATGAACAGGCAATGGGGACAGCGGCGCCGGGCTTCGGCGCAGGACATGCCCGAATGGATGCCGAACTTGCGCGCCTCGTAGTTGGCCGTGGTGGCCACCGAACGGCTGTCGGGCCGGCCGCCGACGACCAGCGGCCGGCCGCGCAACTCGGGACGATCGCGCATCTCGACGGCGGCATAGAACATGTCCATGTCGACGTGGATGATCTTGCGCGGCGCGGTGCCTGTGACCATGAGGGCAAACTAGCATGGCGCCGGAAAGCTGTCAATGTCACGATCCAGGGATTCTCAGCTATGCCCAGGGCGATTTCTATCCAACCCCTACCCAAAAACCACATTGCCTTACCAGCGGAATTAGGCTACAATACGTTTTCGCGCATCGGAATTTCATTCAAGAAAATACCATCCGCCGAAGGCTGTGGAGGAAAACATGCCGCTCGACCTGCTGGGAAAGATCATGGCCCTGCTGTGCGCCATGGTCTGGGCCGGGGCGGTCATCCTCTTCAAGCTGGCCGGCGACCGCATCCGGCCGCTGGCCTTGAACCTGTACAAGACCGTGCTCACCGTGACCATTCTGCTGCCGCTGCTCTTTCTGGCGAAAATCCCGCTCATCCCGGTGGGCGTTCCGGGCAGGCACTGGCTGGCGATCATGGCCAGCGGCATCCTGGGCATCGCCGTGTCCGACACGCTGTTCTTCGCCTGCCTGAACCGCCTGGGGGCCGGCATGACCGCCATCGTCGACGCCCTGTATGCCCCCTTCGTCATGACCGCCACCTGGCTGTTCCTGCTGCAGAAGCCGCGCCTGGAGCAGGTCGGCGGCGCGTTGCTGGTGATCGCCGCGGTGCTGACGGTGGCCTACCGCAAGAGCGGCAGCCCCCTGCCGACCCGGCGGGTCATCACCGGCATCTTTTTCGGCGCCGCGGCCATGGCCATCATGGCCATCAGCATCGTGCTCATGCAGCCGGTATTGCGCGGGGCGTCGGTCTTTTGGGTGACCGAGCTGCGCATGCTGGCGGCCCTGGTCGTCCTGCTGGTCCTGTTCGCCTGGCAAAAGGACCGCCGGCGGCTGCTGGCGCCGTTGTGGCAGAAAGGCAGCCGGCATTACGCTTTCTGGGGGGCGCTGTTGGGCAACCTGATCTCCATGACCCTTTGGGTGGGGGCCTTCAAGTTCACGGCGGTCAATTCAGCGGCCGTGCTGAACCAGACCAACACGGTTTTCGTGGTGGTCATGGCCAGCGTTTTCCTGAAGGAAGCGTTCACCCGCCGGCGCCTCCTGGCCACGGTCCTGGCGGTGGCGGGATCCTTGCTCGTCTTACTTGGATAGCTCTAGAGAAAACAAAGGGAAGAGAGAGGGAAGAGAAAGGGAAGAGAGAGTGGAAAAATCCCTTTCGGCACCTCTTTCCCACTTTGTCTTCCCTCTGCCTTTCCCTCACTCTTCCCTTTTTCTTCCCTTGAGTGCCGGGCCGGTCTCTGGTAGAATCAGGCCATGAAGCTCTCCCTGCCCATCTCCCTGCTCCTCCTGCTCATGCCGCTGCTGCTGCCGGCGGCCGGGGACGAAGCCGCTTTTGCCGCGGCCCGGGAACAGATGGTCCGCGAGCAGATCCTGGAGCGCGGCATCATCGATGCCCGCATCCTCAACGCCTTCCGCAGGGTCAAGCGCCACCTGTTCGTCGCCCCCCCGTACCGCAGCCAGGCTTACGGCGACTTCCCCCTGCCCATCGCCGAGGGGCAAACGATCTCCCAGCCCTATATCGTGGCCATCATGACCTCGGTCATCGCTCCGGACGCGAAGAAAAAGGTGCTCGAGATCGGCACCGGCTCCGGTTACCAGGCCGCCGTCATGGCCGAGCTGGCGCGCGAGGTCTATACCATCGAGATCTTTCCCAGCTTGGCCCGCTCCTCGCGCCAGCTGCTGGAAAAGCTGGGCTACCGCAACATCCATTTTCGCACCGGCAACGGCTATGTCGGCTGGCCCGAAGCCGCTCCTTTCGACGGCATCGTCGTCACCTGCGCTCCGGACCATATCCCGGCAGCCCTGATCGAACAGCTCGCCGTCGGCGGCCGCATGGTCATCCCCATCGGCTATTCCTCCACCGTCCAGTACCTGCTTCTGGTGGAGAAGCTGGCCAACGGCAAGTTGAAAAAAACCAACCTCATCCCCGTCCTCTTCGTCCCCATGATCCGCGCCAATGCCCGCTGACATCCTGGCGGGGCTCAACCCCGAGCAGCGCGACGCGGTCCTGCACCTGGACTCGCCCCTGCTCATCGTCGCCGGCGCCGGCTCGGGCAAGACGCGGGTGATCACCCACAAGATCGCCCACCTGGTCCTGGAGCAAGGGCTGGCCCCGCAGCAGGTCCTGGCCGTGACCTTCACCAACAAGGCGGCCGGGGAGATGAAGGTGCGCGTCGAGGCCCTGACCGGCATCGAGGCCCGCCTCTTCCCCATCTCCACGTTTCACGCCCTGGGGCTGCGCATCCTGCGCGAGTCGGGGGGCGTTTTGGGCTTCGACTCCCAATGGCAGGTCATCGACGACGACGAGCAGCGGCGACTGGTCGAGCGCCTGCTCAAGGAGAAATATCCCCACCTGGCCAAGGAGGGCGACGCTCTCATCCGCAAGATCGGCCTGGCCAAGATGGGGCTGCACTACCCCAACAACGGCGAATTCCTGCGCCAGAAGGGATTCTCCGCGGAGGAGATCGCCGTCTTCGCCCATTACCACGCCGCCCAGCAGCAGAACAAGTTCTGGGATTATGAGGACCTGATCTCGTTCGCCGTCATCCTGCTGCGCGACCACGATGAAGCGCGCGCCAAGTTCCAACGCCGCTTCCGCTACCTGCTGGTGGACGAGTTCCAGGACACCAATCCCAACCAGTACGAGCTGATCAAGCTGCTGAGCCACGACCGCGCGAGCATCACCGTGGTCGGCGACGACGACCAGGCCATCTACTCCTGGCGCGGCGCCAGCGTCCGCTTCCTCTTTGACTTCGAGCGCGACTTCCCCGGCGGCCGCGTCATCAAGCTGGAGCAGAATTACCGCTCGACGCCGGAGATCCTGGAATTCGCCAACCGGCTGATCAGCCAGAACACCCTGCGCAAGAGCAAGCGCATGTGGTCGGACACGGAAAGCAGCCACCCGGTCTTCGTGCTGCGCAGCCGCTCCAAGGAGGAGGAGGCCGAGGAGATCGCCCGCCTGATCCACCACCTGAAGCAGGGCAATCCCGGCCTGTTCCCGCTGGCCATCCTCTACCGCATCAACTCGCAGTCGCTGGCCCTGGAGACCGAGTTCATCAAGCAGCGCATCTCCTTCCGCATCCTCAAAGGGCTGCGCTTTTTCGAGCGCAAGGAGATCCGCGACGCCCTGGCCCTACTGCGCCTGGCGCTCAACCCGGCCGACGACCTGGCGTTCCTGCGCGTCGTGGAGTTCCTGCCGCTGGGAGTCGGGGAGCGCACCCTGGAGACGCTGCGGGCGCTGGCCCGCGAGCGTTCGCTGCCGCTCTTCGCCGCCCTGGAGGCGCACCTGGGCGAGAAGTTCGCCGCCAAGCCGCTTTTCCCCCTGCTGCGCGACTTGGGCCGGCAGCAGGAAAATCCTGCCGTCAGCGAGATCCTGGCCCGGCTGCTGCAGGCATCGGGATACCTGGAGACCCTCGAGGAGAAAGGGGAAGAAGAACGGCTGCTCAACCTGGCCGAGCTGCAGGAGTTCATCGCCAAATGGCGGGAGGAGAATCCCGGCGCCCCCTTCAGCGACCTGCTCGACCGCATGACGCTGGAGACCCGCGAGGGGCGCGGCGTGGAGAAAACGCAGGTCTTCCTGCTGACCATGCACAACGCCAAGGGGCTGGAGTTCCCCACCGTGGTCGTCAGCGGCGTCAACTCGGCCTACATGCCTTTCTTCCTGCGCAAGGAGCGCGACGAGATCGAGGAGGAGCGCCGCCTGTTCTACGTGGCCAGCACCCGCGCCAGCCAGCTGCTGGTCATCTCCACCGCCTCCGACCGGCCGTCGTTCTTCCTGCAGCAGGTGGCCTCCGCCTCCTACCTGCCCGTGTACTCCTTCCGCGAGATCGTCGACGGCATCTTCCCCGTCGCCCCCGCCCCGGCCGCCGCCAAGGGGGATGGCCGCTTCATCGTCCACCCCATCTTCGGCCGCGGCCGCATCGTGGAGAAGATCGCGGCAAGCAAGTACCTGATCCACTTCAGCGACAAGGGCGAGAAGCTGATCGACACGTCGGTGGTCAAGGTCGAGTTCGT
>JALOLC010000123.1 GCA_025456175.1 Acidobacteriota bacterium | reverse complement strand
GGTGGGCCGGTAGTCGTGGATGGCCACCAGGGCGGCGCTGCCGCCCAGCACCTCGCGGAACTCCAGGCGCGGGCGGCGCGTCGGCTGATCGACCTTGTGGGCCAGCAGCCCGCCGGTGATGTAAAACAGCTGGCGGTCGGAGGCGGCTCGGCATCGGTGTCGGCGCGCAGCAGGACGTGGAAAAAACTGGGCAGCCAGGCGGTATAGCGCATGGCCAGCCAGCGGGCGCTCTTTCCCGGCGGCAGTGGAATGCGCTGCACCGAGCGGACGGTATTGCGGCCAGCCTGGGGGATGAGGCGCCGGCGCCGCGTCTCGGCCGCCAGCACGTCGTGGAAGCGGCCGGCGCGCACCTCCTCATCCAGCGATTCCCGCACGGCCTGCTCGAAACTGAGCGCAACGAGCCCCGCCCGCTTCTGCAGGCGCAGCTCGCGGCTGGCCAGGGAGTGCTTGAGGCTTTCCACCAGCGGTGAGACGAGCTGCCGCGGATAGCCGCTGACCAGGGCGAGCGCGGCCTTGGAAAGGCGCAGCCACTGCCAGGGGACGGCAACAAAAAGGCGCCGTAGTCCCAGCAGCCGGGCGCTGCGCTCCAAAAGTTCGCGGTAGGTCATGACGTCCCGGGAGCCGATGTCGTGGTGCCGGTTCTCGGCATCGGGATGCTCCAGGCTGAAACGCAGCAGGCGGATGACGTCGGAAAGAGCCACCGGCTGGATCAGCGAGGCCGACCAGCGCGGGCAGGGAATCAGCGGCACCCGCTCCAATACCGAGCGGAACATGCCGTAGGAAGACCCGTGCAGGCCGATGACGATCCCGGCGCGCAGGGTGGTCACCGGCACGCCGTGGGCGCCCAGGGTGCGCTCCACTTCGGCGCGGCTCTGGATATGGCGCGAGAGGTCGGGCTGGTCGGGGATCATGCCGCCCAGGTAGATAATATGGCGGACGCCGACACGGGCGGCGGCGCGGGCAAAGTTGTCGGCGCTGATCAGGTCCAGGTTTTGGAACGATCCCTGGGTCAGGTGCGCCGAAGGCAGCATGGCGTGCACCAGGTAGAAAGCGGCATCGGCCCCGGCCAGGGCCCGCTCGCATTCGAAAAGTGAAAACAGGTCGCAGCGGCGCCACTCGCCGCTCGCCGGGCAGGGCTGCCGTGGTTCGCGGCGGCTCAAGGCGAGGACCCGGTAGTCGGCGGCCAGCTCGTGAACCAGGGCGGTGCCGATGAAGCCGCTGGCTCCGGCGATGGCGACCGTCAGGCGCGGGGTGTCGTTCATGATGTTGAATCCTGGCTGCGCAGCCATTGTAGGCGATGCCGTGGCGGAACGCAATGCTTCCCGTCCCGGCAGCGGATGCGGCCGGCGGCGAATTGGTGTATAATCGCCGGCAATGGGCATGAAATCGGGTCGTGCGCGCGCACTGCTGCCGACCGCGCCGGTGGGGTTCTTTGACTCCGGCGTCGGCGGCCTGTCGGTGCTGCTCGCCGCCCGGGCCCTCCTGCCGCGCGAGAACGCCCTCTATTTCGCCGATTCGGCGCATTGCCCCTACGGCAGCAAGAGCAGCGACTTCGTTCGCCAGCGGGCCCTGGCCATCACCGGCTTCCTGCTGCAACGGGGGGCCAAGGCTGTTGTCGTGGCCTGCAACTCGGCCAGCGAGGCGGCGCTGGAGTTCCTGCGCCAGGTTTTCCCCGGCCTGGAAGTGGTGGGCGTCGAGCCGGCGCTGAAGGTGGCGCAGGGACTGAGCCGCAAGAAGAAGATCGGCGTCCTGGGCACGCCCCTGACCCTGAACGGCCGCCGCTTTTCCAGGTTGCTGGAGAATTTTTCCTCGGGCCTGGAAGTATACACGCAGCCGGTGGCGGGCCTGGTGGAGCGCATCGAAGCCGGCCGCTTCGACGACCGCCGCACCGCGGCCATTCTCCGCCGGAGCCTGCAGCCGCTGCTGGACAAGGGCATCGACGCGCTGGTGCTCGGCTGCACCCATTACCCCGTCATCCGCGAGCAGATCGCCGCGGTCTGCGGGCCGCGGGTCAGGGTGATCGATACCGGCGAACCGGTCGCCCGCCAGCTGCAGCGGCGCCTGCAGGCCCGGGGCCTGCTCCGTTGCGGCCGCGGCGGCGGCCGGGTCGAATACTTCAGCAGCGGCGACCCCGGGGACGTCGAACCGGTCATGCGCGCCATCATGGCCGATCCGGCGCTGCAGGTTTCCCAGGCTTGCCTGTAGCCATCGTGGCTATTGCTTTTTCGCCCGTGGTGGACTATATTGAGAAATCGGCCGCCGGCGCCGTGGCCGTGCGCGCCATGCGGAAATGAGCAGAGAGCAAAACCATTCATGAGAATCTTGCCGGTATCCTCGGGGAAAGGCGGGGTGGGGAAGACCACGTTCGCCCTGAACTTCGCCCTGGCCTTGGCCAAGAGGCACAGGACGGTCCTTCTCGACCTCGATACCGGCACCTCCAGCCTGCGCAATTTCCTGGACGTCAGGGTCGGCAAGGACCTCTTCCATTTTTTGAAGAAGGACGTGCCGCTGGCCGAGTGCCGCGAGTCGCTGCCGCCGGCGATGGACCCCGAGGGCGCCTTCGCCAACTTCAGCTTCATCGCCTCGCCGCCGGGCTTCGTCCAGGACATCGTCAACTTCAGCCCGGAGGTCAAGGAGAAGCTGATCGCCGGCATCAATGGCCTGCAGGCCGACTACCTGGTCATCGACATGAAGGCCGGCCTCGACCGCAACGTCCTCGAGTTCCTTCCCCTGTCCAACAGCGGCATCCTGCTGTTCACGCCGCGCCTGAAGGCGGCCACTCTCACCGCCGCCGAGTTGGCCAAGGCCGGCCTCTTCCGCATGCTGGGCGTTATGCTCGATTCGCCCCTGCTGCGCAACCGCAGCGGACCGCAGGGCGACGAAGCGCAGGCCGCCGTCTTCCAGAAACTGCGCGACTTCCTGGAGAGCGGCGGCCAGGGCTCGGGGCTGAACCTGGACGACCTGATCGGCGTGGCAACGGAGCAGTTCCCCCAGGACAATTTCCTGAGGGTGTTCCGCTACTTTGTGGAGAACTACAAGATCTATTATGTTTTGAACCAGTTCGACAGCGTCGCCGAATCGGTGGAGAACACCATCAAGCCGTTCGTCGCCGAGATCTTCCGCAGCGCCTCCGCCCGGGTGACGTTCCACAACCTGGGCTGGGTGGTGGAGGACGAGCAGGTGCGCCGCTCGAGCGAGAGCGGCGTCCCCTATCTGGTGCAACGCCATTACCGGAACAGGCAGTCCGCCCCGTCCGCGCCGCCCGACATGGACGCTCGACTGCGCGAGCTCTTCGGCATCAAGCCGGCAAAAATCCCGCCGCAGAAGAAAGACCTGAGCCGAGAGCTGAGCGGGCAACTGGACCTGCTGCGCAGGATCTATGTCTTCAATGCCGGCAAGGACCCGACGACCAACCTGGAATTCATCGCCGCCCGCGCCCGCGACCTTTCCGACAACTCCGCCCACCAGTTCGGCATGAAGCGCATCTTCTCGGTGCCGGAGTTCCTGGAGCGATTTCAGGCGCAATTGCAGTGATTCCGCCGGCCCCGATTGTGATATACTGAGAATCCATGACGCGAAAAAAAAAGCTTTGCATTGCCCTGGGCCTGGCCGTGGGTTCATCCCTGCTATGGGTCATTTTCCGCCAGGGCCAGGATCGTCCCGTCCCGTCCCTGCTCGGCCGGACCTGCCACGTTGACGCGGCCCTGATCGAACGGGCCTGGAAAACCATTGCCGCCCAGGCGGACCTGGCGAAGGTTTTTTCCCGCGAGCGGGTCAACCGCCTCTTTCCGCTGCAGGCGGTGAGTTGCCAGGTGACGCATCGGGGCGTCAGCCACCAGGCCCTGCTGGCTCCGGCGGGCAGCCGCATTGAACTGCAGCTGCGGGCCGAGAAGGGCGACCGGCTGTCGTTCGCCATGTTCAATCCTGGGACAGAGCAACTGCACTTCCTGGTGAAAACGGGACCGCCGGGCGGGGAAAAACTGCTTTTCAAGGGAAGCAGCCGCGGGGGCCTCGGCAGGAATGAGACGGTGCTGCTGCGCCGGGCCGGGAAAAAGAAGTTGCGCTTGATTCTGGAGACCCAGGGCCAAGGCCTGGGGGGCTGGATCAACCCCTGCCAGCTGCAGGCTCGACCGCGGCCCAGGACCGTGCTGATCCTCATGCTGGATGCCCTGCGGGCCGATCATGTCTCGGCCTACGGCTATCGGCGCCTGACCACCCCGGCCCTGAACGGGCTGACAGAGAACAGCCTGCTGTTCCAGCGCGCCTTTTCCACCTCCTCCTGGACCTTGCCGGCCCACGTTTCGCTGTTCAGCGGCCGGGGCGTCCTGGAGCACGGCGTCATCGCCCCGGAGTCAGCGATCCCGGCCGACCTGCCGCTGCTGGCGGAAGCGATGCAGAAGCAGGGGTTTGTCACGCTGGCCCAGACCGGCGGCGGTTTTGTCGACGCGCGCTTCGGTTTTGATCGCGGCTTCCAGTGCTACGCCAGCCGCGCCGATGACGTTTTTTTGAGAGAGACGGCCGGGCTGCTCTACAACTCCTTTATTGAGGATGCGGCCCATTTCGCCGACCAGGACCTCTTCGTCTTTTTGCATACCTATCAGATGCATGCGCCCTACAAGGCGCCCGATTCCCATTTCCGGGCGTTCAATCCCGAGCTGGACATCCAGCTTCAAGGCGTCGGCAGCGACCTGCGCGCGCTCGGCTCGCGGCGCGACTCCGCTTTCGCCCTGCCCGCTGCGGCTGCGGCCGAGCGGCAGAAACTCATCGATCTCTACGATGCCTCCATCCTGTACAGCGACCAGGAGCTGCTCAAGCCCCTGCTGGCCTACCTGCGCGGCAGCGGGCGTTTCGCGGAGGCGATGGTGATCGTGCTCTCCGACCACGGCGAGGAGTTCTTCGACCACGGCGGCTGGGAGCATGGCCACACCCTTTTCCAGGAACTGACCCGCATCCCCCTGATCGTCAAGCTCCCGGGGCAAGGGCGCGGGGAAATCCGCCCCCAGCTGACTTCCATCAGCGATGTCGCCGGCATGATCCTGGAGCAGTACGGCGCGGGCGCGGATTTCGGCTGGCGCGCGGGCGGCGACGAGCAGGGAGTGCCGCGGGTATTGGAACTGTCCCTGCCGGTGAGCCCTTTTCGCGGCGGATCGTTCGGCAAGGTCTCCTTCGTCGATGCCGATGGCCAGTACATCCA
>JALOLC010000122.1 GCA_025456175.1 Acidobacteriota bacterium | reverse complement strand
GAAGCGCAGGTACATGCGCAGCAGGATCTCGGCCCAGTCCTGGCTCTCGGTGCCGCCGGCGCCGGGGTGGATGCTCAGGAAGGCGTTGCTGGCGTCGCTTTCGCCGTTGAGGTAATGCTTGACTTCCGTTTCCTCGACGTATTCCTGGAAAAGGGCCATTTTTTCCTGCAGCTCGGGCAGCAGGCCGGGGTCCTCGTCGATGAGCTGGAAGTAGGTCTCCAGTTCCTCGACGGTGAAGCCCAGCTTGGAGTCGACCAGCAGGAAGCTGTTCAGGATTTTCTTCTCCTTCTGCAGCTTCGCCGCTTCCTGGGGCTTGCTCCAGATGGCGGGATCGGTCAGCTTGGCGTCGATTTCCCTGATTTTTTCGGTTTTTTGGGCTATTTCAAAGAAACCCCCGAAGGTCGGAGGCTTTCTGCTTCAAATCGGCGAACAGGCTTTTCAGTTGAACGAGTTCCATGAGGCGATTGTAACGGGTTTCGCCTAGTCCGTCAAGGACTTGACTATGGGAAGAACAGGGAAGAGAGAGGGAAGAATGAGGGAAGAGAAAGTGAGAATAGCCATAATCGGCTTCTTTCCCACTTTGTCTTCCCTCTGCCTTTCCCTCGCTCTTCCCTTTGCTTTCCCTGAGTTCGCTCTTCATTTGCCGGCCGATCCGATTTATATTATAATCTCTACAATTTCACTGCTGATAACAAGGATAATATGAAAGAAATCCTGGACCGGGTCCATGTCGTGCTGGTCGAACCCAAGGGGCCGGGCAACATCGGCTCGGTGGTGCGGGCCATGAAGAACATGGGCCTCTCGCGGCTGCGCCTGGTCAATCCCGTCCCCTTCCGCGACGAAGCCGAGCAGAAGAAGATGGGCTACCGCTCGCAGGAGATCATCGAGGCCGCTCGTGAGTTCCCCACCCTCTCCGACGCCCTGCAGGGCATCTCGCAGGTTTACCTGGCCACGGCCAAGTCCGGCAAGTGGAAGCGCGACTTCCTTTCCCCGGAGCGGGCCGCCGCTCAGATCGCGGCGTCCGCCCCCGGCGAGAAGATCGCCCTGGTCTTCGGCCGCGAGGACAAGGGGGTGAACACCGACGAGAGCCAGCTGGCCAACTATTTCATCCGCATCCCCATGGCCGGCACCTACCCCTCGCTGAATCTTTCCCAGGCGGTGATGGTGGTCGTCTACGAGCTGTTCAAGGCGGTGCAGGCGGAGGGGCACGGTCCCGTGCTGCCGCGCATGGCTGAAAAAAGGGCCTTCGAGCGCATTACCGACAACATCTGGGAGCTGATGAAGGGCCTCGAGGTGCGCGAGCCCGAGAACGGCCTGTTCCACCGCTCGCTGAAGCGGGCCCTGAGCCGCACGCGCTGGACCGCGGCCGACGTCGCCGTCTTCGACCGCTTCTGCAAGCAGGTGCGCTGGTACACCGAGACCCGCTGCCGCGCCAAAAAGGAAGAGTGAGCATGAGATTCTACAATACCCTGACCCGCCGGCTGGAGGAATTCCGCGAGATCGAGAAGGGCAAGGTCGGCCTCTACACCTGCGGGCCGACCGTCTACGATTTCCCGCACATCGGCAACAACCGCGCCTACGTCTTCGAGGACCTGGTCAAGCGCTTCCTCATCCATTCCGGCTATGCCGTGCGCCACGTGATGAACATCACCGACATCGACGACAAGACCATCCGCAAGGCCAGCGAGCTCGGCGTGCCCTTGTCCGCGGTGACGCAGAAATTCATCGACGCCTTCCACGCCGACCTGCGCGCCCTGAACGTCCTGCCGGCCGACGTCTATCCCCGCGCCACCGAGCACATCCCCGAGATGGTCGGCTTGATCTCGCAGCTGCTGGAGAAGGGGTTCGCCTATGAAAAGGACGGGTCGGTCTACTTCAGCATCGGCCGCTTCCCAAACTATGGCCGCCTGGCCAATGTGGAGCCGGAGAGCCTGAAACTGGGCGCGGCCGTGAGCGCCGACGAGTACGAGAAGGAAGCGGTCCAGGATTTCGCCCTGTGGAAGGGGAAGAAGCCGGGCGAGCCATCCTGGCCCGCCCCGTTCGGCGAGGGGCGGCCGGGCTGGCACATCGAGTGCTCGGCCATGAGCATGAAGTATCTGGGGCCGCACTTCGATATCCACATGGGCGGCGTGGACAACATCTTCCCGCACCACGAGAACGAGATCGCCCAGTCGGAGTGCGCCAACGGCGTGGCCTTCGTCAACTTCTGGCTGCACTGCCAGCACCTGATCATCGATGGCCAGAAGATGTCCAAGTCGCTGGGCAACTTCTACACCCTGAGCGACCTTCTGGGAAAGGGCCATGCCCCCATGGCCGTGCGCTACCTGCTCATCGCCACCCACTACCGCAAGCTGCTCAATTTCACCCTGGAGGGGCTGGAGATGGCTGCCCAGGCCCTGTCTCGCGTCAAGAATTTCGTCTTCTCCCTGAAGAACGTGGGGACGGAAGGCGAGGCCGATGCGGAGCTCGCCGCCGCGGTCCAGGCAAGCCTGGCTGCGTTCCAAAAAAACATGGCCGACGATTTTAACGTCTCCGGCGCCCTCGGCGAGATGTTCGACCTGATCGGAAAAGTCAATCCGCGCCTGAACGCCCTGAGCCGCGCCGACGCCGCCAACCTCCTGGGCTATGTGGAGCGCGTGAACTCGGTGCTGGGCATCCTCGAGCCGGACGACCAGGGTCCGCTGGACGCCGAGATCGAGGCGCGCATCGCCCTGCGGGAAAAAGCGCGCCGGGAAAAGGACTACGCCCGCGCCGACGAGATCCGCGCCGAGCTCAAAGCCCAGGGCATCGTCCTGCTGGACACCCCCGCCGGCGTGAAGTGGAAGAAGGAGTAGGAGGCGCCGCGTCCCGGCGGCGGGATCACCTTTCGAAGGCGTTGCGGAAATACTTGACAACCTTCCTGAGCCAGGAGTCTTTTTTGCCCGGGCGCAGCTTGTGGAGCAGCGCGTCCCGCGTCTCCTTGATGTGCATGGCGATGTTGTTGAAGGACGGGTTCAGCTTCTTGGTTTTTTCGTAGTTCTCGAGGGCGAGCTTGAAGTTGCCGGCCTTGAAATAGTTCTCGGCCGCGTAGAACCAGGCTTCGTCATAGTCGGGGTTTCGCTGGGTGGCCTCGGAGAGATATTTTTCGGCCGCATAGTAGTTTTTCCTGACGGTCAGGATAATGCCCATGTAGATGAGCAGGAAAACGTTGCGCTTGTTGATCTTGTAGGCTTCCTGGAATTTCTCCCCGGCCTGGAGATAGTTGTCCTTGCACAGCGCGTAGACTCCCTGGTTGAAGTAGTACTTGCCGAGCTGGTCCTGCGAGAAGATCCCCATCTGCACGTTCTGGTCGGCCGACTGGTAGATCCTCATGATCTTGAGGAACGCCTCGTGGAAGCGCACGTACTCCTCTTTCAGGATGTCCTGGGTGATGATGATGCGCTGGAACTTGATCTGCAGGGTCCGCTCCAGGTATTTCTCGACGATTTCGGCGATGGCCGCGCCCTTGCCCAGGTTGAAATGACGCAGCAGTTCTTCCAAATATTCCGAGCTCTCCATGGGTGGGATTGTAGCACAACTCAAAGCAAATGGAAATCCTTTTTCAGGAGATGAAATACCTCCATGGTGTTGGCCCGCGTGCTCTCGGGCGTGCCGCCGCTGGCGATGGTGTAATTGGCCACCTTCAGCTTTTCCCGCAGCGGGAACTGCGAGCGGATGCGCTTCAGGGCCTCGGCCCGGGTGAGCCGGTCGCGCTCCATGGCGCGGCGCACCTGCACGGCTTCCGGCGAGTAGACCACGATGATCTTCTCGAAGTCCTTGTATATTCCCGACTCGAGGAGCAGGGCCGACTCATAGATCAGGAAGTCATAGAGGCGGGTCTCCGCGATGGCGCGAATCCTCCTCTGGCGCTCCTCGCTGACCAGCGGATGGACGATGGCGTTGACGGCTTGCCGCTTCTCGTGGTCCTCGAAGAGCACCCGGCTGAATTTCTCCTTGTCCAGGCCCTGTCGCGCGTCGAGGACGCCGGGGCCGAGCGCGGCGAGGATCTCCTGCAGCACCGGCGAGCTCTCGCTGAAGATGATGCTCTTGGCCAGCTCGTCGGCGCGCATGGTGCAGCAGCCCTGCTCCTCCAGGATTTTCAGCACGAATGTCTTGCCGGTGCAGAAACCGCCCGTCAGCCCGATCGCGTGCATGGCGTCCCGGCTTATTTCTTCTGGCTCTTGAGGAAGTCGGAGAAGTTGAAGATGGTGTTCTGGTCGGTGACGATGGCCTGGACGTTGGGGGCCAGAAGCTTGATATATTCGTACTGGATCAGCTGGGGGTTGTCGGCCAGGGCCTTGCCCTTCAGGCGCAGCGATTCGGACTCGCCTTCGGCCTCGATGATCTTGCGCTTCTTTTCCTGCTCCTGGCGCTCCAGCACGTACTTCATGCGCTGGGCCTCCTGCTGGGCTATCTGCTTGTTCTCGATGGCCTGCTGGAACTCGCGCGAGAACTGCACGTTGCGCAGCAGCACCTCCTCGAGGGTGATGTAGTTCTTCTTGAACGATTCCCGCAGCTGTTGCTCGAGTTTCGCCTGGATCTGGGTGCGTTTGCCCGAGTAGACGTCGAGCACCGGGTAGTCGGAGACGATCATGCGCACGGTCGAGCGCACCTGGGGACGGATGACCTTGTTGACATAGTCGATGCCCAGGCTGCGGTGCAGCCTGTCCAGATGGTCCGGATCGGGATGGTAGCGGACCGAGATGTCGAGCAGCACGGTCTGGCCGTCGGAGGTGAGCGCCTGCAGCGAGTCGTCGCCCTTGATCTCGCCCTCCAGCTGGGCGATGCTCATGGTGTAGGTGCGCGCCTTCATGTCGTAGACCGTGGGCTCCTCGACCAGGGGCACGAGGAAATAGAAGCCCTCGTTGGGCGTGACGCGCAAATTGCCCGTGGCCTTGTTGAAGATCACCGCCTTGATGATCCCGGACAGGATGTATTTACCGATGTTTTTGGTCATTTTTCCTCCTTCAGTGAACACTTGTTTGATGTTTTCCATGAGAAAAGTCTAGCCTTTCGCCGCGGTTTTGTCAAGGGAACTGGCGCCGGTTGCCGAATGGGCGGGGAGTGTGCTACCATCTCATTTTCATGAAGCGCCTCAAACCGGCTGCCAACGACCTCCTGCTGCCGCCGGAAGCGGCGGTCATTTTTGCCGGCAGCCGTTTCACCCGCCGCGGCCGGGACGCGGCTTCGCCGCGATGAGCGAAGGAGCGAAAGCATGAAAAGTTCGCGCTGGCTCGTGCTGCTGTCGGTCACCCTGTTCCTGCTGACAGCGGGTCTCTATGTCCTGCATTTTATCGTTTTTCGCGATGTCCGGCACATATTCATCTACATGCTGGGCGACCTTGCCTTTCTGCCGGTCGAGGTCCTGCTGGTCAGCCTGATCATCAACCGGCTGCTGCACAGCCGCGAGCAGCGCGTCAAACTCGATAAACTGAACATGGTCATCGGCACCTTCTTCAGCGAAGCGGGCAGCGACCTGCTGCGGCTGTTCCTGCGCTTCGAAAAGGACGCCGCCGCCTTGAGCGGCGCCGTCCTGCAGGAGCGCGATTGGGCCAAGAAGGATTTCCGCAGGCGCTTGGCGCGGCTGCAGGACTACCGCTACGCGATTGATTTCACGCGCGGCGACTGGCCGGAGCTGAAGGCCTTCCTGGCGGCGCGCCGCGAGTTCCTCCTCTCCCTGCTGGGCAACCCCAACCTGCTGGAGCACGACAAGTTCACCGACCTGCTGTGGGCGGTGTTCCACCTCACCGACGAGCTGGTCCACCGCAGCGATTTCTCAAGCCTGCCCGACGCCGACCAGAAGCACCTGGCCCAGGATTTGCACCGCGCCTTCCGGCTGCTGACGCTCGAGTGGCTGGCTTACATGCAGCACCTGAAGTCCGCCTACCCCTACCTCTTCTCCCTCGCCATACGCACCAACCCCTTTGACCCCGCCGCCTCGCCGGTCATCCGCTGAGCCGGCCGGCCACTCCCCCGGCGCCGGCGCGCTGACGGGCGTCCGCGACTTGACAATGCAATCGCAACCAAACGATAATTCCCTCGGATGAAAGGGGAGCACTCATGAAGAATAAAATCATCGTGTCCGCGGGGCTAGCCACCGTCGTCCTGCTGGCGGGCCTGGCCGCCCAAACGCTGGTCAAGAGTGGCGACGCGGCGCTGGGCACCCGCAAATATTCCGATTACCAGACGCCGCAGTTCTGCGGCACCTCGTGCCACGGCGACATCTACCAGCAGTGGCGGCAGGCCATGATGTCGCAGGCCTATACCCATCACTGGGACGAGATCGAATACTTCAAGCTGGCCATACCCCACGCCGAAAAAGACAGCGTGGTGGCCGGAGTCAAGGCGGGCTGCAACGGCTGCCATGCGCCCATCGCCTTCCTGGCCGGCGACGTGCCGCCGCCGCTGCCGGAAAAGAACAGCCGGGCCAACGAGTCGGTCTCCTGCGAGGTCTGCCATACGGCGATCGGCTTCAGCGGCGATACTCCGTACAACTTCAATTTCATCTCCAGCCCGGGCAAGACCAAGTACGGCCCGCGTGCGGGCAAGAACTCGCCTGAGCACAATCTCGCCCAGTCCGATTTCCTGAACAAAGCCGAGTTCTGCGGCGCCTGCCACAACGAGATGAGCCCTTACGGTGTCTGGGTCAAGTCCACCCACCTGGAATGGAAGGCCGGCCCCTATGCCAGGGAAGGGGTGCGCTGCCACGACTGCCACATGACCTATGCCGAGGGCTATTCCGCGGCCATGGGCAACAAGTATCCCGACGTGCGCCAGCACCTGTTCCACGGCGCCCACGACCCGGGCAAGGTGCAGGGGACGGTCGAGCTGCGCATCCATCCCGACATCCGCGAGGCCGAACCCGGCGACAAGGTGAAGTTCACCATCGCCCTGTTCAACCAGAAGACGGGCCACAAGTTCCCCTCGGGCTCGGTCGAGGACCGCATCGTCTGGATGCACGTCGAGGCGGTCGATGCCGCTGGCAGGACCTATCACCTGCCGGTGGACAAGAAAGGATTTGCCGGAGAGGAATACACCATCGGCAGCGACGTGCTGGCCTACCAGGACATGGGCATTGCCCTGAACCTCCCGGATTTCAAGGGCGTGCAGCGCGACGGCATCCCCATCGGTGACCGTATCTTCCGCATGCCCTATTTCGACCCCCAGGGGCGGATGACCATCCAGCAGTGGAACACGAAATCCCAGGGCGTCGACTACCGCATCGGGCCGCGCGAAACCAAGCTGGAGACCTGCACCTTCACCCTGCCCCAGGACGTCGCCATCGGATCACTGAAGGTAACGGCCGTGTTGAACTACCAGAAACTGGTAAAGCCGGTCGCCGACTTCCTCGGCGTGCCGGCCGACGAAGCCGAGATCATCAAGGTCAACGTGCATTCGACTTCCGTCGAGGTCGTCGACTGAGGAGGGAATGATGAAAAAGTCAGCCGCCGTCATCGCATTGCTTGCCGCCGGGCTGGGGCTCGCCGGGACGCTGGACGCCATGCCGGCCTTTGCCCGCAAGTACCAGATGTC
>JALOLC010000121.1 GCA_025456175.1 Acidobacteriota bacterium | reverse complement strand
GCTTCGAATCCGCAGCGGCTGACGAGGGCGGCGAATTGCCTTGCCCCCTCCTCGTTGCTGCGGGCCGAGACGCCGATAAAGAACCGGTTGCCGGCGCGCATCACGTCCCCGCCTTCCAGGGTTCCGGGCGGGAGGATCGCCTCCAGCTCCGGGTAGAATCGGCGCAGGGCCAGGGCCACGGCTTCTTCCTCACCGCGGCGGCTGGGGGCGCCGGGGCGGGTGATGATGGCCATGCCTTCGCAGACCACCGCCGTGTCCTCGACAAAGACCGAGTCGGGGAACTTCTCGTCCGCTTCCAGCGTTGTGACGGCCAGGCCGCAGCCCTGCAGGGCCTCGACATAGGCGGCGTGCTGCTCCTGGGCGCGGACCGGATCGGGCCGGCCCAGAGCTGCGGCGCTGAGACCATGGACCATATTCTGGCAGGGCCGGCGCACCAACGCCTTCGTGAAACGGAGCATCACTTCCTCCCTCGGAACGGCTGCGATTGCCAACGCTTTTGTAACATGCTTCGGGCAATAGTTCAACCGCCAATCGCCGCGCTTCCTCCCAGTAGTTGACAGCAACGGGCAATTGCTGTAAACTGCCGCCGACAGCCATGTGCCAAAATTCATTTTTTAAGCACATCATGATGATGCCCGGCCCGGGCCGGTCGCTCTTGTCCTAAGGGCGCTGGTTCGGGAAACCCCAACTTCAACCATTCCAAATCCAATTTCACCGGGAGGCGTATCATGTCCAAAACTGTCGAAGAAATCAATCGCAAGATAGAGGACGGCACGGTGCGCGTGGTCAGCGCCGATCGCATGCCGGAGATCGTGGAGGAGCTGGGAGCGGAGCGGGCGGCCGCGGAGGTCGACGTGGTCACCACCGGCACCTTCGGCGCCATGTGCTCCAGCGGCGCCTGGCTGAACTTCGGGCACCCCGAGCCGCCCATGCGCATGACCCGCGTCTGGCTCAATGACGTCGAAGCCTACGCCGGCGTGGCGGCCGTCGACGCCTACCTGGGCGCGACCCAGAACTCCGAGACCCTGGGCATGGAGTACGGCGGCGCCCACGTCATCGAGGACCTGCTGCACGGCAGGCCGGTGGCCCTGCGCGCCGTCGCCTACGGCACCGACTGCTACCCGCGCCAGGAGCTGCTCACCGAGGTCACCCTCGCCGACCTCAACCAGGCGGTGCTGAGCAATCCGCGCAACGCCTACCAGAGCTACAACGCCGCCGCCAACTCCGGCGAACGCGTCATGTACACCTACATGGGCAAGCTGCTGCCGCGCTGCGGCAACGTCACCTTTTCGGGCGCCGGCGAGCTGTCGCCGCTTCAGAACGATCCCGAGCTCGAGACCATCGGCGTCGGCACGCGCATCCTGCTCGGCGGCGGCAGCGGCTTCATCATCGGCCCCGGGACGCAGTTTCTCCCCGAGCGGCGCTTCGCCACCCTCATGGTGCATGGCGACCTGAAGGGGATGTCGCCCGAATTCCTGCGCGCGGCGGCGATCCCCGGCTACGGCGTCTCACTCCACGTTGGCATGGGCGTCCCCATCCCCATGCTGCATGCCGGCATCGCCCGCCGGACAGCGATCCGCGACCGCGATATCGAGACCCGCATCGTCGACTACTCCCTGCCTTCCAGCCAGCGGCCGGTCCTGGGGCGCTGCCATTTCCAGCAGCTGAAATCGGGAAAGGTGATGATCCGCGGCCGCGAGGTTCCCGCTTCTCCCCTATCCAGCTTTTGCATGGCCCGACGGATCGCCCGGGTCTTGAAGGAACGCATCGAACAGGGGTTGTTCTTTCTGACCGCGCCGGCGGCCCGGCTTCCCGCCCAGGGAGCGGCCAACCCTCTGGCCGTCAAGCCGCCCCGGCCGGGACTTTTTTACCGGCGGGCTGCCGCGGCGCCCGTCCGCCGCGGCGAGCGCATAGCCTGGCAGGCGGATCGTTGCCTGTCCTGCGGCCAGTGCCTCGGCATCTGCCCGACCGGAGTGTTCAGGCGCGACAACGAATGGCGGATCACGGCCGACACGCAGAACTGCTCCGGCTGCGGAGTCTGCGACCGGGTCTGCCCGGTGGGAGCCATCGCGGGAGGAAACCATGAGCGCTGACGCGGTCCGCAAGCAGTTCCATATCAAGGAGACCCATGCCACGGTGATCGCCGCCGAGCGCTACATGGCGCTGGCCGAGCGGACGATTGCCGCCGCCCGCGCCGACGTGGAAAGCCATATCGCCTGCCGGCCGTTCTTCGCCAGCTCGCTTGAGCCGCTGAGAATCGACATGGACGCGCCGGACGTGGTGCGGCGCATGGCCGCCGCCGCCGCGCTGGCGGGCGTGGGACCCATGGCTGCCGTCGCCGGGACCATCGCCCAGGTGGCGGTGGAGACGCTGGTGGCCTCGGGCGCCCGCCACGTGATCGTCGACAACGGCGGCGACGTGGTGCTGCGCATCGACCGGCCGGTGACCGTGGGGATCTTCACCGGGCCGGCGCAGCTGCGCGACATCGCCCTGCGCTTTGAGCCGCGGCCGGGAATCTTCTCCGTCTGCACCTCGTCGGGAACCGTGGGGCACTCGCTCTCGTTCGGCCGCGCCGACGCGGCCGTCGTCATCGCCGCCAACGGCTGCCTGGCCGACGCCATGGCCACCGCCCTCGGCAACCGGGTTGGCGAGGCCGGCGAAGAGGCCATCGGCCGCGCCATCCGCGATTCGCTGTCGGAGCAAGTCGAGGGGATGCTGGTCGTGGCCGGAAACCATGTGGGCATGGGCGGCACGCTGCCGCCGCTCGTGCGGGCGGCCGTCGACACGCGGATCATCAGTCAGGGATAGGAGAAACGAATGAAACCAATTGCAACCGCCATCGTGGGATGCACCGGACTGGTCGGGCAGCAGTTTGCGCGCCTGCTGGACGATCACCCTTTTTTCGCCTTGTCCTGCCTCACCGCCTCCAGCCGCTCGACGGGAAAGACCTTCGCCGCAGCCATGCCAGGGATCGACGGCTCCTTCTTCAGCGCCGCGACCCGCAGGCATGTGCTCCGTGAGACAACGGCGGCGGCGATCCGCGCCAGCGGGGCGCGGGTCGTCTTCTCGGCCCTGCCCGCCGCCGTCTCCGGTCCCTTGGAAGCCGAGCTTCGCGCTCGCGGTCTCTGCGTATTTTCCAACGCCAGCTCCCATCGCCTCGATCCCGCCGTGCCGCTGTTGATCCCCGAGGTCAACGCCGGCCACCTCGAGTTGTCCCGCGTCCAGCTCCGGCAGCACGCGGGATTCATTGTCACCAACCCCAATTGCGTGGTGTCGGGGCTGGCCATCGCCCTGAAGCCGCTCATGGCCTTCGGCCTGGACAGCGTGACGGTCACCACCTTCCAGGCGGTCTCCGGCGGCGGCCGCCGCGGCGTCGCTGCCTGGGACATCCTGGGCAATGTCGTCCCCTTCATCGCCAGCGAGGAAGAAAAGGTCGCCCGCGAAACAAGGAAGCTGCTGGGTAGACTGGCCGGCGACCATGTCGAGGAATGCCGGCTGGAGGTCTATCCCGCCTGCAGTCGCGTCGCGGTCAAGGACGGGCATCTGCAAAGCGTCAGCCTCGAATTCTCCCAAGCGGTCAGCGGCAAGGAAATCGCGGAGGCGCTGACCGGCTTCACGGCGGAGCCGCAGCAACTGAAACTGCCCACGGCGCCGCAGTCGCCCATCATCCTGCATGACGCCGCCGACCGCCCCCAGCCGCTGCTCGACGTGAACGCCGGCGGGCCCGGGCGTGCCGCGGGCATGGCGGTGAGCGTGGGCCGGCTGCGGCGACAGGGAAGGCGCTTCGGCTTCTTCCTGCTGGTGCACAACACGGTGCGCGGCGCCGCCGGCGGCTCGGTGCTCAACGCCGAACTGGCCGTCCGGAGCGGTCTCATCCCGGGGGGTGAAGCATGACCAAGGTGATGAAATTCGGCGGCGGGGGCCTGCGCGACGGTCGCAGCATCGCCCAGGCCTGTGCCATCATCGCCGCACAAAAAAAAGCGCTTGTCGTGGTTTCGGCCGTCTCGGGCGTGACCGAGCTGCTCCTCGGCGCCATCGAACAAGCGAAGCGCCACGAGAAGAACATCCCGCCCATCCTGGCCGCGCTGGCAGCGAAGCACTTCGACGTCATCGCCGAGCTGTGCCCGAACGGTCCGGCGAAAAGGCGGCTGCAGGCGGCGATCGCGTCCCAGATCTCCCAGGTGGAGCGCCTGCTCACCGGCATCGCCTGCCACCGCGACCTGACATCGGCGGTGCGCGCCCGGTTGCTCAGCTTCGGCGAGCGGCTGGCCGCGCGGCTGCTGGCCGGCATCCTGGAGTGCCTGGAAACAAAGTCCTCGGCGCTGGACGCCCACCTGGCCGGGATCTGCACCGACGACAACTTCGAAAACGCCAGCATCGACCGCATCCGCACCCGCAAGGCGCTGCGCGCCAGGGTGGCTCCCCTGCTGCGCCAGGGCATCGTCCCGGTCATCCCAGGGTTCTTCGGCCGCGGGCCCGGCGGGGCCATCACCCTGCTGGGGCGCAACGGCTCCGATTACAGCGCCGCCGCCGTGGCTTACGCCCTGAACGCCGGGCGCCTCGACGTGTGGAAGGACGCCGACGGCTTCATGAGCGCCGACCCCACGCGCGTGCCGACGGCACGCCGCCTGGAGCGCCTCTCGTTCGCCGAGGCCGCCGAACTCTCCTACTTCGGCGCCAAGATCCTGCATCCGCGAACCGTTGAACCGCTGGCCGGCACCCGCACCCGCGTCTTCGTGCGCAATATAAACGATCCCAGCAGCCCAGGGAGCGAAATCGTCGCCGGCCGCTCGGGGCGGATGGTGGATGTGGCCGGGATCGCCGCCAACCGGAACTTGGCCGTCATCCGCGTTCACGGCGCCGGCATCGGCTGCAAGCCGGGGCTGCTGGCCAACGTCAGCTCGCTGCTGGCGGCCGAAGGCATCAACATCCACTCGGTGCTCACCTCTCAGACCTGCATCAATCTGCTGCTCGATCCCGCCGACGCCCGCCGCGGCATGAAAACGATGCAGGCCGCCGTCCAAGGCGTCATCAAGGGCATCGAGCTCGAGGAGCGCCTGGCCCTGGTCGGGGTGGTGGGCGAGCGCATCATGGAGAAAGAGGGG
>JALOLC010000027.1 GCA_025456175.1 Acidobacteriota bacterium | reverse complement strand
GGCGGGCGCAGGCGAATGACATCCTGCTCCTCGCCGCAGACGCACAGGCAGTTCTTGCCGGAGTTCTTCCCGGCATACATGGCGCGGTCGGCCATGGCCACCAGTTCGGAGGCGTCGCGGGCGTCCTTGGGAAAGGAGGCAATGCCGATGGTCACGCTGATGGCGTCGCTGCCGGCACGTTCGGGCGGAAAAAACTCGGCCTGGCCGACGGCGCGCAGGATGCGGCGGCCCACGGCCAGGGCGGCTCTTTCCGACACCTCGGGCAGGATGACGGTGAACTCGTCGCCGCCGTAGCGGGCCACGAAATCAAAGCCGCGTACCTCGCCCTTCAGCAGCGAGGCGATCCTGACCAGGACCATGTCCCCGACCGGATGTCCCAGGCGGTCGTTGACCTTCTTGAAGTCGTCGATGTCGATCATCAGCAGCGTCAACGGCCGGTGGAAGCGGCGCTGGCGGTCGATCTCCTGCTGCAGCACCTGACTGAAGTGGCGGTAGTTGCCCACCTGGGTCAGGCCGTCGCTGTTGGACAGGTCCTTGTAAAACTCGCGCTCTCCGGCCAGCTTGCGCAAGGTGGTGGTCTCCAGCACGCGGCGGATGACCAGCATGACGTGGTCGAACTTCAGGGGCTTGGTGATGAAATCGCAGGCACCGGCCTTCATCGACTCCACGGCGTATTCGATCGATGCGAAACCGGTCATGACCAGCAACGGCATGTCTTTTCCCGCCTTGCGGATTGCCTGGATCAGCTCGATGCCGCTAATGCCCGGCATGACCAGGTCGGAGATCACCAGGTCGAAATCGCTTTCGGCCACCGCCTCCAGGGCCTGGCCGGCGCTGGCTACGGCGGTCACCGTGAAGCCATGGAACTCCAGCAAGTCTCCCAGTGACCCGCGCACCGTGTCATCGTCGTCAACGACCAGGATGCGCTGCGATACGGCCTGCGCTTCCCTATCGCATTCCCGGTGCTCTTCAGCCATGGCCGTTACTCCTCCGCCCACCGCGTCGGCGCGCCTTCCATCTCATGTCCGGATTGTAAAAAAAGTGAAACGCCATTTCAATAGGGAAAACGCGCAAGGCGGTTCAATCACCGGCGGGGGCATCGGACTCGCGGAGGAAGCCCGGCAGCTGGCAGGCGGCGAGCCTGCGCAGCACGTCGCGGCAGGCATCCGCCTCCAGCCTGGGGGAGATCACCTTGAACAGGCCCTCCTCGCGGGCCACGCGGAAGGCCAGGCCGGGAAAAATGCCGTTCAGGACCCGGAGCAGCTCCTCGGCGTTCTCTCGCAAAGAAAAGGCCCCGGCCTGGACATAACAAGCTGTCGCCGGCTCGTAGGGGGCCGGCATGACCTCCCGCGCTGGAGCCCCAGCCGCAGATCCCGGCTTGCCATTGGGACTGGGGGCGTTTCCCGAAGTTCCCCCGCGTACCCGGCGCAGGTTGACCCGGGCCGTGCCCTGGTCGGCCATGTCCAGCCTCCGCGCCGCCGCCAGGGATAGGTCGATGATGCGGTCCTTGATGAATGGGCCGCGATCGTTGATGCGCACCCGCACGCAGCGGCCGTTCTCCAGGTTCTCCACCTCCACGATGGAATGGAAAGGGAGTTCAGGGTGGGCGGCGGTCAGCTTGTGCATATCGTAGATTTCACCGTTGGCCGTCGTCCGGCCGTGAAAATCGGCGCCATACCAGGAAGCGACGCCGGTCTGGAGCACCTCGCCACTTCCCCTGGCGGCGGAGGCGGGCGCGGCGACAGGGGCGACCTCCAGCCGCTGGACGCGGACGCGGGCGCAGGCGGGCAGCAGGAGCAGCAGCGCGCAGGCGGCCACAGGGGCAGAGGCCTTCATGTCCGTCATTATAGCATTTTCTTCCAGTTTGCCGCATTGTGTTGTATAATATTTTGCATTCAGGAGGAGCGGCACATGAACATCGACGATCTGTTGAAAATCAGCGTGGAACGGTCGGCTTCCGACCTGCACCTGAAAGTCGGCAACCACCCGGTGGTGCGCATCAACGGCTTGCTGCACCCCCTGGTGGAACTGAAGCGCCTGATGCCCGAAGACACCATCGCCATGGCCTTCGCCATGATGAACAGCGAGCAGAAGGACAAGTTCAAGCGCGACCACGAGATCGACATGGCCTACAGCATCCCCGGCCTGGGCCGATTCCGCTGCAACGTCTTCTACCAGCGGGGCGCGGTGGGCATGGTGCTGCGCGTCATTCCCACCCAGATCAAGAGCATCACCGACCTGAACCTGCCCCTGGTCCTGGAGCGGATCTCCCAGGAGATGCGCGGCCTGGTCCTGGTCACCGGCACCACCGGCAGCGGCAAGTCCACTTCGCTGGCGGCGATGATCGATTACATCAACATCCATCGCATCGAGCACATCGTCACCATCGAGGACCCCATCGAGTACCTGCACCGTGACAAGAAGAGCATCATCAACCAGCGCGAGGTGGGCTCCGACACCAACGACTTCGCCAAGGCCCTGCGCAGCGCCCTGCGCCAGGACCCCGACGTGATCCTGGTCGGCGAGATGCGCGACCTGGAGACCATCGAGACGGCGCTGCTGGCGGCCGAGACCGGCCACCTCGTCCTTTCCACCCTGCACACCCTGGATGCGCCGGAGACGGTCAACCGCATCATCTCCATGTTCGCCCCCCACCATCAGAAGCAAATCCGCATCCAGCTGGCCGCCGTTCTCAAAGCCATCATCTCGATGCGCCTGCTGCCGCGCTCCGACGACAAGGGCCGCGTGCCGGCCGTCGAGATCCTCATCAGCACCCCATTCATCCAGGACTGCATCGTCACCCAGGAAAAGACCAAGCTGATCAAGGAGGCCATTTCCCAGGGCATCTCGCAGTACGGCATGCAGACCTTCGACCAGTCGCTCTATTCCCTCTACCAGAAGAACTTCATCTCCTTCGACGAGGCGCTGAAATGGGCCAGCAACCCCGACGAGTTCAAACTCAAGAAGATCGGCGTGCAGAGCGCCAAGGACATGTCCATGGAGGAGATGGAAAAGCGCATGTCGGAGATCGGCGGCGGCGCCCCGGAAAAGATGCCCGAGGATACCACCCGCGACCATAACCTGCTGGAAATCGATTGATGACGTCCAACGCCGACATCCGCCGCACGTTCTACGAGTTTTTCCAGAAGCTGGGCCACCAGCGCGTTCTCTCGTCGCCCCTGGTTCCGGCCAAGGACCCGACCTTGCTCTTCACCAACGCCGGCATGAACCAGTTCAAGGGCGTTTTCCTGCAGGAGGAAAAACGCGAGTACCGGCGGGCCGTCAGCATCCAGAAGTGCATGCGCGTGTCGGGCAAGCACAACGACTTCGACGAGGTCGGTCGCACCGACTTCCACCACACCTTCTTCGAGATGCTCGGCAACTTCTCATTCGGGGACTACTTCAAGGAGGAAGCCTGCGCCTATGCCTGGGAGCTGCTGACGCGGCACTTCCTGCTGCCGCCCGAGCGCCTGTGGGTCACCGTTTTCCGCGACGACGACGAGGCCTTCCGCATCTGGGAGGAGCGCATCGGCGTGCCGCGGGCGCGCATCCGCCGCCTGGATGAGAAGGACAATTTCTGGCAGATGGGCGATACCGGCCCCTGCGGCCCCTGCGCGGAGATCCACTACGACCGCGGCCCCGGATTCGGCCCGGAGGAGCCCGCCGATGGCAACCGCCGCTTTGTCGAGATCTGGAACCTGGTGTTCATGCAGTACCGCCGCGACGCGCAGGGTGCGCTGCACCCGCTGCCCGCGCCCTCCATCGACACCGGCATGGGCATGGAGCGCCTGGCCGCCGTCCTGCAGGGGGTAGCCAGCAACTACCGCACCGACCTGTTCGCCCCGCTCATCGCCCGCACCGCCGAGCTGGCCGCTATCGACGCCGCCGACCCGGCCCTGCAGGTGGACCTCAACGTGGTGGCCGACCATGTCCGCGCCCTCACCTTTCTCATCGCCGACGGCATCATGCCGGCCAACGAAGGCCGCGGCTACGTGCTGCGCCGGCTGCTGCGCCGCGCCGTCAAGCACGGCAAGGCGCTGGGCCTGGCCGGCAGCTTCCTGCACCGGCTCAGCAGCACGGTCGTCGAGGTGATGAAGCCGTTCTACCCGGAGCTGGAGCCCGGCCGCGAATTCATCGCCAAGGTGATCGCCATGGAGGAGGAGCGCTTCAACCGCACCCTGGCCAACGGCTTGAAGCTTTTCGAGGAGTTGCTCGCCGAGGCCAGCGCGCAGAAACAGGAGCTCCTGCCGGGCAACGCCCTCTTCCGCCTGTCCGACACCTACGGCTTCCCCCTGGACTTCGCCCGCGACCTGGCCCAGGAGAAAGGCATGGGCATCGATTTCGAAGCCTTCCAGCGCGAGCTGCAGGGGCAGAAGGAACGTTCGCGCCTCAGCCTGCAGGAGAAGCGCCGCGAGGCCGTCCGCCTCGAGGGCGTCGAGAGCCTGCGCAGCGAATTCACCGGCTACGACGATCTGCAGTCCGACGCCGTGCTCCTGGCCGCCTTTGTCGAGGGTAAAAAAGTCGAGCGCCTCGCCGCGGGCGTGAAGGGCATCCTGGTCTTCGACCGCACCCCATTCTACGCCGAGAGCGGCGGCCAGGTCGGCGACAGCGGCAGCGGCAAGAGCGCCGACGCCTATTTCACGGTCAGCGACACGCGCAAGGCCCCGGGCGGGGCGATTCTGCACGAGGCCCAGGTCGGCGAAGGGGGGCTGCGCACCGGCGAGCGGGTGCGCCTGGAGGTGGACGCGGCGCGGCGCCAGCAGATCGCCGTGCACCACACCGCCACGCACATGCTGCACGCCGCCCTGCGCGAGGTCCTGGGCCTGCACGTCAAGCAGGCCGGCTCGCGGGTCGGCCCCGACAAGCTGCGCTTCGACTTCACCCACTTCGGTCCCGTCTCCGGCGAGGAGCTGGAGAAGGTGGAGCGCCTGGTCAACGAGAAGATCCGCGAGAACATCCCCGTGGCCCGGCGCAGCGAACGCTACGAGGACGCCTTGCGCTCGGGCGCCATGGCCATTTTCGAGGAGAAATACGGCGACACCGTGCGCGTCATCTCCTTGGGCGATTTTTCGCAGGAGCTGTGCGGCGGCACGCATCTCGAGGCCAGCGGCGAGATCGGGCTGTTCAAGATCAGCGGCGAGAGTTCGGTCTCCTCGGGAACCCGCCGTATCGAGGCCGTGGCCGGCGCGGCGGCCCTTTCGTACATCGAGCGGCAGTTGGGCGCCTTCCAGCAGGTGCTGGGCCATTTCGGCCAGAAGGCCGACGGCGTGCTCGCTTTCCTGAAGGGGATCGAGGCCCGCGCCAAGGAAGGCGAAAAACAGCTGAAACGAGGGGCGACCGCCGGTCCAACCGATGTCGAGGGCCTGATCAGGAGCTCGCGGCCGATCCGTGGCGTACCCGTCGTCATCGCCTCGCAACCGGACCTCGACCGCGACGCCCTCAGCGCCCTGGCCGACGACATCAAGAATCGCTGCCGCGGGGTGGCCGTGCTGTTCGCCAGCGGCGAAGGGCGTTCGCTGGTCGTGGCCTCGGTCTTCAAGGACTTGACAGCCAAATTCAACGCGAATATAATCATTCGCAAGGTCGCCCCCATGATCAACGGCAAGGGCGGCGGCAGGAGCGACTTCGCCCAGGCGGGCGGCGAACCCATCGCTGACCCGGAGGGTTTGAAGGAGCGGATCGGCCGCGCCTTGCAGGAAGAGCATGAAGCGTAACATCATCGTTTTCTGCGGCGCCTGGCTCATCGGCGGCTCCCTTTTCGCCGCCCTGGTAGTCCGCCAGGACAAGAACGGCCACATCGTCCTCTCCAATACCCTGGACCGCGCCTCCGGGGGCAGGGACGGGCTCACCGTTCTCCGTCCCCCCCGCTCCCACGCGGTGCCCCTCTCCTACCAGCAGAAGATCCAGACCCTGACCCAGAAGCACGACCTGCGTCAGGATTTGGTCATCGCCGTAGCCAAGGCCGAATCGAGCTTCAATCCGTTCGCCGTCTCCCCCAAGGGGGCGGTGGGCATCATGCAGTTGATGCGTGACACGGCCCGGCAGTACGGCGTGATCAACCGCTACAACGCCCACGAGAACATCGAAGCCGGCGTGCGGCACCTGAAGTACCTCTACGAAAAATACAGCGGCAACATCCCCCTGACCCTGGCGGCGTACAATGCCGGCGAAGAAGCGGTCAGCAAACACAAGGGCGTCCCGCCCTATCGCGAGACCCGGAACTACATCCGCCGCGTTCTGTCGCTGATGGGCATGAGCGAGTCGTTCTCCTCGCCGCCTTCCCGCACCAGGACCAAGATCTACAAGTACACGACCACGGCGGGAAAGACCATCATCACCGACACCCTGCCCTCCGACATCGGCGGGACCCTGGAAGTCCTCAACTAGGGATGCCCTTTGCCTGAAGCCAACCCCAAGCCAATCCAAGGACTCGGCAAGAGCGTGCTGATCGGCGGCGGCGCCTCCGGGATTCTGTCCATCTTCCCCGGGCTGAACCTGCTCAACCTATTCTTCATGACCTGGATCGTCCTGGGCGCCGGGCTGACCGTGCACCTGCTCTACCGCCAGAACCCCTCCCTGGGCCGCGGCGACGCCCTGCTGGCCGGAGCCCTGAGCGGCCTCGCCGGAGGCGGGGTCTTCTCTCTCGTCGGCATCGTGACCATGATCGGCATGACCCAGGAAAAGCTCGACGCCATGGTCGAGTCGGCGCGGGCCCTGGCGCCGTTCCTTGCCGACGGCCAGGCCGAGGCCATGGCCAGCGGCCCGTTCAAGGCGATGATGGTCATCGCCATCGGCCTGTTCCTCCTGCTGGCCATTGTCGCCGGGGCGATCGCCGGCCTGGCCGCCCGCCGCATCCTGCGCCCGGCCGGGAGTGAACGCCGGTGAACAAGGTCCACGTCATCGTCAATCCCTGCTCGGCCCGCGGCCGTACAGGAAAGCACTGGGAAACGATCAAGGCGGCCATTCGCTCGCACTTCCGGGAATTCAAATACATCTTCACCGAGAAGCCCCGCCAGGCGACCGAGATCACCCGCGACCTGCTGCGGGACGGCTTCGACCTGCTCATCGGCGTCGGCGGCGACGGCACGCTGAACGAGATCAGCAGCGGCTACCTCCACGCCGTGACCGGGCAGGCCATCAACCGCGAGGCGGCCGTGGGCATCATTCCCTCGGGGACGGGCTCGGATTTCATCCGCTTCATGAAGGTCCCCGGCGACTTCGAAAAATCGGCCGCGCACATCAAGAACTCGGGGAACCGCAGGATCGACATGGGATGCATCCGCTACGACGGCCCGGTTGGCGCCAACCAGCCGAAAACGCAGTACTTCATCAACGTGGCCGACTTCGGACTGGGAGCGGAGGTGATCCGCAGGATCTCCGCCATCCAGTCCACGCGCCGCGGCCCTCTCACCTACTACCGCGGCCTGCTCTCCACCATGATGAGCTACCGGAGCAAGAAGGTGCAGCTGACCCTCGACGACGGCCGGCGGCTGCAGGGGGAGTACATGATCGGCGCCGTGGCCAACGGCAGGATCTTCGGCGGCGGCATGGTCATCGCTCCCCGGGCCGAGCCCGACGACGGCGTTTTCGACCTGGTTCTCATCGAACCCATGAAAAGGCTGGAGATCCTGGCCAATTCGCGCCTGCTCTACTCCGGCGCCATCGACCGCCATCCCAAGGTCCTTATCCTGAAGGCCCGGCAGGTCCGGGTGGAGTCTCCCGACGAGGTCCACATCGAGTACGACGGCGAGATCGGCGCAACGCTTCCCGCCGAGTTCACCGTCGTGGCCAAAGCCCTGAACCTCAGGATCTGAGGGGAACGATGGCCTGCCTGAAGAAAGTCCTGCTCCTCTCCTCGGCGCTGATTGCCGTCCTGTCCTGCTGCGGCTCTCCCGGCGGCGCCCCCAAGGCGCAGGCTAAAAACAAGCCGGCGCGCATCCAGGCGTTCATCCTGCCCCAGCCGCGGTCACTGATCCCCAGCGAAGGGCAGGTCTTCGTCGACGGCCAGTTCACCGAGATCATCTTCAACAACCTGGTCAAGGCGAACTACCTGGGCAGCCTGGCCCCGGAGCTGGCCGAGAGCTGGACCATCTCCCCCGATCACCGCGAGTACACCTTCCGCCTCCGGCGCGGCGTGCGCTTCCACGACGGCCGGGCCTTCAGCGCGGCCGACGTGGTCTTCACCCTGGAGCAGCTGATCCTCAAGGCCAGCGACAAGTACGCCGAGATCAAATGCATCGAAGGCTACCGGGACTTCCTGTCCGGGCGCGCCCCCCGGGTGAGCGGCCTGCAGCCGCTCGACGCGCAGACCGTTCGCATCCGGCTCAGCAAGAACTTCAAGTTCTTCCTGCAATTCCTGGCCGCCGAATACGCGGCGATCGTGCCCCGGGACTACGCCGGCCTGGATGAAGCGACCTTTCGCGACCGGCCGGTCGGCACCGGGTCATTCCGGCTGGTCGGCCGGGAAACCCGTACCCTGCGCGCCCAGAAGTTCAACGTCTTCCGGCTGGAGCGCAATCCCGACTATTTCGCCCCCAGCGGCAACGTGGCAGCGATCGACTTCTACTCGGCCAATACCGCCATCGCCTCCCCATGCAAGGAAGCCTTTGATATCCTGCTCATCACCCACGGCGAGATCCCCGAATTCGCCGCCAAGCCCGACTTCCGGGTGGTCAATTCCTCCCCCAACATCCTCAATTTCCTGGTCTTGAACCCGGGCGAAAACGCCCAGACGCGCGACCGCCGCGTGCGCCAGCTGATCAACTACGGCATCGACCGCGAGGAATTGGTGGAAAAGGTCTTCCGGCGCCAGGCCGTGCCGGCCCATTCCATGATGCCCTTCGGACAACTGGGACACAACCCGTACTACCGCATGGACTATTCGCTGGCGGCCACGATCCGCGCCGAGCTGCCGCCGGGCAAGATCCGCTTCACCATCCTCACCCTGGCCGATGAACGGCAGCTTGTGGCCGAGCACATCGCCCGGGCGCTGGCCCGATTCAACATCGAGGCGCAGGTCATCCCCGTCAGCGACCAGTACGACTATTTCACCAACCGCATCTACCGGACGCGCACCAGCGTCATGCTGGGGGGCATCCCCGACTATCCCGCCGCCTACCATTTCCTGACCCATCTGGTGGAGCCCAACGGCTACTACAACGTTTTTGGCTTCGCCCTCCCCGAGCTCAATTCCCGGATCGACTCCCTGCCCAGTTCGCAGACCATGGAGGAGACCCGGTCGCTGGCCCAGATCAGCGCCGCCTTGGAAAGCGAGGCCCTCTATGTCCCCCTGTACTACAACGCGAACTTCTTCGCCATCCGCAGCCGCATTCGCACCGTGGTCTTCACCTATGGCGAGGTCCTCGACTTTGGCAGCCTGGAGGTCGTCGAATGAATCCATCCATCAGCCGCATCAAGGATTCCCTGCTCGCCGGGCAGCCGATCGTGCAGGTCGTCTCCTTCGAGGAGAAGCGGGTCGAGGGCCTGTTGAAGAAACTCTGCCAGCAGACCCTCAAGAACCAGAACGTCTATTCCTGGGACAGCCACAACGGCCTCAGCCGCAACGACGCTGCAGCCCCGGGCAGCAAGGATCCCGCCGTCGCCCTGGACCTGGCGCTGAAGGGCGGCGAGCCCGCGTTCTACATCTTCAAGGACCTCAGCCCGCGGCTGCGCCAGGAGCTCGATCTGGTGCGGCAAATCCGCGAATGCTACCTGCAGTTCAAGGGCAGCCGCAAGTTCCTCTTCCTCGTCTCTCCCGACGATTACCTGCCGGCGAGCCTGAGGAAGGAGATCGACATCGTTCACTTCAACCTGCCCGACTACGAGGAGCTGGAGGGGCTTTTCGCCAGGTTCCTCGACTCTCTGGCCAAGGCCGGGGCCCAGGTGCAGCTCCGCGATGAGGAACAGCGGCACTTCGTCACCGCCGTGCAGGGTCTGACCCTGGACGAGGCGACCAAGGCGTACATGAAGGCCTTCCAGGGGCAGCCGCGCATCCATATCGGCCTGATCGAGGCCATCCACATGGAGAAGAAGCAGCTGATCCTCAAGGAGAACGTCCTGGAGTATTTCACCCACGCCCTGACCATGGAGGACATGGGCGGCCTGGACAAGCTGAAGGACTGGCTCATGAAGCGCAAGAAGGCCTTTTCCAAGGAGGCCCGCGAATTCGGCCTGGACAAGCCCAAGGGCATTCTGACCATGGGAGTCACCGGCTGCGGCAAGAGCCTGGCCTCCAAGGTCATCGCCACCCTCTGGAATCTGCCCCTGTTCCGCATGGACATGAACCTGGTCTATTCCGGGATCGCCGGTCCTCCCGAGGACGTCTTCGCCCGCTCGCTGAAGACCATGGACTCGGTGGCCCCGGCCATCCTCTGGATCGACGAGATCGAGAGCGGCATCAGCGACAAGACCACCGACAGTTCCTCCTCGCGCATCCTGGGCTACTTCCTCACCTGGATGCAGGAGCACACCTCGGAGATCTTCATCGCCGCCACGGCCAACCGCATCGACCTGCTGCCGGCCGAGCTGCTGCGCCGCGGCCGCTTCGACCAGATCTTCTTCATCGACCTGCCCACGCGCAAGGAAAGGGAGGAGATCTTCAGGATCCACCTGAGCAAGCGCGGCAACGACCTCGGCGACTTCAACATCCCGCAATTGGCCCAGATCACCAAGAACTGGTCGGGCTCGGAGATCGAGCAGGTGATCATCTCGGGGATGTACGAAGCCTTCGCCGAAGGCCGCAAGCTGAAAGAGGACGACCTTTTCGTCATCTTCGGCTCCTCGGTGCCCCTGGCCACCACCATGGAGGAGCAGATCAAGAAAGTACGCAGCTGGGCCCACAACCGCGCCGCCCGCGCCAGCAGCGACAAGGAATACTAACAGTTCCAAGGGAGGAGAGAGGGAAGGCAGAGGGAAGAGTGAGGGAAAGGCAGAGTGAAAAAGCACTGGCAGAGTTACTTTTAGCGCTTTTTCCCACTCTCTCTTCCCTCGTTCTTCCCTCTCTCTTCCCTTCTCTTCGCTGAGCTCATCTTATGCGCCTGCCGCCCCGCTTCGCCTGCGACGTCATGCTGGGGCGCACGGCCAGGTGGCTGCGCCTGCTGGGCATCGACACCTTCTACGACAACGGGGCCGACGACGCCGATCTGAAAAAGCTGTGCCTCGGGGAGAACCGGGTGCTGCTGACCAAGGACGTGGAGCTGCACGGGCTCATGCCCGCCGGCACCAGCCGCCTGGTGAATGGAGTTCATCCGCGCCAGCAGCTGGAAGAGCTTGTCGCGGCGTACGGCCTCGACCGCACCATGCTGCCGCCCCGCTGCTCGCTGTGCAACGGCGAACTGTCTCCAATCGAGAAAGACAAGGTGAGAGATCTCGTTCCGCCCTACGTCTTCTGCACCCAAAACGCCTTCCAGCGCTGCGGCCGCTGCGCGAAAATATACTGGTCGGGGACGCACCTGCGCCCGATCGCCCGCAAGATCGGAGAGATCAGGAAGGCGGCCACCCGACGCGAGCGCCCCGGCTGAGCAGGGGGGCTTACTTGATCGCGGCGGGCCCCTCCTCCGCGGGCGGCGCCGGGGACGGAAGCGGTTCTCCCGGCGCGGACGCAGCGGCGCGCTCGCGGTACTTGCGCTGGCGCTGGAACAGCGGGTGGGGGCGATAGGGAAACTTCACCAGCTGGGGATCGCTGCCGATGACGTTCTGCCAGCGGTTGTTGCCCAGCCCCGCGCGGAAGGCCATGTCGAGGTAGGGAACGTCGTCGGGACTGAAGCCCATCACATGGGTGGCCAGGGCGTCGGCGGCCACGGGGTCCTCGGAGGCGATGGCGAAGCCGTGGAAAACCGGGCTGCCCTTGATCGGGCCTTTGCCCTCCATGCCATAGAGGCCGTCGATGAGCACCAGCGACGGCGGAATCTGCTTCAGCAGGGCGACGAAGTTGCGGTTGGCGAAGCTCACCAGCTGGAAATACTTCTCGCTCTGGGAGAAGTTGATGCGCTTCATCTCCTGGGCCGAGGCGCCGAACATGAGCACCCGCTGCTCGGGCTTGACGAAGCCGATCAGGTTGGGGATGGAGAGCGAGACAGGGAAGATGTTGTGTGTTTTGGGCGGGACTACCAGGATCAGGTAATCGGCCGGGTAGCGGCAGAACTGCACCTGTTGCGGCCCGCTGATGGTCTCGACCTGCAGGCTGTGCTCATGGGGCAGTTCATCCAGGTCGCCCAGGGTGGCCCCCTGCAGCTCTACTTCCTTGTATTTGAACTTGTAGAAGATGTCCCAGGTGGTCTTGGCGGAGAAGAAGGCACCGTCCGAGCCTTCAACGACGGCGATGCGCTGGATGGCCAGTTTGTCACGCAGGTACTGGATCAGGGAGTCGACCGTTTCGTAGTGCGTGTTGGCGTAGATCTCCTTGGCGCCCGACAGGTTGATCTTGATGGCGACGCGGTCGCCGGGGCGGATGGACAGGAAGGGGGCGATGGAGTCCATGATCTTGCGGACGAACTCGTTCTGCTTGGTTTCCTTGATCAGGACAATCTCTTTGCGTTTCATGTCCGCGTGTCCCGGAGGCGGTCAGTGCCAACGACGCAGGGTATGCTTCACTCGGGGATCATCCGTTCCCGTGGATGATGAACCTACCTCATGATGAGGCGGAAAACCGCGCCAGGGCACGATAAAATCCTCTTCATCCATACCTCCAGACCCGCTGATTATATCATCAAGAAAAAGCAAATGAAAGAGGAGAAAGTACCGGGTCTCACTTTCTTGCCGGGCGCGCTCAGTGGGGGCGCAAGACGAACAGCAGCAGGAAAACCGCCCAGAAGATAGTAAAACCCCAGCGCCACAGCCGCGGCTGCTTTTCCTTGATGTGATGATAGGCGAGCGACAAGGCGAAGACCACCAGCTGCAGGACCAGGAAAAGCAGCAGCGCTTGCGCCACATCCAGCCGGTTCTCGAAAAGCGGCATCAAGCCGCGCCGGAAAAAGGAATTGAAAATTAGGAACAGGTGCAGCACATAGACGAAAAGCGACTCGCTCCCGGCCTTTTTCAGCAGGTCCAGGAAGCGCCCGCCAAAACGCCGCAGCAGCCAGTCGCTGCAGCACAAGAGGAGAAAAATGCCGCCGATCTTGTTCAGGTTGCCGCTCAGGGTCAGCTCGGCCTTGAAATAGAACGTGCTGGAATGGAAGAAGAACCAGGGAAAGAATACGATGCCCAGGCCAAGGAGCAGCCGAAAGAAGACCTCCTTTTTCAGCTGCGTATAGAGATACGCCGCCACGATGCCGATGCACAGGTAACCCACCCAGGGAAAGATGGGGAAGAAGGAGGCAACCGTGCGGGCACCCCCGGGAGCTTGCCAAAGGGCGTTGTAGTTCAAAAAGGGGTCGAGCGCCGGATGGAGGTGAACACCCTGCATCGGGCCTGCCAGGAAAAAGAACAGGGCCCCGGCCAGGGCGGTGGCCAGCACGACCGCCTTTTCGCTCTTGAGCAGCACGGCCAGCAGGGTGAAGAGCAGGAGGCCGATTCCGATGCACTGCAGGATATTGACACTCAGGAATTCAGCGGCATTGGCGGTTCCCAGGCGGATGGCCTGCACCGTCTTGCCCAGCGAAAAGAAGGGCAGGTGGATCCAGTAGCCGATGGCGATGACGAAGAGAATGCGGCGCAGGCGCTTGAAGAAGGAGGGGTCCAGGCGGATGTAATTCTGCCTCTTGTTGTGGAAGGAAAGAAAGGCGGCGAAGCCGGCGGCAAACAGGAAGCCGGGGGCGACGAAGCCGTGGAACACCTCGTGGACCTTGTACCAAGGCAGCTGGCGGATCGCCGGCAGCAGGTAGGCGCGGAACAGGTGCCCCTGGATCATGAAAAACAGGACCAAGAAGCGGAACAGGTCCACGGCTTCCACCCGGGAGACGGGCCCGGGATCCATGCGTCGCCACTCCTGCCATTTCATGACTGTCTCCTTGAACAGGATACCCGCACCTACGAAGAAAATCAAGCGCCCCTGCAAGAAAACGCCGCGGCGATTGTTTCCCGGCTGGAAAAAACCTTTGGGGCCGCTGAGCCGTACTACCGTCCTGAAAGCCAAGGCGGGTAGTGCATCATATAAGGATTTCAACACCCAGGAGGAAACTGTGGGCATATTCAAGGGCAAAAGAAGGACCGTCATGATCATCGCGGCCGCACTGCTGCTGGCTGCGCTAGCCTGGATTCTCACCCGGAAAGGTGATGAAACCCAGAGCCGGTACACCATGACCCCGATTGACCGCGGCGACCTCGAGGCCGTGGTCTCCTCGACCGGCACCCTCGGCGCCGTCACCACGGTCCAGGTCGGCACCCAGGTATCGGGACGCATTGCCAAAATCTACACCGACTTCAACCGGATGGTGAAGAAAGGCGACCTGATCGCCATGCTCGACACCTCATCGCTGCAGATGGCGGTCTCGGAGGCCGAATCCTCCTATGAAAAGGCCAGGGCCCAGCTGAAGCAGGCCAAGCAGGACCTCGAGCGCATGCAGTATCTCTTCAAGGAAAACATCAAGACCAAGAACGATCTCGAGCAGGCCCAGGTCAATCATGAGCTGGCCATGGCCACATTGAAATCGGCCCAATCGAGCCTGGAGCGTACGCGCATCAACCTCGGCTACGCCTCCATCACCGCCCCCATCGACGGCATCGTCATCTCGCGCAGCGTCGACGTCGGCCAGACCGTGGCCGCCAGCCTCTCCTCTCCCACCCTGTTTCTGATCGCCAACGATCTACAGAAGATGCAGATCCTGGCCAATGTCGACGAGAGCGACATCGGCCAGATCCAGGAGGGGCAGGACGTGCGCTTCACGGTCCAGGCCCAGCCCAGCCGCAAATTCTCCGGGAAGGTCAGCCAGATCCGCCTGGAGCCGGCCGTGGTGAACAATGTGGTCAACTATACGGTGGTCGTCAGCGTGGCCAACGAGGACGGCGTGCTCCTTCCCGGCATGACCGCCACCATCGATTTCCTGGTCGGCCAGGCCAAGCATGTCCTGCGCGTGGCCAACGCCGCCCTGCGCCTCAAGCCCAGCGAGGACATGCTCGCCGTCCTGAAAAAGCAGTTTGCCGAGCGGATGAAAAGCCGAACCGCCGGCGCCTCCGGCGCGACTCCCGGACAGCCTGGCAGGCCATCCTTCCCCATGGCCATGGGCATGGGGGGCTTCCCGGGTGGCGGCGGCAACGGCCGGCCGCGCGACGTGGCGCTGATCTGGCTCCTCGACGAGTCCGGCGGCTTGAAGGCGGTCCGCGTGCGGACCGGCATCAGCGACGGCCAGATGACCGAGATCCGCTCCGACGAGCTCAAGGAAGGGATGCAGGTCATCAAGGCCATCAACCTGACCGCCGCCGAGCAGGCCGCCAGAACGATGCCACGCATGAGGATCCTGTGATGCGGCCCCGCAGGAGCGGCACATGAACGATGCCAGCGCCGTCATCCGTACCCAAAGTATCACGAAGATCTACGACAGCGGCGAGGTCCAGGTCGAGGCCCTGAAAGGGATCGACCTGCGCATCGCCCCCGGCGAGATGGTGGCCATCATGGGCGCCTCGGGCTCGGGCAAATCGACCATGCTGAACATCCTCGGCTGCCTGGACCACCCCACTCGCGGCGACTACTACCTCGACGGCATCCATGTCAACGAGCTGGACAACGACCAGCTGGCCGACATCCGCAACCGCAAGATCGGCTTCGTCTTCCAGGGCTTCAACCTCCTGGCGCGGACGACCGCCTTCGAGAATGTCGAACTGCCTCTGCTCTATTCCCGGCGGCAGGACATCGGCGACGTGGAGAAGCTGACCCGCCAGGCTCTGGAGCGGGTGGGCTTGGCCGATCGGGCCCATCATTTCCCGAATCAGCTGTCCGGCGGACAGCAGCAGCGGGTGGCCATCGCCCGCGCCCTGGTCAACCAGCCGGCCATCGTGCTGGCCGACGAGCCCACCGGCAACCTCGACTCGCGCACCAGCGTCGAGATCATGGCCACCTTCCAGGAGCTGAACCGCCTGGGCATCACCCTGATCATGGTGACGCACGAGCACGACATCGCCGACTATTGCAAGCGGGTCATCGAGTTCCGCGACGGACGGATCATCCGCGACCAGGCGGTGCCCCGGCCCCACGACGCCGTCCGCGACCTGGAGCCGAGCCGCTGGCAGGCCGCCAGCCAAGGAGAGCGCCCATGAAGTGGAAGAACCTGATCAAGGTGGCATTCAAGTCGATCGTCAAGAACAAGATGCGCACCCTGCTGACCATGCTGGGCATCATCATCGGCGTGGCGTCCGTCATCGCCATGGTGGCCATCGGCAAGGGGGCGGAGAAGCGCATCCAGGACCAGATCGCCAGCATGGGCACCAACCTGCTCACCATCTTCCCCGGCTCCATGCAGTCGCGCGGCGTGCGCATGGGGCCCGACGCGGGAGTGCAGCTGACCCTCGATGACGTTGAGCGGCTGAAGAAGAACGCCACGCTGATCCAGGCCGTTTCGCCGATGGTGCGCTCCGGCGCCCAGCTCATCGGCGGCAGCGGCAACTGGAACTCGAGCGTCTGGGGCGTGTCGGAGCAGTACCTGGAGATCCGCGACTGGGCGCTGAGCTCCGGCGACTTCTTCTCCGCAACCGACGTCCGCGCCCAGAACAAGGTCTGCGTCATCGGCTTGACCGTCGTCAAGAACCTGTTCCCCGACGAGGATCCGGTCGGCCAGCAGCTGCGCGTGCGCAACGTCCCCTTCAAGATCATCGGCGTGCTGAAAGAGCGCGGGCAGAGCTCCTTCGGCATGGACCAGGACGACCTGATCATCGCCCCCTATTCCACCGTGCTGACCCGCCTGAGCGGGTCCGGCCACGTGCACGTCAACCAGATCCTGGCCCGGGCCGTCTCGCTCGAGCAGATGGAGCAGGCCCAGGCCGAGGTCACCGCGATCCTGCGCGAAGCGCACAAGATCCTTGAGGGCGGCGACGACGACTTCACCGTGCGCAACCAGACCGACATCGCCTCCACGGCCCAGGAAACCTCCAGCGTGCTGACCGTGCTGCTGGCCTCCATCGGAACATCATGCTGGTCTCGGTCACCGAGCGCACCCATGAGATCGGCATCCGCATGGCCATCGGCGCCCGCAGCCGCGACATCCTGGTGCAGTTCCTCATTGAAGCCATCGTCCTCAGCCTCTCCGGCGGCCTGATCGGCGTGCTGCTGGGTTTCCTGGCCACCTGGATCCTCGACCTTACCACCGACTGGAACATGGTCATCGTGCCGGCCAACGTCCTGCTCTCCTTCGGCTTCGCCGGCGCCGTGGGCGTCTTCTTCGGCTACTACCCGGCGCGCAAGGCCGCGGCGCTCAATCCCATCGAGGCCCTGCGCTACGAGTGAAACCCGCCCCAAGCGCGCCGTTCCGCTTTTGACCGCAGCGCCCTGAACAGGGCGGCCGCCTCCGCGCTCTCCCCTGCCAGGCATTCGCCTAGCCAACGGTTGCAGTCGGCCGTGATTTGTTTTAAGATATAGGAACATGAAAAGCGGAAAGACGGCATGAAGCGACTCCGGGTCGCGATCGCTTACAACTCCTACGAGGAAGCCCAGCACGAGGCCGCTTCAAGCGACAGCAGTTCGGGCCATCACCTGCGGCTGATGATCCGCCGCATGGCGCGCACGCTGCGCGGCCTGGGCCACGACGTGGTCATCATCCACCTGGCCGGGGACCTGTCCAAGCTCCAGCGCAAGCTGAAGCGCCTCCGTCCCCATGTCATCTTCAACCAGTACGACGATGTGGTCCACGGCGCCCTCTATGAGATGCGCTTCGCGGCGTTCATCCGCATGCTCGGCTACCCCATCACCGGCTCCCCCGCCCTCGCCCTCGGGCTGAGCCGCGACAAGTACATGGCCCTCAGCCTGATGAAGGGGGCGGGAATCCCCATTCCCTCCGACACCACCCTCCTGGAGCGGGTCTCCGCCGTCGACGGCCACAAGTGGCATTTCCCGCTCATCGTCCACCCGGGCCAGGAGCACGCTGGCATCGGCATGGGGCGCGATTCGGTGGTGCACACGAAGAAGGCGCTTCGCGACCAGGTGCGCCAAGTGATCGGATCCTACAAGCAGCCGGCCCTGGTCCAGGGTTTCCTGCCCGGCCGCGAATTCAACGTCGGCATCCTGGGCGGCCGCAAGCTGCGCGTGATGCCCCTGGCCGAGGTGGACTACACCCGGCTGCCGCAGGGGATCCCGCCCATCATGTCCTACGCGGCCAAGTGGGTGGAGACCTCGGTGGAGTTCAAGCGCACGCGGGTGATCTGCCCGGCCCGGGTCGAGCCCTCCCTGGCGGCGCTGATCAGCGACACCGCGGCCAGGGCCTTCCGGGTGATCGGGGGCTGGGGCTACGGCCGCGTGGACGTTCGCCTCGACGAGGACGGGCTGCCACGGGTGCTGGAAGTCAACTGCAATCCCTGCCTGGACAAGGGGATCGGGCTGGCCCGCTCGGCCGAGCGGGCGGGGATATCCTATCCCGAGCTGCTGCAGGCGGTGATTCGGGCCGCCTTCGAGGGACCGCCCTACGACATGCACCTGCCGATCTTCTCCACGAAGCCCGACGCGGCGCCGCGGCGCAGGCGGACCCGGCGTCAGCCGGTCAAGCGCCCGGTATAAGCGTAGTCCAGGGCCATCGCCACGGCCAGCGAGACGACATCCATGGTCCTTTCCCCCTCCTGACCGGGACGGTAGGACAGTTTCAAGACCTTGGAGCGCGATTCCAGCTTGCGCAGAATGGCCGCGGCCTCGGGCTCGCTCAGCTTCGACCAGAGGACGACGCGCTCGAGCAGGCGCGCGTGGAGCTTGCGGAACAGCTCGGAGGCCGGCCGCAGCATGGCGCCGCGGGGCGGAGGAAAGACCTCGCGGAGCCGGTCATCGACATAGCCGCGGGCGGCGCGCCGGAAGCGCTCCGCCTTCTTTCCGTAATGGTCGGCAAGCAGGAGGTTCATGGCCGCCGCCGGCCGCTGCAGGCGCAGCCTGGAATTCTCAGGGGCGCGGCGGCGGATTTCCTTCATCAGCTTGTCAACGAACAGCAGCTTTGCCAGCACCGGCCAGTTGCGGTAGCGTAAACGCCAGCCGGAGCGCGGCGTCAGCCAGACGGCGAACGTCTCGGCGAAATCCTCGTCGGGATGCTTTTGGGCGTAGGTGCGTCCGTGCGGGGGGACCGAGATATGCCGGACATACTCGCGGCTCAGGTGGTCGGGACGGAAAAAATCGCGGTAGGGGCGGGTAAAGCGCCCGAAGACTCCCTCCCATCCCGGCCGGCGCCAGAGCCGGTAGGCGTAGTTCACCGCATGGCCGGCCTCATGGCGCAGCAGGGCCATGATGCGCTTGTCGTCCTCGATCTCCCCCGTTTGCTCCTCCTCGATCCGGGCCAGGCGGTCATCGGCCAGGTAGAACGGGATGCCGATGACCGGGGAGCGGTCGGGACAGCCCCAGCTGTCGGTGAGATACACGGTGGGCTTGAAACGGAAGCCCTTGGCCTCCATCTCCCGGTGCAGGCGGCGGACGAAAACCTCTGCCGGCGAACCGGAGAGATTCAGGTTGAGTTCGGAGATGCGGCGGTTCAGCAGCTCGAAACGCACGGTTTCCCAGCTCTGCACAAGTGAACGAATGGTCTTGGCGCTCATAGCTTCTCTCGAGCCTTGTCAGCCTGAAACTCAGGGATTGGGCGGAAGTCACCGGCAGTCTTGCTTGATCAAGGGAGCGAGGGGTGAATATAGCGCAAGGCGCCGGCATTGTCAAGATGCCCGCAACCGCGATAATCAGTGTAGATTACCGACAAGATTAGAGAATTCGGAAAATCAATTTTTTCAGGCCTTGGCCCTGCCCAGCATGGGCGGCGCGGGCCATGGCGGGATCAGGATGGGGAAACGGCGTCGGCACTTGCTTTTCGGCCTGCTTTTTGCTACGATGCAGCTTCTCCGAGTTCATAGGCCTGCAACCCATACCGGGCTAGGCGTATGGACCGCCAGGGCCGGGCCGGAAACAGCCCAGCCTCCCCGATTGGAAAGGAGAAACGATGCAGACACAGAGCATTCACTGCAATAGATGCCCGAGAACCTTATGATAACGGCCAAACCCATGATCAGCCTGGAGGAAGCGGAAAAGGCCATCATGAGCTTCCCGGTCTCGCCTGCACCCGAAATGGTGCCGCTGGCGGAAGCTGCCGGCCGCTTCCTGGCCCAAGACGTGTTTTCTCCCCGCGACATCCCCGAATTCAACAAGTCGGCCATGGACGGCTACGCCTATATTTCCGGCGACACCTCCCCGGCTTTCCGTGTCGTGGAGACCATCGCCGCCGGCACGCCGCCGCGGGTCGTTATTACGCCTGGCCAATGCGCGAAGATCATGACCGGGGCCATGATGCCTTCCGGCGCCGACCGGGTGGTCCGGCGCGAATGCACGGCCGAGGAGAACGGCCTCATGAGGATCGTGGCCCAGGACCTCCACGTGAACGTCCGTTGCCAGGGCGAGGACCTGCCGGCGGGCAAGCTGGTCCTAGCCGCGGGCGTGCGCCTGCGGCCCGCCCAGGTCGCGCTGCTGGCCTCGCTGGGCAGCGCCGAGGCCACGGTGGCCCGACGCCCCCGGGTGGGCATCATCACCACCGGCTCGGAGCTGGCCGATCCCGGCACGCCGCTCGCGCCGGGACGGATCTACGATAGCAACTCCCATTCGCTCTCGGCCCAGGCGCGGGAAGCGGGAGCGGTGCCGGTGCTGCTGGGGCGGGTCGCGGACGACGCGGAGGCCACGGCCGAGGCCATCAACGCCGCCATGGAGGCATGCGACATCCTGATCATTTCCGGCGGGGTTTCGGCCGGGGATTTCGACCACGTGCCGGCGGCGATGAGGAGCGTGGGCTTTACCCCGCACTTCGAGAAGATCGCCGTCCAGCCCGGCATGCCCACGGTTTTCTCCACCCGGGCCGACCAGTCCCACGAGGGGACGGCCCCAGCCGGCCAGTCCCACGAGGGGACGGCCGCTGCCGGTCCGTGCGCATTCGGCCTGCCCGGCAATCCCGTCTCGACCTTCGTGATCTTCGAGGTTTTGATCAAGCCCCTGCTGCAGCGGATGATGGGCAACAACGATCTGCCGCTCCGGCAGCAGGCGACCCTGACCTCCCCCTTCCGCCGCGGCAACGGCGAGCGGACGGTTTTTATCCCGGTCATCCTGCGCCACGGCAAGGCGGAACTCGTTTCCTACCACGGCTCGGCGCACCTGCACGCCCTGGCCCGGGCCAACGGCCTGCTGCAGGTGCCGACGGGCCAGAAAGAGATCGCCGCCGGGAGCCGCGTTGATGTTCGACTCCTTTAACCGCCAGATCGACTACCTGCGCGTCTCGGTGACCGACCGCTGCAATCTGCGCTGCACCTACTGCATGCCGGCGGAGGGCATCCGCCTGAAGGACCATGCCGACATCCTCTCCTACGAACAGATCACCCGCGTGGTCGCCGCGGCGGTAGGGCTGGGGATAGGCAAGGTGCGCCTGACCGGCGGCGAGCCGCTGCTGCGCCTGAACATCACCTTCCTGGTCCGCGAGCTCAAAGCCGTGCCGGGGATCGGCGAGGTGAGCCTGACCAGCAACGGCACGCTGCTGGCGCCACTGGCCGGGGAGCTCAAGCGGGCGGGGCTGGACCGCCTCAACATCTCGCTGGACACCCTGGACGCGGAGAAATACCGGCAGGTCACCCGCGGCGGCGATATCGGCCAGGTGCTGGCGGGCATCCGCGCCGCGACCGCGGCCGGCTTCGCCCAGACCAAGATCAACATGGTATTGATCCCCGGCTTCAACGACGGCGAGGTCGAAGCACTGAGGGAATTCTGCCGTGGCAACGGGCTGCGGCTGCAGCGCATCCATCATTACAGCCTGCACGAACTGAGGACATCCCAACCATCGCCGGGCGCGCTGGATGCCGAGAGGCCCCTTTCCTGCCGCGTATGCAACCGCCTGCGCCTCACCGCGGACGGCAAGCTCAAGCCCTGCCTGTTTTCCGACCGCGAGATCGCGGTGGACTTCAGCGACATCCGCGCCAGCCTGATGCAGGCCGCGGCCGCCAAGCCCGCCCGCGGCAGCGTCTGCGCCAATCGCGGCAACTGGCAGATAGGAGGATAGATGAAAATGACCCACCTTGACGACTCGGGGAAAGCGCGCATGGTCGATATCAGCCTCAAGCCGAACAGTCAGCGCCGGGCGGTCGCCGGCGGCAAGATCATCCTGGCCCCGGCCACCCTGGAGCTGCTGCAGGAGAACCGCCTGCAGAAGGGCGACGCCCTGGCGGTGGCCCGCGTCGCCGCCATCCAGGCCGGCAAGAAGACGGCGGAGCTGATCCCCCTCTGCCACCCGCTGGCCATCCAGCAGCTGGACGTCCAGTTCCACATCGTGGCCGACGGCGTCGAGATCGTGGCCACGGCCGTCTGCGAGGGCCGGACCGGCGTCGAAATGGAGGCGCTGACCGCCGTCAGCGTCGCGGCCCTGACCCTGTACGACATGTGCAAGGCGGTCGACAAGAACATGATCATCGGCGCCATCGCCCTGCTGGAGAAGAGCAAGGATGAGATTCACGGTTGAAGCCGTCTGCATCGCCGCGGAAAAGGGCGTTGCGAAGATTGAGGTCGCTGAGATCGTCCTGCGCGCCGGACATGGAGTCGAGGGCGACGCCCACGCCGGTCCCTGGCACCGCCAGGTCTCGCTCCTGGCCGGTGAAGCCATTGACACCATGCGCGCCAAGGGTCTGGCCCTGGCTCCCGGCGCCTTCGGCGAGAACATCGTCACCCGCGGCGTGGACTGGACGCAGGCGCACGCGGGCGAGGCCATCGTGATCGGCGAGGCTCAGCTGGAAATCACCCAGATCGGCAAGGAGTGCCACGACCGCTGCGCCATCTATGCCGCCGTCGGCGACTGCATCATGCCCCGGCAGGGCATCTTCGCCCGCGTGCTCAAGGGAGGGAGGATCCATGCTCAAGATAGCGGTGATTACCGTCTCGGATAGGGCCGCGGCCGGCGCCTATGCCGACCTGTCGGGGCCGCGCATCCGGGAGATACTCGCGGCGAAGTTCCCCGACGCCGACATCGCCATGGCGGTCGTCGCCGACGAGGCGCAGGCGATCACCGCGGCGATCACGGAACGCCTGGACCGCGACTATATCCTGACCTGCGGCGGCACCGGCCTCTCGCCGCGCGACATCACCCCCGAGACCTGCGCCCGCCTGTGCGACCGCGAGATTCCCGGGCTCAGCGAATGGCTGCGCCGCGAATCGCTGCGCGAGACCCCGCACGCCGTTTTTTCCCGCGCCTACAGCGGCATGAAGGGGCGCACGCTGATCGTCAATTTTCCTGGTTCGCTGCCCGGCGCGGAGCTCTGCGCCACGCTGCTGGCCGGCGTCATGGAGCACGGCCGCGCCATGGCTCACGGCGGAGACCATCCGGCCCACGGAAAAACGTGATCAACAGGTCTCCTGGTAATTGAACTTGGTTTACGGTTTAGGGTCAACGGTGGACGGTGAAGAAAAGCACCAATGAACCAATGACCAAAACTAGGAGAAGAAACTGAAAAGGGCTTACGTTTGGGTCATAGGGATTTGGAACTTGGGATTTATTTGCTATTTGGAATTTTTTTCTTAACTATTGCCTTCTCTTGCCGTACGCCGTATACCGTGTACCGTTTACCGAGTTCGATCTCCTGGAAGCCTGTTACTTTATATCCTTGCTGTGCGCCCAGTTGACCAGGTCGTCCAAATCGCGATCCACCGAGCGGCCAGGCCGGTCCTTCTGGCTGCGCTCAGGTACGGCATTGGGAAGCGCCGCGGGCTCGGCCTCGGCTTTTTCCGGGGCCTTGCCCAGGAGCTTTTCGATCTTCGCCAGCAGGTCGCGTTCGCGGAAAGGCTTCTCGATAAAATCCTCGGCCAGACCCTTGTGAACGTACATGCGCAGGTTCACGTCCTTGTACACCCCCGTCATGAGAATGATCGGAACGTGGCTGAAATCGGCGCTGGCTTTGAGCTTCTCGCAGAGGGCGATGCCATGCATGCGCGGCAGGAGGATGTCGACCACCACCAGGTCGGGCTTCTCGCGAACGATCAGTTCCAGGCCGCTGGCGCCGTCGCTGGCGCTGGAGACCTGGTAGCCCGCGTCGCCGAACAACTCCTGAAGCGATTCCTGAATGATGCAATCGTCATCAATGATGGCAATTTTCTTGCTCATCGCACTTCCATCTCTCTTGAGGATGGGAAAACTGTAATGCACAACAAAATGAAAGTCAAGTCGGGAAAAACGGCAACGCCCTCATTGTTTTCCACTTGCCGACGGGCTATAATGGCCCCCAAGTTCGGGGTGAACTGAAAATGGACACGATCGTCATCTATTGCGACGGCGCCTGCAGCAACAACCAGCAGCGGCAAAACCGCGGCGGCTGGGGGGCCGTCCTGCAATACAAAGGCAAGGCCAGGGAAATCTCGGGCGCCGAGAGGAACACCAGCAACAACCGCATGGAGCTGCTGGCCTGCATCAAGGCGCTGGAGGCGGTGAAGAACCGCGCCCTGGCCGTGGCGGTGTTCACCGACAGCGCCTATCTGGCCAATTGCCTGCTGCAGAAATGGTACCTGCGCTGGCAGAGGAACGGCTGGCTGAACGCCAGCAAGAAGCCGGTGGAGAACAAGGATCTCTGGCTGCGGCTCCTGGCCCTGAAGGATGGTTTTTCCCGCCTCACGTTCCACAAGGTGGCCGGGCACAGCCACATTGCGCTGAACGACCGCGCCGACGAGCTGGCCAGGGAAGCCTTGCAAAAACTCACGTAGCGGCCGGCCCCGGCGCCTTGCGGCTAAAAGCGGTTCAGCCTCATGATCTCGTCAAGCGGCAAACGCTCCGGCCTGGTCTTCTCGATTTCCCGCTGCTGCTCGTTCAAGAGCGCGCTGGGCGGCAGCAGGTGCCTGCCAACGACGACCAGGGTGATCAGCGTCATGTCGCCGGGGACGCCCAGGGCTTCCTTGGCTTTCTCCTCGTCATAGCCGGCGATGGGGTGGGCCACCAGCCCCTTCTCGGTTGCCCTCAGGATCAGGAAGGCGGTGGCCATGCCGGCGTCAAACAGGTAGTATTCCCGCTCCCTGACCACGCAGGCCAGGTCCCTGCGGCTGCAGACGGCGACGATCATGGATGCAGCCCGCGTCCACTCGTTGCCCTTGTTCATGGCCTGCAGCAGCTTGTCCAGAACTTCTTTTTCATAGGCGAAGACGAAGCGCCAGGGCTGCTTGTTGAAGCAGGAGGCCGAAAGCGCGGCGGCGGCGGCCAGGTCACGGGCCGTTTCCTCGCCGATTGCGGCCGGCGCCAGCGAACGGTAGGCGCGGCGCTTGGCCAACAGGTCCATCAACTCCATGCTCCCTCCTTGCCTTGCTTGAAAAGGCTTCAGGTTCTGCCCAGCTGTTGCTTCATCTGGAAGATCCTGCGCAAATGGCCCATCTCCTCGCGGACGACCCTCTCGATCGCGGCGGTATGGCCCCTGGCGAACATCTCCTTCAGCTCGGAAAAGAAGACGATCGAATCCTTCTCGAAGCCCATGGCCAGGTCCAGGATTTCCCCCAGGGTCGACAGCCGGTCCAGCTTGGCGTGGATCGCCTCCCTGTCGCCCAGCTGGTGGGCCTTGACGAACTCCCTCATGTAGGCCTGGTATTCGGCGTCGGGCTCCCCCCTCTTCACATCGCCCTCCTGGCCCTGCAGCTCCCTGAAGAGCTTTTCATGCTTGAACTCCTCGTCGGCCAGGTACTGGAAGAGCTCGGTGGCGCGCGGCTCGCCGAACTTCTTCATCGCCTCGACATAGAATTCATAGCCCCGTTCTTCAATATACACGGCGAACCCCAGTATTTCCTTCACGTCCAGCAGATACGACATGTTCTCACCTCTGTACTGTTTTTCACTTGCCAGCCCGAAGTGCCAACAATATAGTTCAATTCCCCAGAATATTCAATCGCTCAGGAAAATTCGATGAAGAACTTCTGGTACAGCGCGGCCTGCAATTCCCGGAAGGCGTGGCGGCGGTTCATGGCGATCTCCAGGCTGCCGTGGCTGCCGATCAGCAGGAACGGCTGGCCGCTGGCCGAGGCATAATCCCGGCGGTACTCGCGGATCTCCCGATCGTTGAGCCGCAAGGAGAAATGCGTGAAGCCTCCGCTTCCCAGCTTCTCGAAGAGCCATTTCCCCGGCACGTTGGTGATGATGTTGCCGAACTTGTCCACCCAGATGATCCGCCCCTCAATACGGTCGGGAGGCAGCAGTTGCGGTTGGTATTCCAGGTTGATAACGTATTCCGCCGTCTCGCTGCCGATATCGGAGGCGGGAACCCCGCGGGAGAGATGGGCGGCGATCGGGGCCATGCGGTCCCTTGCCTCAAAAGTGGAGGAACCGGAGATCAGGAAGAAGCGGTCCTGGTTGATCTCGCGGACAAGCACGTCCCGGCCCAGATCGAAGATCGGGGTCAGGATGCCGTTGTCGGGCGCGACGAAACTGAAGCCGGCGGCCGTGGCCAGCAGCAGCTTGCGCTGGGTGCCCACCCCGGGATCGACCACCACCAGGAAAACCGTGCCGGCAGGGAAAAAGCGATAGGTTTTTTCCAGCACGTAAGAGCCGCCCGGGATGAAATACGAGGGCACGCCGTGGCAGATGTCAATGACGCCGGCTTGGGGGTTGATCTTCTTGATCACGCCTTTCAAGGTGCCCACGAAATAATCGTTCTCGCCGAAATCGGTGATCATGCCGATGGTCATTTTCACCTCCCCTGCCGAGCTCCTGGGCAGCAGTCTAGCTCAACGCTGCGGAGAAGGCAAATCCGCGGCCAAAAAAAAGGACAGAACCCCAACTCGCTGATCGATTCATTCAACTGACCGTCCGCCAGTTCCACGGGGCCTTGCAGTTTTTTAAACATACCTTTTGTGGTATAATATTGACATGAAACAAGCAAAATCATCAATCCTGATAGCCGTGTTCCTCCTGGCGGCGGCAATTTCCTGCCGCGGGCATGAGGCGGGTGGCACACCGCCCGACTTCACCGTGACCGATATTTCAGGGGCAAAGCTGACCCTCTCCGGCCTGAAAGGCAAGGTCGTGCTGCTCGATTTCTGGGCCACCTGGTGCCCCCCCTGCCGCGCCGAGGTGCCGAACTTGATCGACATCCAGAGGAGCTTCAAGAATCGGAAGTTCGTCCTGCTCAGCGTCAGCCTCGACCGCGACCTCGACGCCGCCCGCAAGTTCGTTGCCGACAAGGGGATGGACTGGGTCCATGTCATCGACCGCCAGGCGGGAGGCGAGCTCGCCGAGAAGTACCAGGTCGAGTTCATTCCTTCGACCTATGTCATCGACCGCCAGGGGAAGATCGCGGCAACGCAGCTGCGGGGAAGCGCTCTCAAGGACAAGATCGCCGACTTGCTGAAATAAGCCCCGCCCTAGCGGATCTCGACCTCAAGGTCCTGGCCTTCGATCCGGCGGCTGACATAGAAGGTCCGGATCATCGTCAATCCCGAGTTGTGCGACTTGGCGAACACCTCGCAGAAGGAGTTGCGCCAGTCCTGCTTGTGCTTGTCGAAGGCCGCCGCCGAGGTGGCGCGGTAGCCGAAGCCGGCGTTGAGCGTGATGCGCTCGCTCTCGCCTCCCGGAGGCAGGGGCGTGCGCAGGGTCATTTGGTAGCCTTCGCCGATCACCTTGCCGCTGTCCATGAAGCGGAACACCCCCAGCAAAAAGACATAGCTCAAATCCTTTTTTGAGACGTTGCGCAGGCGGAAGGAGACCTCGGGGGCCAGGATGATCCCCTGGAAATCCTCGTCGCTGACCTTCTCGGTGACCTTCCACTGGCTGGAGATGTCGAACAGCTGGATGGCCGCCTTCAATTCGGCGGGGGTGATCGCCTTGTTCAGCACGGTCTTCTTGTAGACCACGGCAAAGACCGCCGCGATCACCAGCACCGTGACGCCCAGCCAGATCTTCGAGTTCTGCCACCACGGTCTGATGTATTCGTCCAGGATCTCATCGCCCTGCGGGGCGCCGCTGAGCGATGCAGCGGGTCCGTTTTTCTCATTCTGGGTCATTTTATTTCCTTGAGGGCATTATAGCATATCTGGCGGCGAAAATGCCCGGAGCCGCGGGACGGCGGGGCGCCGGCCGGTCATTGACAAAACGGGCGATCTGTTCTAAAATTTCCTGATGAAAGACATTCCCGGCAGCGATTGGTTCATCGTCAACAGCAAGCCCAAGCAGGAATTCGACGCTGAAAAGAACCTGCGCCCGCTGGGCATCGACGTGTACCTGCCGGTCTACAACAAGAAGGTCAAGAAGGACAGGGTCAGGGTCGACCGCATCGCCCCGCTGTTCAGCGGCTACCTGTTCGCCCGCTTCGACATCCAGGAGTTCTACCAGAAGGTGCGCTACACCCGCGGGGTGAAATCGCTCCTCGGCTGCAACGAGTACCTCTGGACCCTCGCCGACGATAAGGTCCAGGACATCAAGTCGCGCGAGAACGGCGGCGTGGTCGTGCTGCGCCGGCGCGAGGACCATTTCCACCAGGGCGACCGCATCCTGATCGACGAAGGCGACTTCGAGGGCTGGGAGGGGATATTCCAGGAGGAGCTGCCCGACCGCGAGCGGGCCATGATCCTGCTGACCAACGTCCGCTTCTCCAGCAAGCTCATCCTGCCCAAGAAGTACCTGGTCGTCCAGCGCTAGCCATTCGTACCATCTCATATAGAAGGAGCAACACATGAAAGGAGTAACGGTTTGGTTCACCGGGCTTCCCTGCTCGGGAAAGACCACGCTGGCCCTGAAGCTGAGCGCCGAGCTGAAGAGGCGCGGCATCATCAGCGAGGACTTGGATGGCGACGTCACCCGCAAGTACCTGAGCAAGGGACTGGGCTTTTCCAAGGAGGACCGGGATGAAAATATCCGCCGCGTGGGCTTCGTCTGCTCCCTGCTGACCAAGCACGGGGCCGTGACGACGGCGGCGTTCGTCTCGCCCTACCGCAGCATCCGCGAGGAGAACCGCAAGCTGATCGGCAACTATGTCGAGGTCTACGTCAAGTGCTCGCTGGAGAAATGCATGGAGCGCGACGTCAAGGGCATGTACCGCAAGGCCATGGCCGGCGAGATCAAGAACTTCACCGGAGTCTCCGACCCCTTCGAGGAGCCGGAGCACCCGGAGCTGGTGGTGGAGTCGGACAAGGAGACCGAGGCCGAGTCCCTGAAAAAGATCCTGGGCAAGCTGGAGGAGTTGGGCTACCTGGGCGGCAGCCGGGACATCGCCATCCCCGACTACCTGCGCCGGGACCTGGTCAGGATCATGGCCGGCCAGAGCTTTCCGGACCTGCCGACCTTCGTCACCCACATCCTCAGCCAGTACGCGGCCCAGAACAGCGCCGCCGGCGACCTGTCCCAGTCCGAGGAGGACGCGGTACGCGAAAAGCTGAGAAAGCTCGGCTACATCAGTTAAGGAGAGCACCATGATCGTCAAACCCCACGGCGGCGAGCTGATCGACCGTGTCCTGTCGGCCAAGGAACGCGAGGCCATCCTCTCGTTCGGCGACAGGTTCTTCAACCTGGAAATCGACGAGGAGAAGGCCATCGAGGTACAGAACATCGCCACCGGGGTTTTTTCCCCCCTGCGGGGCTTCATGAATCAGGAGGACTTTCGCGAGGTGGTCCACAACAGCCGGCTGGCCAGCGGCTACGCCTGGACCCTGCCCATCGTCCTGCCCGTCGACCGCGCGGCAGCCAGGAAGTTTGCCAAGAACGACACCATCATCCTCAGGACCGGGCAGGCCGTGATCGCCTCCATGCAGGTCGAGGACATCTATGCCTGGGACTTCGAGGAGTACGCGCGCAACATCTTCGGCACCACGGACGAGAAGCATCCCGGCGTGCAGCAGATCAAGGCCGGCGGCGAGTTCTTCGTCGGCGGCAGCATCAACCTCCTGTGCGAGCCCATCACCCGTTTCCCCGCCTACTACCTGACCCCGCGCGAGACCCGCGTGCTGTTCAAGGAGAAGAAGTGGAACACCGTGGTCGGCTTCCAGACGCGCAACGTCGCGCACCTCGGCCACGAGTACGTCCAGAAGTCGGCGCAGTCGATCGTCGACGGCCTGTTCATCCACCCGGTGATCGGCAGGAAGAAGCCGGGCGACTTCACCGACGAGGTGATCCTCGACTCCTACAAGGCGCTGATCGACGAGTATTACGTCAAGGAACACACGGTCATGTCCATCCTGCAGTTCGAGATGCGTTACGCCGGCCCCAAGGAGGCCATCTTCCACGCCATCGTGCGCAAGAACTTCGGCTGCTCGCACTTCATCATCGGCCGCGACCACGCCGGCGTTGGCAGCTACTACCACCCCTTCGCCGCCCAGAAGATCTTCGACAGCTTCCCCGACCTGGGCATCATCCCCATGTTCTTCATGAGCTTCTTCTTCTGCAAGAAATGCAACTCCATCGCCAACGACAAGACCTGCCCCCACCCCCAGAGCGACCACATCGACTTCGCCGGCAAGATCATCCGCGAGAAGCTGGTCAGCAAGCAGGTCCCGCCCGAGTCGATGATGCGCCGCGAGGTCGCCGATGAGATACTCAAGCATGGCCATCCCTTCGTGGAGTAAGGCGGAGCCCGCGTTACGGCCGCTCCCGGCCGTTGCCAGACGGAAGTGAGGACCCGCAGCCGCCAGGGCGGGAAAAAAGTCCTGATCATCGGACTGGACGGCGTCTCCTACGGGATGATCGCCGGCAGCGCCAAGCGGCCTTCGCTCCTGCCGCGCCTGCGGGAGTTCTTCGCCGCGGAAGCGCTGGCGCCGCTGGCGGCATCCATACCCGAGATTTCGGCCGTCTCCTGGTCCAGCTTCATGACCGGCACCCAGGCCGGCGAGCACGGGATATACGGCTTCGTCGACCTTGTCCCCGGCTCCTACCAGTACCGCTTCCCCGACTTCCGTGACCTGAAGGCCGAGCCGTTCTTTGACGAGCTGGGGGCGCGCGGCCTGCGCTCGGTGATCATCAACCTGCCCGCCACGTACCCGGCCCGGCCCATCCCCGGAGTGCTGATCTCCGGGTTCGTGGCCCTCGACCTGGAAAAGGCGGTCTACCCGGCGCGCTACCTGCCCTGGCTCAGGCAGGCAGGCTACCAGATCGATGTCGACGCCGGCAAGGGCCGCGAGCGCCAGGCCGAGTTCCTGGCCGACCTGCACTGCGCCCTGAAGGTGCGCCGCCAGGTCGCGGCCATGCTCTGGGAAAGGGAGCAGTGGGACGTTTTCATGTTCACCGTGACCGGGACCGACCGCCTGCAGCACTTTCTCTACGACGCCTATGCCGACCCCGGCCACGCGCTCCACGGCGAGTTCGCCGCCTTTTTCCAGGAGGTCGACCAGGCGGCCGCCAGTCTCCTAGAGCGCGCCGAAGCCATGGGCAACGTCGAGGTGATCGCCCTCTCCGACCACGGCTTCGGCCCCATCCGCAGCGAAGTCTATCTGAACCAGGTCCTTGCCAAGAACGGCTTCTTCGTCCGCGAGAACTCCGACGCCAAGGGGCTGACCGCCATCAGCCCGCGCGCCAAGGCCTTCGCCCTCGACCCGTCGCGGCTTTACGTCCACCGGCAGGGGAAATACCCCAGGGGGGGCGTGTCGGCAGGCGATTACGAGAGGGTCCGCTCCGAGCTTGGGCAGCTGTTCGCGGGCTACGAAGTCGGCTCCAGCAAGGCCGTGCGCCGGGTGTTCCTCAAGGAGGAGCTGTACAGCGGCAGCCAGGCCGCGCATGCCCCCGACCTGGTGCTGCTCTCGGCGCCCGGGATCGACCTCAAGGGGGGAATGGAAAAGGAATGCCAAAGCGGCACGAGCCACTTCACCGGCATGCACCGCCAGGACAACGCCTTCATCGGCTGCAGCCGCCCTGACCTGCTCGGCGGCACCGCAACTATTTTCGACGTCAAGAAACTGATCTACCGCCTGTTGGCTACTTGACCTTTTCCTTCTGCTTCACCAGGTTCTCGGTCAGGGTGCGGATCACGGGGCTGACGTTGCGGTCCTTGGCCAGCCGCTTGAGGTCACGGTCATGCAGCTGCTTGACGAAGCTGATGGCGCGGCTGACCGGCGTCTTGGGGTTCTCCACCAGGGCGAGGATGATGGTATAGTTCTTCGTCCAGTCGCGGTTGGCGGCGATCTTGGCGATGATCTCCCCCGGCAGGCTCAGGTTGCGGACATGGATGAGCGCCTCGTCGTCGGCCATCTTGGGGCTTTCGAGCACGGCCACCTGCACCAGCTTGTTGGGGTCCTTGATCAGCACCAGGCGCTCGGTCTTGTTGCCGGTCAGGGCCAGGCGCACGCGATCCGAAACACCCAAGCGGTTGATGCGCTGCAGGGCGGTCAGCGCCTCCTGCTTGACCTGGTCCGCGTCCAGCTGCGGGTCCTTTTTCTTCTCCTCGGCCACGATCGCGGCCAGGTTTTCGATCACCTCGGTCTCGGGGATGGCCGCGGCCTGCGGCCGGAGGTAAAAATCGCGCAGTTCCATGATGCGGCCGCGAATGTAGGCGTTGCAGTCGGGATTGACCTCCATCCTTTCCATGATTTCCGGGAAGGCGATCAGGCGCACCTGGTTCTCCAGCATGGACTCCAGGACCGCGGCCCGGCCCTGGGCGGCGATGCGCAGGATGAAATCGGCGGGGTAGCCCTGATTTTGGATGATCAGGGTCAGGGTGCCGAAATACCCACCGTCCAAGGCTTCTTGGAGAATGAAGTCGACCACCTTGAGATCGGCTTCCTTCTTTTGGACATACTGCTCCTTGGTCGGCTGCGGGATCAATCCCAGCAGCTCATGGGCGCGCGTGGCGGCCCGGGGATCGGTCAGGACGAAGACCAGGCTCTCCAGGTATTCCTCGTCGGTGAAGGCCAGCTGCTTGTCGAGCAGGTAGCGCAGCAGGTCCTCGCTGGAGGCGCCCTCGGCGATCTTCTGGACCAAAGGATTCTTGGAGACCATGCCCGTTCAGCGCTGCAGGATTTCCTGGAGGTTGCCGGGGTCGACGACCAGCTTGACGGCCTCGGGCTCCCGGCGGAGTGAGGGGACATCGCGGCCGTTGAGGCTCAGGCGCACCGCCTGTGGCTTCTCGATGATCAGGGTCAGCTGGTAGCCGGGCAGCGAGACCGTGTCCCCTTTTTGAAAGACCTTTTCCACGATCTTGTCGGACCCGCGCAGCAGCCGCACCCAGCAGGAGGAATCAAAGGCGAGCGTCGCCACGAGCGGCGCCTTGTCCAGGCAATGGTCCGCGCCGGTTCTGAACAGGTGGGCCGAGAAGGGCGGAATGGCGACCGCGTGCTGCGCGCCGGCGGCGGTCAGCCTGCGCAGCAGCCGCGGCGGGCCGAAAAGCAAAAAGGCCAGCAAGGCGAGCAGCGCCAGCAGCACGATCGCCATGAGGATCTTCTGGCTCTTGCGGAACTTGAGATAGGACATCTTGTGCATGTACCGGTCGGGCGGGATCTCAAGGCCGTCCTTGAGGGCGGAAGTCAAGTAGGGCTGGTAGGTATTGAAGAAAGCCGTCTCATCCGCGCCGCAGGCATGCAGATAGCTCTTCAGGTAATAATGAACATAGAAGTTTCCGGGAAAGGCCGCGAAATCCTCCTCTTCCAGGGCCTGAAGAAAGCGGGTGCCGATGCGCGTCTCGCGGGCGATGTCGGCCAGCGAGACGCCGCGCGCTTCCCGCTCCTTGCGCAGCGCATTGCCGAGCACCTTTTCCATGGGCTAGTGGTAGCACAAGG
>JALOLC010000120.1 GCA_025456175.1 Acidobacteriota bacterium | reverse complement strand
CAGCGCGCCAGCATCCGCGGCGGCACCGACGGCGCCCGCCTCTGCTTCATGGGCCTGCCCACGCCCAACCTCTTCACCGGCGGCTTCAACTTCCATTCCAAGCAGGAGTGGATCGCCTTGGAGGACATGAAGAAAGCCTCCGAGGTCATCGTCAATCTGATGAAAGTCTGGGCCACGGAATAGGCCCCCGAGTGTTGCAATTGAGGAAACAAAAACGCGAGTCCTCCTTGAAGAAAACACTGCGCCTAACCGCCATCATCGTGCTGATCGCCGTTGGCTTGAACGCCCAGGGGGTCCGACCGCCGCGGCAGCAGCCGCCAGCTTTCTTCTGGATCGGGATTCAGGCGGGCCGTTTAGGACAGGAGATGGCGTACGCCGAGTTCAACCTGTCCGCGCAGCTGGGACGAACCGGCTACGGAACGGTCTATTATCTCGGAGGCAGCGTGCCGTTCGGCTCCGGCGACCAGCTGAACGAGTATGGATTCATGATCGGCCCTTGCTCCCGGACCCGGGGCGCGTTCGCCGGCACGGCGATCGGAATTGGGATCATGAATGGCTGGATCGGTCCTTATTCCGACGTCACAGCCGTCGGTATCCCGCTCAAGCTGGAAGGGGCGGTGATTGTCGGCGGCTTCATGGCCCTCAACCTGCAAATACGCGCATTCGTCTGGAAGCGGACTTACAGCGGTATATCGCTGGGATTGCAGTTCGGCAAGCTGCGCTGAGACCCCGGCGCCACTACCGGCCCCTCCTGTTATTTTTTCGCCACCTGGGCTAAAATGACGGTATAGACTCATTTGGAGGTTACGCCATGAAAAAAAAGCGTTTCGTCCTGGCCCTGTATCTTGCCGCCAGCGCCACCCTGGTCTGGGCCGGCAAGTATCCGGCCGAGGCCCGGTTCATGACCCATCCCGATATCCACGGCGACAAGATCGTTTTTGTGTACGAAGGGAATTTGTGGCTGACCACCGCCGACGGCGGCACGGCCCCGTCTGCGCGGGGCGGCACGGCCCCGTCTGCGCGGGGCGGCACGGCCCAGCGCCTGACCAGCTTCCCGGGCGCGGCGGGGGCCCCCAAGTTCTCGCCCGACGGCCAGTGGATCGCCTTCAGCGCCGACTACGACGGTCCGCAGTCCATCTACCTGATGCCCGCCGCCGGCGGCGAGCCGCGGCGCCTGACCTGGCAGCCGGGCAGCCTGCAGACCGTGGCCTGGACCCCGGACGGCAAGCGCGTGGTGTTCCGCGGCGACACCGAGCAGTTCATCCATCGCGATCCCCACCTGTACTGGGTCGGCCTGGACGACACGGTCCCCGAGCGCCTGCCTGTCGACCGCGGCACCCTGTGCAGTTTCTCCGCCGACGGCAGCCAGATGCTCTTCACCCGCAAGGGCAACGAGGAGTACCAGTGGAAGCGCTACAAGGGCGGCCAACACACCGACATCTGGCACTACGACTTCCGCAGCGGCCGCTTCACCCCGCAGTCCGACTACATTGGCAAGAACGCCTACCCGATGTGGATCGGCGACGCCCTGTACTTCGTCTCCGACCGCGAGGGCGGCATCGCCAACATCTATTCCCAAAACCTCAGGACCAAGGCGGTCGCGCGGGTGACGCGCCACGATAACTATGACGTCATGATGCCGGAAACCGACGGCCAGCGCATCGTCTACGTCCAGGACGGCCGCCTCAATGTCTTCGACGTCAGGGACGGCAGCGACCGGCAGATCGTGATCGATCTGCCCAGCGACCGCTGGCGGCAGCGCGACCGCTGGGTCGATGCCCGCGAATTCATCCACGGCATGGATGTGGGCAATGATGGCAAGAACGTCCTGCTCGAGGCCCGCGGCGACATTTTCCTGCTGCCCACCGGCAAGGGTCCGACGCGCAACCTGACCCAGACCCCCGGTTCGCGCGAGATCCATGCCCGCCTTTCCCCCGACGGCAAGTGGCTGGCCTTTTTCTCCGACAAGAGCGGCGAGTACCAGCTCTACATGCGCAAGGTCGCCGGCGGCGAATGGATCCAGCTTACCCGCAATTTGGACCGCGCCGTCTATCGCCTGGCCTGGTCTCCCGACGGCAGCAAGATCCTCTTCGGCAACAAGGACCTGGCCGTTTTCTACTGCGACGTCGCCACCAAGGCCCTGACCAAGATCGACGAGGTCCGCCAGCTGAAGAACGACGAATTCACCTGGGAGATCGATGACTACGCCTGGTCACCCGACAGCCTCTGGGTGTGCTACACCATGGTGGCCGGCAACCGCAACAGCCAGGTTTTTCTCTATGGCCTGGAGCAGGGGGAAAAAGTCGCCCTCACCGACGATTTCTACAACAACCTGAATCCCTGCTTCGATCCCAACGGCGAGTATCTCTACTATCTCTCCAGCCGCAACTTCGACGTGCGCATGGATTTCTACGAGGACAACCACGTCATCGCCACCCCCTACCAGGTGCTGGCCGTGCAGCTGCGCGCCGGGCGGAAGCCGCCCTTCTTGGACGAGCAGGACGACGCCCCAGCGCCGCCGGCGCCGCCTGCGGCCAAAACGGGCCAGACAGCGTCGGCCGTCCGCATGCGGATCGACCTGGAGGGCCTGGCCGCACGCACCTTCCCGCTCCCGGTCGCGGCGGGCAACTACTTCTTCCTGCGCGCCGGCAAAGGCCAGGTGATCTGGTGCTCGGTGCCGGGATTCGGGGATGACGAGTACGAGGAGATATTCAAGCCCGGGGGCGCGGTCAAGTGGACGCTGCACCTCTTCGACCTCAAGGAAAAGAAGGCCGTGGCCCTGGAGGACAAGATCAGCAGCTACGCCCTCTCGGTCAACGGCGAGCAGGTGATCAGCGCCAGGGACAAGGAGTACTTCGTCTCCAGCCTGGACAAGCTGCGCGCTGAAAAGAAGACCGCGGCGAAGCTCTCCCTGGACGGCATGGCCTGCTGGATCGACACGCTGGCCGAATGGAACCAGGTGTTCAGCGACACCTGGCGCTGGTACCGCGATTTCTTCTACGACGCCGCCATGCACGGACAGGACTGGCGCGCCGTCGGCGAACGCTACCGCGCCTTGATCCCGCAGCTGTCATCGCGCGCCGGCCTCAACTGGCTGATGTCGCAGATGGTCGGCGAGCTGTGCGTCGGCCACGCCTACATCGGCGGCGGGGACATGGGCGGCGTGAAGCTCGCCGAAAGCCCCGTTTTCACCGGCCGCCTGGGAGCCGACCTGGCCTATGATTCCGTAGCCGGTTTTTTCCGCTTTGAAAAGATATTCGGCCCCAGCGAGTACAACCTCGACATCGCGGCGCCGCTGGTGCGTCCCGACATCGCCTTGCGGGAAGGGGACTACCTGATCGCCATCAATGGCCGCCGGCTGCAGGGGAACGAGGACTTCCACCGCTGGCTGCAGGTGGCCAAGGGGCAGAAGGTGTCCCTGACGGTGAATTCGCGTCCCACGCTGCCGGGCGCCCGCACCTACGAAGTGGAGCCGCTGCGCAACGACCGTGCGCTGCGCTACAACCGCTGGCTGACCGACAACATCCGCAAGGTCCTCAAGGCGACCAACGGCCGCGTGGGCTACATGCACATCAACGCCATGGGCGTGGGCAACATCGGCGAGTTCGACAAGTTCTGGCGGGCGTTCCGCTACAAGGAAGGCATCATCATCGATGTGCGCCGCAACTCGGGCGGCTGGACCGAGTACTTCATGATCGACAAGCTCGAGCGCCAGCAGGTGGCCTTCAACGTGCTGCGCGGCATGGCGCCCTTCGTCTACCCGGGCAGCGTCGGGCCGCAATGCTACGTCGCCGTATCCAACGAGTACAACGGCTCCGACGGCGAGGCGTTCATCGAGCACTTCCAGGCCCGGCGGCTGGGGCCGGTGGTCGGCACCCCCTCCTGGGGCGGCCTGGTCGGCATCCTCAACGGCCAGCGCACGATCGACAACGGCTATGTGCACCAGCCCAACAACGCCTTCTACGGCAAGGCCGGCCAGTGGTGGGTGGAGAACCGCGGCGCCATCCCCGACATCGAGGTGGAGAACGACCCCAACCTGGTCATGGCCGGCCGCGACCCGCAGCTGGAAAAAGCCATCGAGGTCGTCCTGGCCGCGATCGCCAAGAAGGGGAAAGGCGAGTTCCCGCCCGTGCCCGCCTATCCGGACAAGAGATAGTTTTATACGCAGGGCATGGCGGACAGTCGCTTGTATATTGCTCTTCAGAAGTCTTTAATCCTTTTTTAAGCCCCGATAGGAGAACGACCGGTCGCCCCTGGAGCGAGATGCCCGATGGTTGCCTTGTTGGCCTTCATCATGACAAAGAACTTTTCCCGGAACAGAATGGCCGCCTGAACCGCGGCGATTTGCTGAAGTGGACAAAAGCCGCCGGCGCGCCTAGGCGGCAGTTTTTTTATCCTTCTTCCCCTCGAACAGCGAATAGACCACCGGGACGACCAGCAGGGTGATCAGGGTGGAGCTCAGCAGCCCGCCGACCACGGCTCGCGCCAGCGGCGCCTGAGCCTCGCTGCCCTCCCCCAGCGCCAGGGCCAGGGGGATCATGGCCAGGATGGTCGTCAGCGCGGTCATCAGGATGGGCCGCAGCCGCCGCCGCCCCGCCTCCTCGATGGCCTCGCGCACCCCCATCTTGTCGCGCCGGCGCAGCAGGTTGGTGTGGTCCACCAGCAGGATGGCGTTGTTGACCACGATGCCGCCCAGCATGATGCAGCCGATGTAGGACTGCATGTTGAAGGTGGTGCCGGTGATGAGCAGCATCCAGATGACGCCGATGGCCGCCAGCGGCACCGAGAACATGACGATGAACGGGTCACGCACCGACTCGAACTGCATGGCCATGACCATGTAGACCAGCATCAGCGAGAGGATGATGCTGAGCAGCAGCTCGCGGAAGGCCTTCCGCTGCTCCTCGAAGTCGCCGGTGAAGGTGACCTCGAAATCGCGGGGGATGGGCACGCGGCGGATACCGGAGCGGATATCGGCCAGGACGGCGCTCAGGTCGCGGTCCTCGATCTCGGCCGAGATGGTGAGCACGCGCTCGCGGTCCCGCCTCTCGATGCGCTGCGGGCCGCTACGCGCCCTGACGTCGACGACGTTGCGCAGGCTGACCGCCCTGCCGTCGCTGTTGGTCAGCGTCAGGTTCAGCACGTCGTCCATGGACATCCTTTCGGCG
>JALOLC010000026.1 GCA_025456175.1 Acidobacteriota bacterium | reverse complement strand
GATCAGGTAGCCCCAGAACAGGAGCTCGAAGATCTTCTGCACGCGGTCGTAGGCCAGCAGTTTTTCCCAGTCCAGATCGAGGCCGGCGACGACGCGACCGAGCCAGGAGGAAGGGTCGGAAAACTGGGACGACATCAGCAGGCCGAAGAAGGCGCTGACGACCGCCAGCCAGCCCAGCACCAGCAGCAGCACCCGCGCCCAGTTCCGGCGCCGCAGCAACTGGGCGAAGATGAGCAGGGCCAGGGCCAGAACGCCGGCGGTCACCAGGAGGCTGAAGAAAGCCAGCGAGCCGGGCGTCCAGCCCCGCAGCGCACCATAGTGCTCGACAGCGAACGGCCGCAGGACGCTGAAGGCGACCACGGCGCCGACCAGGGACTTCAGGACATAGTACGCGACGAAGATGCCGCGCAGACGGTACAATTTGATCGACGGGCTGATCATTGCAACTCCTCCCTTTCGTTCGCTTTCTCCACTTCGCCCGGACGGTACTCCAGCAGGTCGCCGGGCTGGCACTGCAGCTCGCGGCAGAGCGCCTCCAGGGTGGAGAAGCGGATGGCGCGCGCCTTGTCCTGCTTGAGGATCGAGAGGTTGGCCAGGGTGATGCCCACGCGCTCGGCCAGCTCGGTCAGCTTCATCTTGCGCCTGACCAGCATCAGGTCCAGGTTCAGAAGTATCGGCATGATCGTTTCACACGGTCAGCTGCTGTTCTTCCTGCAACTTGTGGCCGATACGAAAAGCCTCCGCGACCACCAGCAGCAGCAGTCCGCCCAACAGCAGGCCTAGGTTGACTTTGGTCCAGACGAACAAGATCCAGGGAATACGCGTGCCGGGCACGATGACGTCGCCGCGAAACAGCCAGACCCACAGCGCATTCCAGAGAGGGCTGAACAGGGTGGCGCCGGCCACGGCCAGGCCGATGCGGCGCAGGCGGCGGCCGCTGTCGGCCTCGAACACCTTTCCCGCGCCCAGGTCCTCGAAGAGGTTGGCCAGCTCGATGATGGCCAGGAAAAAGCAGAAGAAGAGGACCAGTTCGCCGAGCCAGATGACCAGGACCACGCGGCGGGTCATGTTGCGGTAGCGCAATTCTCCGTATAGGCCGTGCAGGGTGAGGCGCACGCGGCCGTTCTCCGAGCGGTACTCCCTGTGCTCCGGTTGCTGATCGGTCAGCTGGTAGATGCTGGACGACATGTGCATGTACTTCCCCAGGTCATCGGCATGCCTGAAGATCACGGTGAATCCCCACATCTGGTAGAGAAAATACAGCACGCCAAAGCCGAAGGCAATGTAGGTAAGCACCTTGAGCCCGCCGGCCAGCGATCGCGGCCCGATTTTTTTCATATCACCCTCCAGCTGGATAATTAATAGAATATTATTTGATGTTTGTCAACTATTTTTTATTGAATATCAATAAATTTTTATTAATTAACAGTTTTCCATTTTAATATTGTTCCTGGTGAAAAAGCAGGCGGGGCGCCGAACGGCGCTCCGCCTGCCTAAAAGATGCGTAGCTACTCGGTCTTGAAGAGGTCGTCGCTGACGGCGGCGTTGAGCTGCATGATCTTCACAACCTGAGAGGAAACCTTTTTCTCTTTGGCGAAGGACTCGGTCTTGAATGGCATCTTGATCCCCTCCACTTCGCGGTAGTCGGAAAAGATTTCCTCGATTGTTGTCGGGCCCTCGCGGGTCACGGTCTGGTAGGATGTGCCGGTGGGCAGCATGGTCTGCGGGTCGAGGAAGAGGTGGAAGCTGAGGCCGAGGCCGGAAACGTCGAGGTCGATGGCCTCCTTGCCGGCGAACGGCCTGCGGCCCAGGAACTGGACCTGGTACTGATCGCGGTTCTGCCAGACGTAGGCCGCGTCGCGGCGGATGTTGTCGAGGATGTTCTTCATCTCGGCCTCGGGCAGCGGCATGGCGCCCTGCGGCATCTTGACCACTCCCTTGGCGCCGTTGATCACCATGTTCATCTTGCCGCCCGGGGTATTCAGGATGAAGCAAACCTTGTCGGGATAGACGGACACGATCTCGGCCGCCATCGTCATCTCGCCCATGGGCGTGCTCTGGATCATGTCGCCCTCCAGGCGGACGCTGCGGATGGCCTTGACCTTCTGCGGCTCGCCCATGGCGGCGATGGCCTTGGCGAAGAATTCCCCGCCCTTGGCCAGCGTCTCCGCCGTGGCCGCGGGCCCCTTCTCCCCCGCCGGCACCGGAATGGCGATGTCGATGGCGTTGACCGGGCCCAGCTCTGCGAGCGGCTTGTCAAAATCCTCTTTCTTGCCGACCACCAGGATCTGCACCTGGTCGGGGCGCAGATGCTTTGCCGCGGCGTTCAGGATGTCGGCCTTGGTCACCGTTTCGATCTTCTTGAAGACCTGCTCGGAAAAATCGAGGGGGTAGCCATAGTAGGCGTAGGTCAGCATGCGGCGGATGATCTTGGCCCGGCTGTCGAACTGGAAAACATACGAGTTCAGGAACTGGTCCTTGGCGCGCCGGATCTCCTCGTCGCTGACCTCCTCCCGGCGCATGCGCTTCATCTCGTCCAGCATGATGCCGATGGCCTTGAGCGTCGACCCGGACTTGGTCTGGGCGCCGGCCGAGAAGACGCCCGGCACCTTGAAGCCCGCGTCATAGACGCCCCAGACCGAATAGGCCAGCCCCTCGTCGGTGCGGATCCGCTTGAACATGCGGTCGAAGGAGAGGATGCGGTTCATGACCGAGAGCGCCGCGTAGTCGGGGCTGTCCAGCAGGCCGCCGATGTGGCCGACCATGATGTTGGACTGGTTGACGTCGGTCTTCTCGATGTAATTGACCGTGGACTTGTACTCGTAGCGGACCTCGGGCAGCGCCGGCAGCTTCAGGCCGGCGGCGGGCCAGTCGCCCAGGGCGGACTCGATCTTGCGTATCATCTGCTTGCTGTCGAAGTCGCCCCAGACGGCGAGCCACATGTTGTCGGGATGGAAATAGCCCTTGTAGAAGGCGACGATGTCGTCGCGGCCAATGGCGTCGATCGTGGCATACTCGGCCTGGCGGGCATAGGGGCTCTGGGCGCCGTAGATCAGCTTTTCGAACTCGCGGTTGGTGATCTGGCCGATGTCGTCGTTGCGCCGCGAGATGCCGCTGCGGACTTGGATCTTGGCCAGATCGATCTTCTCCTGGTCGAACAGCGGCTGGCGCAGGATGGCGGCCATGATCGGCAGGACCCTGTCCAGGTTCTCCTTGAGCATGGAGACGGAGATCGAGCCGTTTTCGCTGGTGATGGACGTTTCGATCGCGGCGGCCATGGTCTCCAGCTCACGGTCGATCTGGTCGCCGGGCATTGTCTTGGTGCCGCCAGTGCGCAGCACCGTGCCGGCCAGGGCGGCCAGGCCCGTCTTGGCGGCAGGCTCGAAGGCCGAGGAGGCAAAGAACAGCCCCTGCATGTCGATGGTGGGGAAACGGTGATCTTCGACCAGGAACAGCCGGATGCCGTTCTTCAGGGTCAGCTGCTTGACCGGCGGGATCTTCAGCGGGTTGAGCTTGGGAAAATCGAACTTGTCCTTGGGATTCTTCTGGGCCGCCAGCGGGGCGGCGAACAGGGCCAGGAGGACGGCCGCAAACGTGAAAATGGCAACGGATTTCTTGTTCATGTGCGTTCTCCCTTCACTTTGACTCGGGAACGATCTCGCCGATTGTGCGGTTGGTGGCGATGAGGTAGGCATTGGCCACGCGCTGGATGTCGGCGGCGGTGATCCTGTCGATGGCGGCCAGCTCGTCGAAGAGCAGCCGCCAGTCGCCCAGGACGACGTCATAGTAGGTCAGCTGGGCCGCCATGCGGCCGTTGGCTTTCATCTGGCCGATCAGGGCCTTCTTGCTCATCTGCTTGTACTTGGCCAGCTCCTGGGCGCTGACCGGCTCCTTCTTGATCTTCTCGATCTCCCTGTCGATCAGCTCCAGCGACTGGGCCGCGGTCTTGTCCTTGCTGGTCATCGAGAAAAAGGCGATGAGGTTGGGATACTTGTTGCCGGGGAAGTTGTTGAAGCAGCCGACCTGGGCGGCGACCTTCTCCTTTTTCACCAGGCTCTCCCAGAGACGCGACGAGCGCCCCTGGCCGATGATGTTGGCCAGCGCGTCCAGGGCGCCGTTGTCCGGGTGCTGCGCGGCGGGCTTGTGGTAGCCCACGATCAGCACCGGCTGCGACTGGGCCCTGACCGTCGCCTTGCGCTCGCCCCACTGCTCGGGCTCGCGGGTGCGCAGCGGCTCGGGCCGCGGGCCGCTGGGGATGCGCCCGAAGTACAGCTCGGCCAGCCGGAAAACCTCCTGGGGGTCGACGTCGCCGACGATGGCCGCGGTCAGGTTGCTGGGGGAATAGTATTTCTTGAAATAGTCCTTCACGTCCTGGTGGGAAATGCGCTGCAGGTCGGACATGTGCCCGATCACCTCGTGGTGATAGGGATGGGCCTTGAAGGCCACGGCCATGAAGTCCTCGATCAGCTTGCCGATGGGCTGGGTCTCCAGGCTCAGGCGCCGCTCCTCCATGATCACGTCGCGCTCCTTGTAGTACTCCCGGAATACCGGGTTCAGGAAGCGGTCCGAGGTGATGGCCATCCAGAATTCCAGCTTGTTGGCCGGCAGGCTGTTGGTATACTGGGTGGCGTCATAGTTGGTATAGGCGTTGACGCCGGTATCGCCCTGCTGCATGACCATGTCGAAGTATTCGTTGTTGACCACGTATTCCTTGGCCTGCTTCTGCAGCTCCTCGAAACGGGCCTTCAGCTCCTTGACCCGCCCCTCGTCAGGCTTGATCTTGGCTTCTTCGCGGGCGAACGCCTCATACACCTGGTCGAGCTCATTCAGGATCTTGGCTTCAGCCGCATAGTCCTTGGTTCCGACGGTCGTGGTGCCCTTGAAGGCCATGTGCTCCAGGATATGGGAAATGCCGGTGATGCCATAGACTTCCTGGGCGCTGCCCACGTCGGCATAGACGTGGAACGATGCGACTGGAGCTTCATGCTGCTCCATGACGATGAATTTCATGCCGTTGTCGAGCGTCTTCTCATGAATCTGGGATTTCATCTTGTCCATGTTCTGCCCGGACAGCGGGCTGCCGGCGAGGCAGAAAGCCAGCAGGGCGAACAGGGCCAGGATGGCGCGCGTGCTTCTTCGTTTCATTCTCCACTCCTTATTTTGATTTAAATGGATCGGCGTTTTCACGTTGATCGTTTGTCCAAAGCCGATTGAGAACATAGTACGGACGGGACAAGGGCTTGGTTTCGCCGGGATGCTTCCGCACCATGCGGCTCAGGAGGGCGGTGCCAGGCCCATGGCCGGGTGCAGCGGGTCAAGCATGGAAAAGCGGGCACGACCGCCGCAGAAACGCCCAACGAGATCCGTCACATCCTTCCCTGCCGATTGCACATCCGCTTCCAGTACCGGCGGCAGGGCGTCGATGTTGAACTCGATGGCCGTCGTTTCCGGCAGGGTCAGGGTGTGGTTGGCCTGGCGCCAGATCCAGCGCCGGGTCAGGACCTTGTCGCCCTCGGCGAAAATGAATTCACCGGGCAGGGGATGCTCGATGACGTCGGTCCCGAAAGCAATGAATTCTTCGCTGCCGGCAGCGGGGCGCAGGGCGATGTCGGAGGTCAGCACGTCGATGGCGTGGCCACCCACCGGTAGCGCATGGCGCAGGGAAACGATGTTGCCGATGTCGACCAGTGCGTTTATGGACGGCAGTTCCTGCCCGCGCAGCACCCGGCGCAGCAGCGCCTCGATCGACGGCCGGAAGTCGCCCGGCTTGTAGCTCAGCCGGCGGAAGGCCTCGCGCCAGGAGGCAAGGCGTGGCTCATTGGCCAGCGTATCCACGCTCAGCCGCCCGCGCGCTACGCTCTCCTCGTCACGCAGCATCCGCACGAGCTCGGGAGGAGAAGCGCCGTTGCGCACGCCAAAGGCCAGCACCACGCCGCGGCGGTAGTCGGGGAATTGGGCAAACACAGCGCTGGCAATCGCGTAAGTTAATTCTCTCATGGCTTCTCCGCCGCCGGCATGCGTCCGCTCCCCTTGCGCCGCCGCTTGTCCTCCAGCATGGCGTTGTCGGCCTCGGCCAGGGCCTGACGCAGGCTGTTGGCGCTGCGAAAATGGGCCGTTCCCCGGCTGATGCGCACCGGGATGGAAGGCAGGCCCGGGGGAGCGTAGGCGGGAAGGCCGGCCAGCAGGCTTTCCAGGCGCGGCGACGCCTCGGCCAGCGTGGTCTGCACCATCAGCACCGCGAACTCGTCGCCTCCCCAGCGGTAGATCTGATCGAGGGGGCGCAGCCGCGAGCGCATGGCTTCCACGGCATGGCGCAGCAGGCCGTCGCCCGTTTCGTGCCCCCAGGCGTCGTTGACGGCCTTCAGGTCATCCAGGTCGAGCATGGCCACGGTGCCGTAATTGGCCGCCGCCATCTCCATTCCCTTTTCCTCGTCGAAGGCGCGGCGGGTCAGCGCCCCGGTCAAGGGATCGATATAGGCCGCGCGTTCGAGGTGGTGGTTGGAGATGGCCAGCCGCCTGTAGGCCTCGGAGGTTTCGCGGCCGGTGTCCTCGAAGAGGAGCACCACCATGCCGAAGCTCATCAGCACCTGCAGGATGAGGTCGGCGAACGAGCCGTAGCGGGAGGCGAACAGGCCGAGCTGGAAACCGGGTCCCGCGGCGTGGCCGCCGGCCGGGGCGAAGGTATACACGGCATTGGCCAGCCAGAGCAGGGATGCCAGCAGCATGGCCATGCCGGTCAGGCGGCTGCCCAGGGTGCGGCGCGGCGCCGGCAGGCCGAGCATCAGGACGGCGGCCGAAGCGTACGCCGTCAGCAGCACCGGAATCTGCCAGCCCATGACTTGGGTGAAGCTCCGGCTCAGGAGTATGGAGGCCAGCCCGTAGGCGATCGTGGCCGGCAGCCCGACGCGCCAGACACGCCGCCGCTCGAGGCCGCGGGCATAGGTCAGGACGCCGGCAAGGAGGAAGAGGAGGAAGAGCAGCTTGCCCATCTGGTACGGCCCGTAGCTGAAGGGAAGCTGCGCTCCGCCCTCGGCCCGCACCTGCGGGATCAGGACCAGCAGGGCCAGGGCCAAGCAGACCCAGGCCAGGCGCCAGAAGCGAAAATAGGCGCGGCGCTGCCCCGGCAGGCGCAGCATCAGGAAAAAGACGGCGATCAGGATCGTGGCCGATACCTGGGCCGTGAGGCCGACGACCTGGATGAAATCATTAAGCTGCCGTTCCATCATCGTTGCCTCTCCTGCGGCCATGATAGCAGAATCACGCCGCTTTCTCTACTGCTTCTGCCAGTGGCGCAGCATGGCAGCCAGGAGCGGCGTCCCGGCCGCCAGGAAGAAGACGCCGAGGGCGACGAAGGCGGCGGAAAGTGATACGGCGTCGACCAGGCGGCCGAAGAGCGGCGAGATGACGATGAAGGCCACGCTGCCCGCCATGCCGGCCAGGGAGAGGACCGTGGCCCGCACGTCGGAGCCCACCGCCAGGTTCAGTCGCTCGAGCAGCACCGGGTAGGCCAGGTTCCAAAGCAGGGCATTGGCCGGGACCAGGGGCAGGAGCCACACGCTCGGGAACAAGCCGAGCAGAACGTAGAAAACGGGAGCGAGCAGCGCCAGGAACAGCGCCGGCTTGGGCCCGAAGCGCTCGCTGAAGGCGTGGGCGCGCGAACCGCCCAGGGCGCCGGCCAGCTGGAAGACGGCGAAGAGGGCGCCGAACCAGCCAATGGCGATCCCAAGCTCCTGGTAGAGGAGGAAATAGGCCCAGAGCGCGGTCAGGTTGCTGGCCATGAGCAGGCCGCAGGCGAGGATGACCGGGCGGATATGAGGCTGGCTGAGGCAATCGCGGCAGATGCGCAGGATGTCGCGCAGGGGATCCTGGCCCGGACGCTTTTCGCGCTCCGGTTCGACCAGCGCCAGGGCCAGCGGCGGCATGAACAGGGCGGCGGCGACGTTGACCAGGAAGGGCAGGCGCAGGAAGACCATGGCCAGCAGGCCGCCGGCCAGCGAAGAGACGGCGGTGCCGCTGCGCGCGAACAGCGCACAGCGCCCCTCGAAGCGTTTGTACTCGCCCTCGCGCCCCAGCTGGCGCAGGCTGTCGAAGAGCATGGCCGAATCGCAGCCCGAGCGCATGCTGACGCTGATGGCCAGGACCGCCTCGGCGCAGATGAAGGCGGCGAAGTTGCGGCCAGCGGCGTATATGGCCAGGCCCAGCGGGAAGAAGAGCGCTCCGAACACCAGGGTCCTCTTGCGGCCGATCACGTCGGCAAGATAGCCCGAGGGCACCTCCAGCAGCAGCACGGCCAAATGGAAAGCGGCCTGGATGGTGAAGATCTGGGTGGAGTTCAGGCCGTTGGTCGTATAAAAGAGGATCAATACCGGCGCAATGGGCAGGAAGTCGCCCAGGAACTTTAGGGCGATGATCTTCCACAGATTGCGGCCGACGGGAGTGGTCTGGGTGTTCATTCCAGTTGAAGAGTTGACGGGTTGAAGGGTTGACAGGTCAATAGTTCTGGCCGCAATTCGATACTGTTCTCTTGACCCTTCTACCCATCTACCCTTCTACCCGTTCACTTTTTCTCAGCGCACGAAGGCCTTGCGTCCGGCGTAGACCGCCTTGGTTCCCAGCTCCTCCTCGATGCGCAGCAGCTGGTTGTACTTTTCCACCCGCTCGCCGCGGCAGGGGGCGCCGGTCTTCAAATGGCCGGTAGCCATGGCCACGGTCAGGTCGGCGATGAAGCTGTCGACCGTCTCGCCGCTGCGGTGCGAGACCATTGCCCCCCAGCCGGCTTGGCGGGCCATTTCGATGGCCGCCTTGGTCTCGGTCAGGGTGCCGATCTGGTTCAGCTTGATCAGCACTGCGTTGGCGGCGTTTTCGCCGATGCCGCGGCGGATGCGCTCGACATTGGTTACGAAAAGGTCGTCGCCGACCAGTTCGACCCTGGCGCCGATCTCTTGATTCAAGAGTTTCCAGCCGTCCCAGTCGTCTTCGCCCAAACCGTCCTCCAGCGAGATGATGGGGTAATTTTTCGCCCAGTCGGCCCACAGGGCCACCATCTGCGCTGAAGTGATCTTGCGCTTCTCGGTGCGCAGGTGATAGAAACCGTCTTCGAAAAAACTGCTGGCGGCCGGGTCCAGGGCAATGGCGATGTCGGTGCCGGGCCGATAGCCGGCCGCGGCGATGGCCTTCAGGATCAATTCAATGGCTTCGGCGTTCGTTTTCAGCTTCGGGGCAAAGCCGCCCTCGTCGCCGACAGCGGTGGAATGGCCGGCATCCTTGAGCACCTTTTTCAGGGCATGGTAGATTTCCGCTCCCCAGCGCAGCGCCTCGCGGAAACTGGGCGCGCCCAGCGGGGCGATCATGAATTCCTGAAAATCGGTCCCCTGCCAGTTGGCGTGCACGCCGCCGTTCATGATATTGAAGCAGGGCACGGGCAACAGGGTGGCTTTTTCGCCCCCCAGGTAGCGATACAACGGCAGGTTGTCGCTTGCCGCCGCCGCCCGGGCATTGGCCAGGCTAACGGCCAGGATGGCGTTGGCGCCCAGGCGGCCCTTGTTCTCCGTGCCGTCCAGGTCGATCATGATCCGATCGATCGTCTCCTGGTCGGATGCATCCTGGCCATGGATGGCGGCGCTGATCTCCCTGTTGACATGGCCGACCGCCTTCAATACTCCCTTGCCCATGTAGCGCTTCTTGTCCTCGTCGCGCAGCTCGCATGCCTCGTGCGCGCCAGTCGAAGCGCCCGAGGGCGTGGCGGCGCGGCCGCACGAGCCGTCCGCGAGCACAACCTCCGCCTCCACGGTCGGGTTGCCGCGCGAATCCAGGATCTCCCTGGCGAACACCTGCTTGATCGCTTTGCCCATTTTGCCGCTCCCTATTCTTTTTCTGAAAAACGCCGTCATTATACCAGAATTCGGATTGGCCGCCAAAAGCCAGCATAAAAAATCCTGCCGCCATTCTGCTTCGACACTGAGACCTTGCCCGGTTTCCGCCATTTCATGGAAACGATGCAAACCAATGCCCCTTGCGGAACGTAATAATGCCATGGCCACGAGAGAATCCCGGTTGCGCACTGCCCGTCATCCCGACAACGGCCTTCCAGCGCGCGTGAAACACAAAGGATAATGCCGGACAAAAGAGGAAAGAGAATCTTTTGCTGCGTTGCCATCGCCTTCGCGCTCTCCCTGGCTGCGGCGCTGCCGGCGGAAGAAGTCCGCTTCTTTCCCGTCACGAGGAATGATGGGCTTTCAAAGAATTCCGTACTGAGCATCCTCCAGGACCGGGACGGATTCATGTGGTTCGCAACCGAAAGCGGGCTGAACCGGTTCGACGGCAACGAGTTCCGGGTATTCCGCCATGTCCCCGGAGACCCGGCCAGCCTGAGCCACAATTACCTGCTGACCTTCTATCAAGACCGCGAGGGCATCATCTGGATCGGGACGTTCAGCGGCGGGCTGAACCGCTTCGATCCGGGCACGGGGGAATTCCGCTGCTACCGGCGCGTTCCCGGCCGGAGCGACTCCCTGAGCCATGACACCTGCAGCACCATCTGCGAGGACCGCGCCGGCGAGCTCTGGATCGGCACCGACAACGGCCTGAACCGGCTCGAACGCAGGACCGGGCGCTTCTCCTTTTATCCCCTGGCCGCGGCGCGGATCGGCAGGGACGACCAAATCCATGACATCCACGAGTGCCGCGACGGCTCGTTCTGGATCGCTACGTATGGCAACGGCCTCTACCGCCTCGAGCGCGCCACTGGGAAGTTCAGCCACTATCCAAACGATCCTGCCGCTGCGGCCGATCCGAACCTGGATTACATCAACTGCATTCACGAGGACCGGCAGGGTGGGCTCTGGATCGGCTCCGACGGCGGCCTGCGCCGCTTCGACCGCAGGTCGGGGCGCTTCGCCGGCCATCCCGGCCCACCGGGCCTGGCGAGTGCGGTACTGCAGGGCCATATCAATGCCATCAGCGAAGACCAGAACGGTTCGCTGTGGATCGGCGCCAACGGGGGGCTGGTCGTTCTGGACCCGAAGACCGGGAGCTGCACGGTCCATCAAAGGGATCCCTTCGATCCCCAGAGCCTGAGCTCGGATTGGATCAGCGCGATATGCCAGGACAACTCCGGGACTATCTGGATCGGCACGACGGACAAGGGGATCAACCGCTGCAATCCGAACCAGAAAAAGTTTTCCCTCTACCGCTCCATCCCGGGGAAGGCCAACAGCCTTGGGAGTGATGTGGTCTTCTCATTCTGGGAGGACTCGGCGCGGGCGCTCTGGATCGCGACCGCGAACAGCCTGGACCGTCTCGACCGGGCGAACGGCACCTACACCCATTTTAATTCGCTTCCCGGCGATCCCTCCGGCTTCCGCCATGGCGCCATCCGCTGCATCCTGGCCGACAGCTCGGAAAACCTGTGGCTTGGCACCGACGGCGGCGGGCTCAAATTCTTTGACCGCCGCAAGGGCCGGACCACCGTCTACCGCAACGATCCGGGCAACCCGAAAAGCATCTGCCACGACCGCGTCCGCGCCCTTTGCGAGGACCGGGCCGGAACCCTGTGGCTCGGCACCCTGGGTGGCGGGCTCAGCCGCATGGACCGGGAAACCGGCACGTTCACCAACTTCCAGTTCGCCGAGAACGATCCCCAGAGCCTGAGCAGCAATTTCGTGCGCGCCATCCTGGAGGACCGATCCGGGGTGTTGTGGATCGGCACCCACGGCGGCGGGCTCAACCGCCTCGAACGCCAGACCGGGAAATTCACCCGCTTCCGCCACGATCCCGCCGACCCCGCCAGCCTGAGCGATGACCATGTCTTCGGCATCCACGAGGACAGGGAGGGCGCCATCTGGATCGCGACCTGGGGCGGCGGGTTGAACCGGCTGGACAAGGGCCAAGGGAGTTTCAGCCATTTCACCGTCTCCGACGGCCTGGCCAGCAACGAGATCTACGGCATCCTGGATGACCCGTCCGGGAACCTCTGGCTCATGACCAACGAAGGACTGACGCGCTTTTCGCCGCGAACGCGGCAGTTCAGAAATTACGAAGCGAGCGACGGCCTGCAAAGCAAGGAATTCATCAGCGGCTCCTATTACCAGAGCCCGAGCGGGGAGATGTTCTTCGGCGGCGCCAACGGCTTCAACGCCTTCTATCCCCAGAACATCTTCGACAACGGGTACATGCCTCCGGTCCTCATCACCTCCTTCAAGGTGCTGAACAAGGAGGTGAAGCTGCCCCGGCCCATCTGGAAGACCGCTGAGATCGAGCTGTACCCGCGGGATCAGCTTTTTTCCTTCGAGTTCGCCGCCCTCGACTACACGGCTCCGGAGAGGAACCGTTACGCCTACAAGCTGGAGGGGCTGACCAACGACTGGATCGCCACCGATGCCAGGCACAGGCAGGCTTCCTTCTCGCGCCTGCCTCCCGGGAGATACGTCTTCCGGGTCAAGGGCTCGAACAGCGACGGATTCTGGAACGAGAAGGACGTCGCGCTGGTCATCCGCGTGCGCCCTCCCTGGTGGCGCAGCGGGTGGTTCCTGGCGCTGCTGGCGGCGCTGGCGCTCCTCGCCGCCTGGCAGCTGCAGCGCACCCGCATCCGGCGCATGGCGGCCCGCGTGCGCAGCGAGGCCGCCATGGAGGAGCTCTTCGTCAAGTGCACGATTTCGCCGCGCGAGCGCGAGATCGTCCTGCTGCTGCTGAAGGGCAGGACCAACCAGGAGATCGCCAAGGAGCTCTTCATCGAGCTGAGCACGGTGAAGGTCCACGTCCACCACGTCTTCCAGAAGCTCGGCGTCCGCAGCCGCGCCCAGCTGCTGCGGCTTTTCCAGAACCTGAAGATCAATTAGAAGGGCGCGGCGGGGCGTTCTTCACGTGGCGGTCGAACCAGGAGAGCATCTCGTAGAGGACGTGCTCGATCGATTCCCTGGCAATGTAGCCGTGGCTTTCGTAGGGCAGGAGGCACAGGCGCACGGTGGCGCCGATGCCGCGCAGGGCGTCGTAGAGCTTCTCCGACTGCATGGTCACGGTGCCCGGGTTCTGGTCCACGGCGCCATGGATCAGCAGCAGCGGCTCGTTGACCTTGTCGGCCTGCAGGACGGGCGAGAGCTTGATGTAGGTGTCGCGCGCCTGCCACAGCGTGCGCTTCTCGTTCTGGAAGCCGAAGGGGCGCAGCGTGTGGTTGAAGGCGCCGCTGCGGGCGATGCCGGCGCGGAACAGGTCGGAGTAGACCAGCAGATTGGCCGTCATCAGGGCGCCATGGCTGTGGCCGCCCACGCCGACGCGCTCGGGATCGGTCACGCCCATCTCGACCGCCTTGGCGATCGCCGCCCGGGCGTTGGCCACGATCTGCTCGGGGAAGGTGTCGTAAAAAGTCTCCCTGGGCCCGATGACCGGCATGGCCGCGGCGTCCAGCACGGCATAGCCCTGAAGCAGGAAGAACAGCTGCGAGCTGCCGGTCGGCAAGGTGAAGCGCTGGGAAGAGCCCTCGACCTGCCCGGCGACGCCCTTCTCGGTGTACTCGATGGGATAAGCCCAGAGCACGGTGGGCAGCCTCGTTCCCGGCTGGTAGCCCGGCGGCAGGCAGAGCATGAACGACAGCGGGACGCCGTCCTCGCGTTTGAAGCTCACCAACTGCCTCTTGATGCCGCGCAGCTGGGGCGCCGGATCGGGGAAGGAGGTGATGGCGGCGGCGGTCGAGTTCCAGGCCGACTCGCCCGGAGCCAAGCCGGCGACTGCTTTCCCGGCCAGCGTGCGCAGGTAGTAGTTCGGCGGGTCGAGGGGCGATTCGCGCCGGGTGATGAAGGTGCCGGAGGCGGCATCGACCAGGGCCCCGAACACCTCGAAGCTGGATCGGTCCGAGCGGAAGAGCCGCTCGCTCTTGAGGGTGGAAAGGTTGAGGCGGTCGAGGAAGGGGCGGTCGCCGTCGGGGGAGGCGCCGAGGCCATTGAGGTAGATCCAGTCGCCCTGCTTCTGGATGGCAACCGCGCCATTGGCCAGCATGCGGTAGATGGGATATCCGGGGTGCCTGTATTTTTCATCCGTGCTCATGTCCCAGAGCAGGCGCGGCGTGGCCGTTGGCCGGCGGGCATCGTGGATTGAGGTGCGCGTCCAGTTGCGATCGGGATCATAATCACTGACCAGCGCCAGGCGGCCGTCCTCGACCCAGTCCATGTTGTTGAAGCGTGCGATCGTTTTGCAGAATTCAGCGGCCCTGCCCGGCAGCGGCCTTCTCATGACGCGGTCGCGGAAAGCGGCCTTGACCTTGGGATCGCCGTTGTCCAGGGCTTCGATCCAAAGCAGCGTCGCCGGCTCGGTCGGGCACCAGGAGTGGTCGCGGGGGCCGGTCGGCACGCCGTAGTTCGGGACGGCTTCGGCCAGGGGCAGGCGGGCCAGCGTTTCGACAGGCTGGCCCGCCGTCGTCCAGACCTCGATGTCTTTCGGAAAGCGGTAGAAGGCGCGCAGATAGGAATAGGGGCGAAGGATGCGCTCGACCAGCAGGTAGCGGCCGCCAGGCGCCGGCGAAACCCCGTAATACACAGCGGGCGGGCCGATCGGCGTCACCCGGGCCGTCGCAGCATCGACCAGGGCCAGCTGCGAGGTGGCGTAGTGCTCGAACAGGTCGGCGTCATGGGGGGTCTTCAGCACGTCGCGCACCTCGTAGGTGCTGCTGGCAACGGCCACGCCGGCGCTGTCCTGAACTTTGGGGCCCGGGGGAACGGGAGGCGGCTCGGGAGCGGCGCCGCGCCCGGGCGGGACCATTTTAACCAGCAGCGTCTTCTGGTCGGGGAGCCACTGCACGGCATCGCCCAGGAGCGGATTGACATGCACGCCGGCGATCACGCGGGCCGCCAGAGTGCGGGCATCGCATACCCAGAGCTCGATGCCGTCGGCGGCCTCGTTGGTGAAGGCGAACAGGACGCCGCTGCTGTTCCACAGCGGCCGGCCGATGCGCCTCACGCTCTCCGGCAGGACGATCGGCGACTCGGCGCCGCCGGGGATCTTTTTCAGCGTGAGCGCCGTGCTGTAGGAAATATAGCTGCGCTCGGCATTGGTGCGCGGGTTGACGCGGATCCCGGCCAGGGCCAGCATGGGTTCGGCCAGGTCGGCGATGGCGGGATAGCGGACCGTCTGCGCCAGCAGCAGCAGGTCGCGATGGGGGCTCAGGTAGATCGCCGGCGGCAGCGGGGCATTGAGCACGTCGAGGACCGCCTGGGGCGGCTTCTCGTATTTCTCCTGTGCAGAAGCGGGAGCGCTGCTCCCCAGCAGGGAGAGCAGGATGGCCGCGACAACGATTGGACCGGGCTGCTGTTTCATGATTCCACCTCCGTTCAAACCAATGCGTTTTCCGGGCAAATGGATTGTAAACAAGCGCGGAAAATTATGCAAACGCCTTTGTCCGACGTGCTGGCGAGATGAACTAGTCACCGCTGGGGCGGGACTCCGGAACCCCCAGCATCTCCCTGATCTTCTGGGAAAGTTTTCCAATTTGAAAGGGCTTCTGAAGGAAGGCGTTGCAGCCGCGGTTCATGATATGCTGCGCTTCGCCGTTGAGGCTGTAACCGCTGGAAAGCAGGACCTTGACTGCGGGATTGAGCTGCCGCAGGCGATCGAACGTTCCCGAGCCGGACATCCCCGGCATGACCATATCCAGAATGACCAGGTCGATCGTATTCCCTTTTTCCATGTACGCGGCGATGGCCTCCCGGCCGCTGCCGGCCGCATGGACCGTGTAACCCAGGGACTGCAGCAATTCGCGGTTCACCTCCCTCACGATCTTCTCGTCCTCCACCAGCAGGATCGTCTCCGTGCCCCCGACGATCGTTCCGGTCGCCGGCCTTTCTTTCACCACCGCCTTGTCCGAGGCGGGCAAGTAGATGGTGAAGATCGTCCCATGACCGAGTTCGCTGTACACGTTGATCATGCCCATGTGCCCCTTGATGATCCCATAGACCGAAGCCAGTCCCAAACCGATTCCCCGTCCTTTTTCCTTGGTCGTGAAAAAGGGCTCAAAGACGCGCAGCCGGGTACACTCATCCATTCCCTTGCCGGTGTCGGTAACCGTTATCTTGACATACCTCCCCGGCTTCACGGAGAAGGGAAGCACATTTGCATCATGAAGAATACAATTCTCCGTCTCCAGGTAGATCGCCCCGCCCTCGGGCATGGCCTGCCAGGCATTCACATAAAGATTCACGAACACCTGCTCCATCTGTCCCCGGTCCACCTCGACGCTCCAGAGGTCTTTCCCCTGCTTCTGGTGCAGGGAGATCTCCTTCCTGGTCCTGCCGAACATGGCGGCGGTTTTTTCAATGATCTCGTTTATATCCGTGGGCTTCACCTCATATCTGCCGCCGCGGGCAAACCCCAACAGCTGACTGGTCAGATCCACCCCGCTTTGCACCAGCGCTTCAATCTGCCTGAACCGCTCGTGATTGGGGTCGGCTGGATCGAGATCCGCCAGGGCCAGAGAAGCATGGCCTTGAATTCCCGAGAGCAGATTGTTGAAATCATGGGCGATACCGCCGGCCAATGTGCCGATGGCCTCCATCTTCTCCGCCCATTGCAGGCGCGCGTGCAAAATCCGCTTTTCTTCTTCCGCCTGCTTGCGTTCGCTGATGTCCAGAATGATGCCGACGTACTGAATCCCCAGCCGGGTCTGCTTCTTGCTGGTGCGATCATAAAACCACTTGTAGCTCCCGTCCTTGCACAGCCAGCGATACTCCAAGGCAATCTCATCGCCCGCGGCCGGATCCCTGTAGGCGGCCAACACCCTTTCGCGATCGGCCGCATGCAGGCGGCTTCTCCAGAAATCCTTCTCCGCCATGTATTGCCCAACGGTGTAACCGGTTACTTTTTCAACATCGCCGCTTATCCAAGAAGCGTCGATGCCCGGATCCAGCGGCGACGTGAAGATCGCAATGGGCAGGGTGGCCAGGATCAGTTGCTGCCGTTCCTCGCTCTCGCGCAGCGCCGCCAGCGCAGCCTCCATCTGGGATTCCGCCTGCTTGCGCTCGCTGATGTCCTCAACCGTCCCGTCAAAGTACAGGATCTTCCCCCGGGCATCCCGGATGGCGCTGGCGTTTTCCCTGACAAATATCGTGGCCCCATCCTTTCGCCTCCAAGCGGATTCCAATCCCCTGATCTGGCCGGCCTTTTCAATCATGGCCATGAACTGCGAACGAGGGTAGGAAGGCTCGAAGCCGTTTTTCTCAAGATCCCTGGTTGCGAGTTCGGCGAACGTGGAGTAACCGACAGGGCCGGGTTGGCCAGAAGGACCCGGCCGTCCGGAGTCGTCCTGTATATGCCCAGGGCGGCATTCTCAACCAGCGTGCGGAAGCGTGCTTCGCTCTCGCGCAGCGCCGCGAGGACAGTTTGCCCCCGGGACTCCACCCGCTTGTGTTTGGCTTCTGATTTTCCCAGTTTCGCGATTTTCTTCTTCGACGCGGATATCTCTGCGCTCAACGCACTTTTTTTCGCGGAGGATTCTTTCATCTGCCTCTGCTCCTGTTGTGGATCTGGGAGGGATCTCCGCATCCATCCTATTCCATTTTCACCGTTCGTCCCCAGGCTCTCCAATCCCTGGCCGACATCGGGCCCCGCTGCCCTCCTAGCGGCGGCTTTTCAGGAAGCCGTCGACCGTGATGTATTCGGGAACGGGATTCGGCCTTGTCGCCCCGGCCAGCAGCAGCAGAACCGGCATCGCCGGCTCCAGGGAGACCTGCAGGGAGGAAAGATCCAACCGCGGCACGATCCACTCCGCGAACGCCTGCAGTTCGCTGCGCTGCGCGGCGGTCGGCGGGTTCTCCTTCGCCTCCGCGAGGGTCACGTGGGCGCGGAATGACGCATCATAGGCCTCCGGTTTCTTGAGGCCGGCGGCGTTGAGCTGCGCCTTCATGGCAACGATTTGCGCCTGGAGCGATTCGGGGATGCCCTTCAGCTCCACGGCGATGACCTGGCCGTTGCGGCCGAACGTCGCGATCTCGGGGTGCAAGCGGACGGGGGCTCCGAGCTGGAGGGCCATGGCCTGGCGCAGCCGGTCGAGGTCCTCGGTCCTCCAATCCCTGCCTACATAGACGACCGTCATATGAAGATCGGCCACCGCCTTCATCTTGAGCGCGGGAAATAGTTTTTCCGCCTCAGGACGCAGCGCCGCCCAGCGCCGGCCCAGCGGCGTTTCGCCGAACAGGAAGGCCGAGAAGAGACTGCCCATGTCCATCGCTTCTGCCGCAGGGGGACGGTCCATCATCGCCAATCCGGCCGTCCCCTGCCCCGCCGCCGACAGCGTAAGGACGAGGATCAATGCCAGCA
>JALOLC010000119.1 GCA_025456175.1 Acidobacteriota bacterium | reverse complement strand
CCGAAATCCTGTAAATTACAGGTGTGATCAAACGCGTGATCGTCTTGTCGTGCCTGCTGGCCGCGGCCGCGGCGCTGCCGGCCCGGGGCCCGGTGCGCCTGGAGAACATCCGCTATTATTCCTATCCCGAATACACGCGCGTGGTCCTGGACCTGAGCGGCGAGATCAAGATCGCCGAGAAGGTGCTCAGGGGCGGCGAGGGCGGCCGCCTCTTCTTTGACCTGAAGAATTGCCGCTTCGCCCTGGGCTATCCCAGCGAGAAAATGAGCGAGATCCGCATCGCCGCCGGCAATTTGCAGCGCATCCGCATCGGCAAATTCCAGACCCAGACCATCCGCGTGGTCTTTGATTTCGACCGCATCGGCACCTACAACCGCTTCTACCTGACCTCGCCCTTCCGCGTCGTCTTCGACATCTACCGCCGGGCCGAGTTCGTCAGCCGCTCCCGGCAGGCTGTGGAAGCTCCCCAGGATGGGACAGGGGCGACGCCGACAACCCTGAAGCCCCCCGCCGGTGAGACGACGCCCCCGCCGACCGGAGAGGAGACCCCGGGGGGAGGCCAGCCCGCTGGGACCGGCTCCCCATCCATCGCCCGCCAGCTGGGCCTGGGCGTGCACCGCATCGTCATCGACCCCGGGCACGGCGGCAAGGACCCGGGCACAATCAATCGCAGCCTGGGTTTGAAGGAAAAGGACATCACCCTGGACATCAGCAAGCGCCTGAACGCCATCCTGAACGAGCACAAGGACCTCGAGGTCATCCTCACCCGCCCGCGCGACGAGTTCGTGCCGCTGGAGGAGCGGGCGGCCATCGCCAACTCCAACCTGGGCGACATCTTCGTCTCCATCCACACCAATTCGGCGCCGCGCCGTTCGGCCCGGGGGGTGGAATCGTATTACCTGAGCGTGACCGCCGATCCCTGGGCCATGGAAGTCGCCGCCCTGGAGAACGCCATGAGCAGCAAGTCCATGGCCGACATGCGCTCCATCCTCGACCAGATCCTGCAGAACAGCAAGATCTCCGAGTCGCGCATCTTCAGCCAGTTTCTCCAGAATGGCATGGTCGCCAACCTGAAACGCAAGTTCGACGCCATCGAGGACCTGGGGGTCAAGAAAGCCCCCTTTTATGTCCTGCTTGGGGCGCAGATGCCCTCGGCGCTGGTCGAGGTCTCCTTTCTCAGCCATACAGACGAGGCCCGGCGCCTGGCCGCGCCCGAGTACCGCCAGGCCGTGGCCGCCGGGCTCTACCTGGGCATCATCCACTTCATCCAGAGCCTGGGCAAGCAATGAAACTTTTTCCGCTGTTTCCGCGTCCAATGATACCTAGGCAACGCAAGATAAGGAGGATTCCATGAAAAAGATAGGTTTAATCGCCGGGGCCAGCTTCCTGGCCGGGGCGGTGTTTTTCGCCCTGAGCTTCGGCTTCCTGCAGGATAACGTCAACCAAGAGCCCGTCATCGCGCCGCAGGTGGCCCATGCCGAAACGCTGGCGCCGGCGGCTGCCGCGGTCGTGCCCTACAGCTTCGTCAGCATCGTGCGCAAGGTCAAGCCGGCGGTGGTCAAGGTCGTCTCCGAGGCGGTGGTGGAGCGGCGCTCCATGTTCGGCGACGACTTCTTCGACCAGTTCTTCAACGCCCCGCGGCGCCAGGAGAAGCGCTCCGGCAGCGGCTCGGGCTTCTTCATCTCGGCCGACGGCTACATCCTGACCAACAACCACGTGGTCCAGGACGCCGTCAAGGTCAAGATCTTCGACATCGACAAGAAAGAGTACACCGCCAAGATCATCGGCACCGACCCCAAGACCGACCTGGCCCTGCTGAAGGTCAGCGCCCAGAACGTCCCCTTCATCCCCCTGGGGGACTCCAGCAGCATCGAGGTGGGCGAGTGGGTGCTGGCCATCGGCAACCCCTTCAACCAGGACCTGACGGTCACCTCGGGCATCATCTCGGCCAAGGGGCGCCAGCTGGGCATGGCTCAGTACGAGGACTTCCTGCAGACCGACGCCGCCATCAACATGGGCAACTCGGGCGGGCCGCTGATCAACATGAAGGGCGAGGCCATCGGCATCAACTCCACCATCCTGACGCCCAGCGCCGGCAGCATCGGCATCGGCTTCGCCATCCCCACCAACATGGCCAAAAAGGTGGTGGCCGACCTGAAGACCAAGGGCAAGGTGGTGCGCGGCTGGTTCGGCATCCAGATCGGCGACATCAGCGAGAGCGACGCCAAGGACCTCGACCTGCAGTCGGGCGGCGTCCTGGTCCAGCGCGTGGAGGAGAATTCCCCGGCGCAGAAGGCGGGCCTGAAGCGCTACGACCTGATCACGGCCATCAACGGGCGCATGGTCAAGTCGGCGGCCGACCTGCAGATGGAGATCGCCAACTCGGCGCCCGGCGACGAGATCAGCGTCACCATTTTCCGCGGCAAGGACAAGCAGGTGCTCAAGGTCAAGGTGAGCGAGGCCCCCGACTCCGTCCGCGAGCGGGCCGCCGAGGAGAGCCGGGACCTGAACCTGGGCATGACCCTGGTCAAGAACACGCCGGCGCTGGCCCGCGAGTACGAGCTGAAGACGTCGAAGGGGCTGGTGGTCGAGGACGTGGAGCGCGGCGGCACGGCAGCCCAGAACGGCATGCGCCCCGGCGACGTCATCCTGGCCGTCAACCGCACCGAGGTCAGCAGCGTCGAGCAGTTCAAGCGTCTCCTGGCCGGCCGCCGTCCGGGCTCCATGGTGCTGCTGCTGATCAACCGCGACGGCGACGAGGTGTACCTGCGCTTCGCGCTGCCTGAATGATCTTTTACAAGACCAGTTCCCGCGGCAACGACTTCATCGCGATCGATGCCCGGGAAACGGCGGGCGCCGGCATCCCCGTTCTGGTCCGGGGGATCTGCGACCGCCAGCGCGGCGTCGGCGCCGACGGCGTGGTCTTCTACCGGGTCGGAGCCCGGGCCTGTTCATTTCAGGTGTACAATCGCGACGGCGGGGCGGCGGAGCTGTCGGGAAACGGCATGGCCGGCCTGGCCGCCGTCCTGCTCCAGCGCCGGCTGGCCCGCTCGCCCCTCGACCTGCGCGCCGCGATCGGCAGGCGGCGCGTCGTCCTCGCCGGCCGCCAGGGCCCGCTTTTCCGGCTCGACGTGGAGATCGGCGCCCCCGACTTCGCAGCGCGCGGCTTCTTCCCGTTTTTGCGCGGGAAGCAGCTCACCCGGCGCATCGCCGGGGTCGATGTTCATCCGGTCTCGGTCGGCAATCCCCATGCCGTGGTCATCTGCCGCCATCTGCCAACCTACGAAAGGCTGGTCGCCCTGGGTAAGCGGCTGGAGGGGCACCCCCTGTTCCCCAGGCGGGTGAACGTGGAGTTCGTCGAACCCTTGGGCGCGGAGCGCTGCCGCGTCTTCTTCTATGAGCGTGGCGTGGGCCCGACCCAGGCCTCCTCGACCGGCAGCGCCGCCGTCTTCGCCGTTCTGCGGCGGTTGGCAACAATCCATGACCGACTGCGCATAGAACCCGTTGCCGCCGCAACCGCCCAGGGCTCCGCGGCCCAGGGGGATCCCATCCAAGTCCGCTGGCAGGATGGCATCCACGTCGATATCGTCACCCGCCTGGTTTGCCGCGGCGAGTATTTCCCCGGCCGCTGATGGGGCGCGGCCAAGGTGGCGTCCAGCCCTTTCGCATTGCCCCGTTTTTTGGTATAATGGCGCCTGGGCTGCGAATCCCCCGGATCTGGTCATGCAGGAGGCAGGCATGAAAAAGCCGACGGTCTTGGTTCTCGCCATTTTTCTCCTTGCCGCCGCCGCCCCCGCGGCCAAGGGGAAGCTCATCCTCAACCTCTACAGCACCTTCCTGGACCTGCCGGCGAACAGCTTCACCACCCAGGAGAGCCAGTACAAGGTCTTCCCCGAGGGCAAGGCCTCCTACCTGGTCTGGCGCAACATGTACGTCTGGGCGAGCTACGGCAATTTTCCGCTGCGCGACAGCTGGAACGGCTGGAGCTCGAAGGCCGTCTTCGCCCAGGACCTCAGCTTCGAGCGCACCCTGAGCAAGAGCATGCTCGCCGCCGGCTGCGGCTACTTCATCGGCTACCTCGAGCCGGCGCAGTTCGCGGTGAAGGGCGAGGTCGGCATCTGCTCCATCGCCAACGCCATCGACACCGCCGTCAGCCAGATCGGCTCTGGCAAATTGCTGCGCAGCGACGAGGCCCGGCAGGCGGGGCTCGGCCTGCGCCTGAACCTGGCGGTCGACTATGGCCTGCGCAAGAACCTCTTTGCCGAAATCTCCTTCGGCTACTCGTGGGCCGGCGACACCATCGACGACGTTCGCAGCCGCCTGGGCGGCCTGCACCTGGCCGCGGGATTGGGAATCGTCCTGTGAACAAACAAGTGAGATGAGAATGAAAAGAACAATCCGGACCATAGCCGCCTTCGTCCTCGCGGCGGCGCTCCTCTCCTCCTGGAGCTGCAAGAAAAGCGATGAGGAGACCGAAACGGCGACCTATATCATCATCCTCTCGGCCGGAGTGAGCGGAACGCCGGCCGCCGGCGAGCTCACGCTCACCGTGGGCTCGCAACTGCAATACAACTTCAGCCTGCAGGCGGGGTATTCCACCCTGAAGGTGCTGCTGGACGACACGGAGGTCCCCTCCCTCGGAACGCTGAACGTCGTCTCCGGCACCCATTACCTCCTGGCCTACGCCGACGACAACGCCCAGTATTCCCTGAAGGTGACCCTGACCGACGGCGTGAGCGGCACCCCGGAGGCGGGGACACACTACTACCCCAAGGACACGGCGGTGGAATACAGCTACAGCGCCAACGAGGGCTATACCGGCCTGCAGGTGTTCATCGATGCCGCCGCCGCCGCCGCCAGCGGCACGATCGTCATGAACGGCAACCACGTCGTCAGCGCCGGCGCCGGCATCCGCTACAACATCCGCGGCGCCTGGGCCCTGACCGAGGCCTACGAGGACGGCAGCTCCTTCAAGGTCACCGCGACCTTCAGCGGCGACTATGAGTCGGGCACGGTGGTCGACAGCGACGGCGGCAGCGGTACCTATGCCGTCAGCGGCAGCACCGCCGCCTTCACGCTGCTGTTCCCCGGCGTCACCTATGAATACGACGGAAAGTTCAGCACCGCCGACACGATGAGCGGGACCTGCAAACGCTACCTGACGGCGGATGACGTCATCACCGGCAGCTGGACTGCCACCCGCAACGCC
>JALOLC010000118.1 GCA_025456175.1 Acidobacteriota bacterium | reverse complement strand
GGCGCGGCCCATGCTGATGATGATGCCGGTCAGGATGCCGGGCAGGGCGGCGGGCAGCAGCACGGTCAGCACCATGCGCAGCGGGCTGGCGCCCAGGCTCAGCGCCGCCTCCTTGTAGGTGTGCGGCACCGCCTTGAGCGCCTCCTCGGAGGCACGGATGATGGTGGGTAGGATCAGCAGCGCCAGCGTGGCCGACCCGGCCAGCACGCTCTTGGACCGGGACAGGTGCAGCGTGTTGATGAAGAAGGCCAGGCCGAACAGGCCGAAGACGATGCTGGGCACGCCGGCCAGGGTGCTGATGCACACGCGCAGCAGGCTGGTGACCCGCCCGCTGGAGGCGAATTCGCTCAGGTAGATGGCGGCGATGATGCCGAAGGGTATGGCCAGCAGCATGGCGCCGAGCGTCAGGTAGAATGTGCCGAGGATCTCAGGCCAGATGCCGCCGAAGAAGTGCGAGTCGAGCGAACGGTCGGTCAGGAAGCGCCAGTAGAAGGTCAGGCGCGGCCGCAGAAGCTGCTTCAGGTTTCGCTCCAGGTAAGTGAACAAGGGCTCCAGGCGCGTGCCGGCGAAGTCCTGCCGCCGGGGCGTCAACACCTTCCTGCCCATGCTGCGTTTATCCGAATAATCCCACTGCTCGCGGAAGAGGATCTGTCCCAGCTTGTAGCGGGCGCGATCCCAGCGCGTCTGGCCGTACTGCTGGCGCAGCATCACCGCTTCGATCTCTCCGGGCAGGGAGCCCAGCAGCTCGCGCAGCAGGTTCTTGACCTCCTTGAGCTGGGGGCGCAGTTCCCGCCGCCGGTTGGCATCCATGTCAGCGAGCTCGGCTTCAAACGCGGAGAGCATCTCGTAAACCGGCTTGCGCGCCGCGCTCACCGCCCGTGTCTCTTCGGCGATCGCTTGCGCGTCGCCGCGATTGAACTGCTCCAGGTTAAGGCGGCGGAACTCGTTGGTGGCGCGGAAGACGAACGCGCCCGCGCCGCGGGAGAAAATGGGTCCAAGCAGGACGAGCAGGGAAAGCGACATGAGCAGGATGGCCATGATGCTGATGCCGGTCAGCGAGCGGTCGAAGAGCTTGCGCGCCTGCAGGTCCATGCTATTTCAGGCCCCCCAGACGGCGCTGCTGGCGGCGCAGGATCCACTCGCTGGCCAGGTTGGCGATGAACGACGTCAGCAGCAGGCACAGGGCCAGGGCGAACAGCACGTGGTAGCGTTCCGAGCCCAGCACCTGGTCGGCCTCGCCCATGTCGCCGGCGATGGTGGCGGTCAGGGTGCGCACCGGGCTGAGGAAATTGAACCAGGGGCTGGGAATCTGGGCGGCGTTGCCCGAGGCCATCCAGACCACCATGGTCTCGCCGATGGCGCGCATGACCCCCAGGATGACGGCGGCGATGATGCCGCTGCCGGCGGCGGGGATGACGACCTTGAACAGGGTCTCGGCGCGGGTGGCGCCGAGAGCGTAGCTGCCCTCGCGCAGCTCGCGGCCGGCCGCCTGCAGCGAATCCTCGGCAACGCTGACAATGGTGGGCAGGGCCATGATGCCCAGGATGATCGACACATTGAGGGCGTTGGTGCCGCTGCTGATGGCGACGCGGCCCAGCAGGGACGACAAGGCCAGCAGGCCGCGGACCAAAATGACGACCAGGGTGGCGGCGAGGATCAGGCGGGCCGCCTGGGCCACGTCCTCGCGCACTCGGCGGGTGACGATCTCCGTGATCACGAAGATGAGGAGCAGCCCCAGCGGCAGGGCGATGAGCCAGGCTGCCAGCGCCAGCAGCGAGCCGCCGCGGTTCTGCAGCAGCGGCGCGAAGATCACCAGGGCGAAGAAGCCATAGGCCACCGAGGGCAGGGCGGCCAGGATCTCGATGACCGGCTTGACCGCCTGGCGCAGGCGGTAGGGCAGGATGTCGCTCAGGGCGATGGCCGCCGCCACGCCCAGGGGGACGGCCACCACGATGGCGCCGAGGGTGACCAGGCCGCTGCCGATGAAGATGGCCAGGGCGCCGAATTCGGGGGGCTGGCCGCTGGGGAACCAGGACGTGCTGGCGAAAAGCTCCTTCAGCCCGCGCAGTTTGAAAAAGGGGATGGCGTCGCGGGCAATATATAGAATAATTAGTAAAACGGCCACCAGCGACAAGGCGGTGGCCAAAAACAGGAGTCCCTTGGAAAAAAGGGCGGCCAACCGCCTCAGGCGGCTGGCCGCGTCGCTCATTACAAGGTTGCGTTCGTTCGCTTTCACAGGTTGCCGCAGGGCATTAATAGCTGGTGACCGGGATGAAGCCGATCTCCTCGATGATCGCCTGCCCCTTCACGGTCAGGTAGAGGTTGATGTAGCGGTAGAGGTGCGAGCCCATCTTGGGGTAGTCGTCGGTGACCATGTACAGGGGGCGGGCGATGGGATAGCTGCCGTTCTTGACCGTCTCGGGGGTGGGGTTGACGCCGTCGATGGGCAGCGCCTTGACGGTATTGTCCAGGAAGCCGATGCCCACGTAGCCGAGGGCCGCCGGCGTGCTCTGCACCCGCTGGCGGATGGCGCCGTTGGAACCGACGTATTCGCAGTTTTTGGCGATCTTCTCGCCCTTCATCACCTTGCCCTCGAAGGTTTCGTAGGTGCCGCTGTTGGTGTCGCGCGAGATGATGACGATGGCGCTATTCGGTCCGCCGAGCTGGTTCCAGTTCTTGATCTTGCCCAGATAGATGTCCTTGACCTGGGCCATGGTCAGCTTGCTGACGGGATTGCCGGGATGGACGATCATGGCGATGCCGTCCAGGGCCACGACGTGGGCCACGGGCAGGATCTCGGAGTGCACCGCCGCCTCGTACTCGTTCAGCTTCAGCAGCCGCGACATGCTGGCCACCTGGCACGACTTGTTGACCAGGCTCTTGGCGCCGTTGCCCGAGCCCGACTCCGAGACGGTGATGTTGACGCCCGGGTTCTGCTTCATATAGAACTCGGCGAAGGCCTTGGCAATGGGGCCCACGGTGGTCGAGCCGTCGACCACGATCTTGTTCGCGTCGGCGGCGAAGCCGAAGCCGCCGGCCAGCAGGGCCAGCGTCAGGAAGATGGATGCGATTTTCATAATACTCTCCTTTATCTTTCTTTAATTAGAACTGATAATAGAACGTCACGTTGAAGTAGGTGTCGCTGCCCGGCTTGACGCCCTTGTTCTCTTTATACGACACCATCTTGATGTTGGGCATGATCTGGAACTTGGGGTGCAGGTTCCAAGCCAGGCCCAGGATGGCCAGGTTGGATTTGTAGCCCTTCTCGATGGGCAGGTAGTCGCCCTGGCCGTACGGCTGCGGGTCGACGCTCATGTCGTAACGGGCCAGGGCCTCGACCTTGGCGCCGAGCTTGGCCACGATGAAAGCCGAGAAGACGCCGAAGTCGACGTCGCTCTTGCCGTCTTCCTTGACCATTTCCTGGCCGTAATTCACGCCCAGGCGGCCCCACTCGTCCTTGTAGCCCGCGAAGCCCTGGATCAGGTACGAGGTCTTCACGCCCGACAGGCTGGTGACGTCGCCGTTGATCTCGACCAGCAGCTTGGGAGTGACGTTGACGAAAAAGCGGGCGCCCACCTGCTTGTACTTGTCGGTCTCGTTCCGGTTGCCCGAGTAGTTGCCGTACTGCACGCTGTAGTTGAACTTCTTGGCGGCATCGAAGGCGCCGCTGAAGTCGATGGCGAAGTCGCGCGAGGAGCGGACCTTGTAGAGGTCGAACATGGTCTTCTCCAGGTGGCGGTAGCCGTAGAACTTTTCGATGTTGCCGAAGGCCAGGCTGTCCTGGATGCCGACGGTCACCTTGTGCAGCGGGGCGTACTGGTAGGCGATGGTTGCGTCTTTCAGGTAGGGGGTGATGTTCGCGGCCGAAGTGCTGAAGTTGCCGGCGCTGTTGAACTCCAGGCGGGCGCGGGCCTTCAGTTTGTCGGAGATGTCCGACTCGTAGGTGATGTAGACGCGGCGCAGCCAGAGTCCGTTGAGGTCCTCGAACTCGGCCTTGTGCTGCTTGAGCACGAAGTAATAGTCGCCGAAGGCGTAGGCCGAGATGGCGGCGGGCAGCTTCGCGGCGCTCAGGACGAACAGGGCCAGCAGGGTGAACAGAATGATGCGTTTCATTTTTTCCTCCAGGAAAAATTTGCGTTTCCGCCGCGATTGTCGCCGGGGGCGATTAAGCGGGTATAAACAATCGGTTAATTTTCGGTTAAAAAAGCGGCCGGGGATCTTAACCTGGAATTAACAATGGATTAAACTGGCGTTAACAGGAATAAACGATGATGAAGCGCGAGGTGAAGCCCATGGACAAAACAAAGGTTCTATTCATATGCGTGCACAATTCGGCCCGCAGCCAGATGGCCGAGGCCTTCCTGAACCTGTACGGAGGCGGGCGCTTTGCGGCCGAGAGCGCCGGGTTGGAACCGGGGACCTTGAACCCGCTGGTGGTCAGGGCCCTGGCCGAGAGCGGCGTCGACATCGCCGGCAAGACGCCCCGCGGCGCCTTCGACCTGCTGCGCCGGGGCGAATGGTACGGCTGGGTGATCACCGTCTGCGACGAGAGCCAGGCCGAGGGCTGCCCGATCTTTCCCGGCGCCGGCCGCCGCGACCATTGGAGCTTCCCCGACCCTTCGGCGTTCACGGGCAGCGAGGAGGAGAAGCTGGAGCAGGTGCGCGCCCTGCGCGACCAGATTGCCGAGAAAGTCAGGGAGTGGCTGAAGGAAACGACGGATAAATAATAAGGACAGGCTTCCCGATCAAGAAAAGCGGCGCCATCCATACTCGATCATTATTATCGGCAGCAAGCGCTTGTTATATCAGCAGGAAATTCCCGTCTTTAGAAACTGTCGGGGATCCTGGCCAAGGCCCCGGCCATGGCCGCGAAGAGATCCTCTCCCGGCAGAAGCTGGGGATCGGGCAGGACGATCCCGGCCGCTTTCGCGAGCGTTAAGAGATCGTGGTGGATACTCCGGAACAGCGACGAGAGCAGATAGGCGTCGTTCCGCCATGGCTCGGAATGGACGGCGACGAAGAGCCGGCCGAAAGAGAGGAAGAACGGCTCCCAGCTCCAGAACTTGTTCCCGATCTCCGCGGGCAAGAATGCCTTGCTGCCCGGCTTCAATGAATAGAGGTTCTGCTTGCCCCGCTTCTTCCTGTCGATAAAACCGGCCCCGGCCCAGCGCTCGAGGAGCACATAGACGTTTTTCTGGTCGTAATGGGTCTCCCGGGCGATCTGGTTGGAGTTGCCCTCGCCCTCAGCCAGCAGGAACAGAATCAGTTCGGCCCTGGCGTTCACGCCGAAGATGC
>JALOLC010000025.1 GCA_025456175.1 Acidobacteriota bacterium | reverse complement strand
ATCCCGCACCTGAACCTGCTGCTGAATTTCCCCATCCCCTTCGCCCTCTATTTCCTGCTGAGATATCTGAAGAACGGCCGCCGCAAGGAGCTGCTGCTCCTGAACGCGTTCCTGCTCTGCCAGTTCCTGTTCGATCTCTCCCACGGCTTCTACCTTTCGGTCGCCCTGGCCTTCCTGGTGGTGTTCTTCGCCCTCGGGCAGCGCCCCCTGCCGCTGCGCTCCTTGCTTGGGCTCTTCCTCTCCCTGCTGCCCACCATGGCCGCCGTCTTGCTCGTCCATTTCCCCTTTCTGCAGAAAGGCGTCGCCCTTTCGCAATACAGCCCGAGCTTCGCCGTTGACCAGTACTTCCCGGCGCTGAGCTTCTTCACCGCCAAGTCGACCGTCCTGCTGTGGCTGAAAAGGCTTTGGGAGCCCTGGCCCTTCTTCCCCGGCTTCTCGGTCATCCTTTTTTTCGCCTGGGCATTCTCCCGCTACTGCCAGGAGATGCGCGACAAGGTCTTGCTGGCGGTCGTTGCCGGCGCTTACGCCATTCCGGGACTGGCCGCCGTCGTGTTCTTCGGCAGGCAGTACTTTTCCCGGATCGACCTTCTGGCGGAGATCGGCCTGGCGGCTCTCTTCGTTTCGCTGGCCGCCCTGCTCGTCTCGCTCAGGAAGCGCCTCCCCATGGAATTGAAGCTTGCCTCGCTGCTGCTGCTGGCCGTCGGCTTCGTCTCCTTCCAGCCGTTCCCCAGGATCTTCGACCTGTTCGACGCCCTGGCCAGGGCCCTGCCCTTCCTCCATCGCTCGCGGGGGCTGCGCACCGCCTATATCCTGCCGCTGGCCATCCTCGGCGTGTTCGCCTTCGGGCTCAAGGCCTATCTCGAAGCGCGGCGTGGGCGGAAGACCTATTTATGGCTGATCGTGGCGATCCTGCTGCTGGAGCACTGGCGCTGGCCCGTGCCGATGGCCCGGCTTGCGGAACCCGACCCGGCGACGGCGAAGATTTACCAGCTCACCGCCCCCTTCCCCTCGCACTTCGGCATCCTCGAGCTCCCCTTCGTGCCGACGTCGAGCAACATGTACCCCCTGTTCTCGCGCTACCACGACAAGCACACCTACCATGGGCACTACCTGACCTACGACGACCCGCTGCAGCTGGAGGACGAGGCGCGCTTGCACCCTGCCAACGGTCTGATCGGCTTGACGAACCCGGAGATCCTCGCCAAGCTCAAGGCCAACGGCCTGTACCTGGTCATCATCAGCGACTCCTTCATCCGCCACGTTTACGACGGCGACCTCCCGACCGTCTGGCGTCGCATCCGCAACAACGTCAAGGAAGGGCTGCGGGCCGGCCTGTTCAGGGAGGTGAAGGAAGAACGCCGGGCGTTGCTCGTCGTACTCGACGACAGCCGGGAGGGCCGGGACATCACCTACCCCATCCCCTATTTCGCCCTGGCCGGCAGGAACGCTCTCCGCTTCTTTGTCCGGGCCCAGGTTCCGACCCGCGGCGCCATCTATTTCAATGGGCGCCGGGTCGTTGACCAGGAATTCTCGCCGGCTGGGCAACAAGTCACGCTGCCGCTGCGTTCGGCCTCTTTGTCCCGGCAGATCAACCACATCCGCATCGTGAGCGACAAGCCCATCACCGCCAGCGAATGGCGGGTGCACTAAGCCCCCCGCCGAGCCGGCTTTTCCCCAGCAACAGCGGCGCTCTTCAGGATGCTTTTTTTGCCAAAACGATGGAAATCAGCCGTTTTTTTTGCTATAATGACCCCATGATCATCCTCGGCATTTCGGCATTCTATCACGACAGCGCGGTCTGCCTGCTCAAGGACGGCGAGATCGTATTCGCGGCCCAGGAAGAGCGTTTCTCGCGCAAGAAGCACGACGAGGGCTTCCCGGAAAAGGCCCTGCAGGCCGCCCTGGCCTATACCGGCATTTCCCGCGACGCCATCGACTACGTCGTCTTCTACGAGAAGCCGTTCGTCAAGTTCGACCGCCTGGTCTCCACCTACATGCAGTTCGCCCCGGCCGGGCTGGCCAGCTTCCTGAAGGTGCTGCCGGTCTGGGCCAAGGAAAAGCTCTTCATGAAGGAGATCATCCGCGAGAAAGCGGCCGCCCCCAACGCCGAGATCGCCTTCACCACCCACCACGAGTCGCACATCGCCTCGGCCTTCTACCCCTCGCCCTTCGCCGAGGCCGCCGTTATCACCGTCGACGGCGTCGGCGAGTGGGACACCCTGACCATCGCCAGGGGCCAGGGGCGCGATTTCGAGGTGCTGAAGCGGATCACCTTTCCCCATTCGCTCGGCCTGCTCTATTCGGCGTTCACCTACTACACCGGATTCAAGGTGAACTCGGGCGAATACAAGCTCATGGGCCTCGCCCCCTACGGCGAGCCGATCTACCGCGACCTCATTCTGCGGCACCTCGTCGACGTCAAGGACGACGGCTCGTTCCGCCTGAACCTGAAGTACTTCAATTATCACACCGGCCTGACCATGACCGACGGCCGCTTCGAGAGGCTGTTTGGCATCAAGCGCCGCATCCCCGAGACCCCGCTGCGCCAGGAGGACATGGACCTGGCCGCCTCCATCCAGGCGGTGCTCGAGGAGATCATGGAGAAGCTGGTCCGCACCGCCAAACGCCTCGCTCCCAGCGACAACCTCTGCCTGGCCGGCGGCGTGGCCCTGAACTGCGTGGCCAACGGCAAGATCCTGAAGAAGCAGATCTTCAAAAACGTCTGGATCCAGCCCGCGGCCGGCGACGCCGGCGGCGCCCTGGGCGCGGCGCTGCGGGTCTGGCACAAGCAGCTCGGCAACGAGCGGCGCGTCGTTCCGGGCCGGGACGGGCAGCGCGGCTCCTTCCTCGGCCCCGACTACTCCCCGGAGCAGATCCGCAAATTTCTCGACGGCCATCACATCAAGTACACCGAAGTCCCCGCCGCCGAAGCGCCGCGGAAAGTGGCCGGACTGATCAACGACCACAAGGTGATCGGCTTCTTTCAGGGGCGCATGGAGTTCGGGCCCCGCGCCCTCGGCGGCCGCAGCATCATCGGCGACGCCCGCTCCGAGAAGATGCAGTCGCTGATGAACCAGAAGATCAAGTTCCGCGAGTCCTTCCGTCCTTTCGCCCCGTCCATGCTCGAGGAGCAGGTCGGCGAATACTTCGACTTCGACGCCCCCTCGCCCTACATGCTCCTGGTCTACGACATCCGCGAGAAATACCGCTGCCAATTCAGCGTGGAAGACAGGAAGAGGCAGGGGATCGACAAGCTGTACATCAAGCGCTCCGTCGTGCCGGCCATCACCCACGTCGACTTCTCGGCCCGCCTGCACACGGTCAACCGCGAGGTCAGCCCTTATTATTACGCCGTGATCGAGGAGTTCCACAAGCTGACCGGCTGCCCGATCATCATCAATACCTCCTTCAACGTCCGCGGCGAGCCGATCGTCAACTCGCCCGAGGACGCCTACCGCTGCTTCATGCGCACCAATATCGATTACCTGGTGCTGGAGAACTTCTTCCTCGACAAGCGGGACATGGAGGCGCTGCAGGGCGACAGCGACTGGAAAAAGGAGTTCCAGCTAGATTAATGAAAAAAATCGACAGTTCCCCGAAAAACATCCGCATTTTCCTGGTGCTGCTGACCCTGTTCTCCGCCCTGCTCCTCTGGCGGGGCTTCCGGGGAGTCGACGGTCCGCTGAAGGTCAAGATCGGCGTCGGCATCGTTGCCGCGGCCCTGTTCTTCGCCGTCTTTCACCGCCTTTTCGCCCCGGCCTACAGGGCCATCCTGTTCGCCAGCGGCATACTCGGCAACGCCATCTTCCTGGTCATCGCCACCGTCGTCTTCTTCGTCCTGCTGACGCCGATCGCGCTGGTCATGCGCCTGTTCGGGAAACAGTTCATGGCCCGGCGCTGCGACCCGGGGGCCGATTCCTATTTTGAATGCCCGCAAACCGTCCAGGGCTACGATAAGCAATATTAACTCTGGAGAAAAACGATGGCCAAGATCGGCGTGCTGAAGGAACTCTGGGATTTCGTCAGGCATAACAAGAAGTTCTGGATGATCCCGGTGATCGTCATCCTCGTCCTGCTCGGGTTATTGATCTTCCTCTCGGCCGGCAGCCCCGTCGCCCCGTTCATTTATACCCTTTTTTGATTCCGGCCGGCAGGGTGCGTCCGGGAAGCGGCGGAACGGAAAAGGATCAGGCGGCTGTTGACATTTAAGCGCATTCCCCTACAATGCCCACATGGGAGGAAACGCTTTGCCGGGCGATGCCACAACCATGCGCGACCGCTTGACAGGAAGTTCTTCGGCCATTTTTTTCTACGCCGCCCTCCTGCTGGGCAACGTCCTCTTTGCCGGAGGAAAAACGGCGGTGATCCTGACGCTGGTGCTGCTGGCGTCCAACACGATGCTGCGGGCATTGCCCGGCTCTTTCACGGAGTCGGGTTCGGGCGTGATGTCCCTGGCCCTGCGCACGCTGCTCAGCCTGGGCCTGTTTCCCTTCGCCTGGCTGCTCTGCCGCGCCGTATTGGGCCAAGCCGCGGCGCCGGTTCTGGCGGCCCTGCTCGCTGTCGGATTTCTCCTCCAGTTGAAGCGAAAACCGCCCGCAAACAACGCGGCCAGGAGGGACTGGCGCTGGATCCTCGTCGCCTTTCTCCTGGTGGCGGCGCTGACCTGGCCCCCCTTCTCGAGGATCGGCGCCACCCGCGACGGGGAATACGCTTACCGCGCCTATTTCAGCTCGGATTATCTCAAGCATTTCTCGGTGGTCGAAGCGCTCAACCAGTCGGGCCTGCCGCCCGCCAACCTCTATTTCCAGGGCGAGACCCTGCATTATTACTGGCTTCCCTATGCCCTGCCGGCCTTCGTCGCCCATTTCGCCGGATCCGCGGCGAAGGCCATGTTCGCTTTTTCCTTCTCCGTCAATTTCCTGTTCCTCTTGTTGCTGCTCGTTATGACGGCAGAGACCTGTTCACGGCGCCGGTGGATTCCGTACCTTTCGGCACTGCTGGTCGTGGCTCCCAGTCTCGAGGGGTTCTACCTCTGGGCGTTCCGGGCCCGCTTCTCGTTCAGCAGTTATTTCCGCATCGGCCGCGACATCAACATCGACGGCCTGACCCGCTGGTTCTGGCAGCTGCCCGAGATCGACACCCTGCTGCGGACCCTGCTCTTCACGCCGCAGCATCTGCTCAGCCTGGCTTTCCTCTTGCTGTTCCTGTACACGCTGTCCCGGGAAAGGGCACGCCCGTGGGCGCTGTCGTTCTGTCTGGCCGCGAGCCTTGCGGCCAGCTTCTTCATCGGAGGCATCCTTCTCCTATCCTGGGGCCTGTACGCGCTGGTTCGGGAAGGAGTGGCGCTCGCCCGCGGCCGGCGGACGTTCGGAGGCATTCTGGCGGTTCTCGTGCGCCAATTCGCGCTGCCGGGGTTCGTCCTGGGCCTTTCCCTCGCACTGAAAATGATCGCCTTCACCGGCAGCGGGATCGTGTTCAAGCCGGCGGCGCCTGGCGAGGCCATGATCCTGCTGGGCTTAAACCTCGGCCTGCTGACGGTAGCGGGCCTGGCCGGTCTCCTGGCGGGCCGGTTCCGTGGCCGGGGCTTTCATGCCCTGCTCCTCGCCGTTTCCCTGGCATTCATCCTGGCCGTCCGGATCGAGAATTTCGAGTCCGACATCTCGCTCAAGGTCGGATTGATCGTTATCCTGGTGCTGGCGCTGCTCGCCTGCCGGCTGGCCGATACCCCGCGGGCCGGGAAGCTGGCGCTGCCGGCGGCGCTGCTGATCATCCTGCCGGGCCTGTGGACCCTCACCCTGGACATCCGCAATTCGGCCGATATCGGCAACCGCCGATTCACCAGCGTCATCTCCTTCGAGGAGATGCGCATGCTGGATTGGGTGCGGAAGAACATTCCCGCCGGCCGGACCGTCCAGAATTTTCCCGAGGCCCGGCCCTGGAACCTGTCGGCCATCCCCGCGTTTTCCGGCAGGCAGATGGTCGTCGGCGACCGCATGCACGGCCAGATATTCCAGGTGCGCCCCGAGCTTTACCAACAGCGGCTCGGGGACCTGCGCCGGGCCCTCGCCGGCCTGCCGGCCACCCAGGACGATCTGCGGCGCCTGGGCGTCGATTATCTTTTCTGGGGCGAAGCTGAAAGGAGTTATTTCAAGTTCAAACCCGGATTGCCGGTGCGGAAGCGCTTGGGATCGACCGTCCTGTATTCCCTGCTTCAGCCCGGGCCGCAGCCATAACATCCACGGCCAGCGGCTTCAGTTCTCTCCCGGCCGCCCCAGGCGGTTCAGCAGTTTCCAGAAGCGGCCGTTGCTCTCCGCCGACCAGGCATGGCCCCGGGGGGGGAGATCGCGTAGGAGGATCGTGCGGTAGCCGTTCTCGCGGTAGAGGCGCTCCGATTCGACGCAGATGCGGATCAGATCCGGGTAATCCCCTTCGTTGTAGCCGTATACCACCCCGAACTGCGGCCCTTTGGCCAGCGGCGGCACCGGCTCTCCGGCCTGGTTTACGAAGGCCTGGGAGTGGGAAAGGATGGCGCTGTAGAAGCGCGGCCGGCGGTTGGCCAGATGGTGGCTGATTCCCGCGCCCGCCGAGAGCCCGGCGAGGAAGACGCGGCGCTTGTCGACCGGATAACGGCCGGCCACCATGTCGATGATCTTCTCCACCCCGTCGACCTCTTTTTCGATCAGCCAGCCTCTGGAGCGGCAGTTCAGGAACGTGTATTCATACAGGGCGGTCGGGACAAGGAGGAGGATGCCGCGGCTGCGGCAGAACTGGATCAGCCCCGTCTCCTCGACCGGGCTCCCCGTGTAGCTCCTCAGGCTGGCGATCCGGCTGAAGCCCGGCGAGATGACGCCGTGGAAGTAGACCAGCAGCGGCAGCGCCCGGCCCTGGGCGGCCGGCAGAAAAACCCTGTAATCGCGGCGATTGCCCGTGTCATCCGTGACGGCGTACGGGGTCTGCAGCACCCTGGCCCGTTGAACGGGCCGGCAGCCGGCCGGGGCCAGGAGAGCGATCGCGGCCAGCAACGACAGAACCGTTCTCATGATGCCGGGCCCAGCCTGCCCCGTTTGCCGGTCAGTATCCCGCTAAAAGATCTTGCTCTCGCGCTCCTGGTCATCGACGCAGGTGACCGCGTAGACGTAGTCGCTGTCGGAGGCCACAGAGTCATCGTCGAATTTCAAGACCGTCCCCGCGACCTCGGCGATCTTCACCCACTTCGTGTCGTCATCGGCGCGGTTCTTGCGGTAGATGCGATGTTCGGTTACCGCGATGCCTTTTTCCGTGTTCTCCGGGTTCGCTTCCCAGGTGAGGGCGTTCAGCCATTTGCTCTGGAAAAAACTGCGCTCTTCCTTCAGCGCCACCTGGAGGTTGCTCACCGAACGGATGCGGATAGCCATCCAGGGCTCGATGCCGATGGAGGTGAGATAGACGCCCGTCGGTTCGATCCAGGTGCTCCAGGCGATGAGCAGCTTGTCGTAGCCGGCGTGCATGCCGAGCATATCGACCCCTTCCGGCAGCCGGTAGATCTCGTCCCATTTCGACGTGGTCCAGTTGAACTGCATGACCGGGACGCTCCGGCCGGGAACGATCACGGCCGCGAAGAAGTCCTTGCCGTGGGAGACGAGGCGGTGGAAGAAGGTATGCCAGGGAGCCCGCACCAGATTGGTTTCCAAGTAAATCTGCTCGCTTAAGTCCTGAGTGGCGGGATCATAGAGCCTGGAAACGAAGTCGCCGCCGGAGGGGAAGGCCCACGTGGTCATGATCTTGCCTTCATTGTTGATGGCGATCTGGGGAAGGAACGACCAGGCCGGGCTCGAGGAGAGCAGGATCCAGTCACCGATGTCGTTATTGTTCTTGTCGAACTGGGCCATATAGATGACGAGGTTCTCGTCGACGTCGGGGATGAGCAGGTCGCTCTTCCAGGCCAGCCAGGTGTTGTCGTCGGCATCGATGGCCAGGCTGGGCTGGGTGGAGCCGGGTATCTCGTCGCGCGTCGCGTTGAAAGGCTCGCCGAATTCAGGTTCGTCCTTTCCCTTGGTATGAAGATAGATCTCCTTGCTGAATCCCTGGACCTCGCAGTCGGCATAGATCAACGAGTCGTCGGAACGGACGCCCAAGGCATTGTTGATCAGGTCATAGCGCCCGACCTGCCACGGCACGTACGGCGTCGTCCAAACACCGTCCTTGAACGAGGCGTAGACCACGCCGCCCCAGTTGCCGTCGGCCTCTTCCCAGGTGCAGTGAAAGCGGTCATAGCTGTCCACGGCCATATTGGCGTAGAGGCTGTCGCCCAGCTTGGGTTGAATGCCGTTGTTGATCGGCGCCGGAGCGGTCCAAGAACCGTTCTTCGGGCAATAAGAATAATAATAGGAGATCCCTTCGGGGCCGCGGAAAATGGCCAGGCGGTTCCCCCTGGAATCCTCGCAGATGGCGGGATGGCGCCAGTTCTGCTCGCCATCGGGGGTCAGCTTGATCGTCTCGGCGACCACCGCCGCAGCCGCCTTCTCGCTCTGCTCTTGGGAAACGGAGGCGAATGCGTTCGCCGCGAAAAGGGCCTGCAGTATTACTAAGGTCAATAAAATTCTCTTCATCGATTCAACTCCTGTAATTGAATTTTTTAGGGCCCTCCGATTATACACGGATCTGCGAAAAAGTCAATACTTTTCCCGTCGTGCCGTTTACTCGGAGAATGGCTATTTGACTAGGGTTTTTTCAATCAAAAAGCGGGAGATGGCCTCGGCGAAGACCCTGTTCGCCAGCGCGTTGGGATGGGTGTTGGACGCGGAGATCCTGAGGTCGCGGAGCCTGCGGGCCAGCATCGCGTCCAGGGGGTCCAGGAACAGGAAGCCATGGTCCGCCGCCAGCCTGCCGACGGTCGCATGCAGGTCGCGGAAGAGATAGCTCTCCATCTCCTGCAGCTCGGGGTGGATCACCAGCAGAACGGGGAGGCTTGGCTGGGTCAGGTCGCGTATCTTGGCGAACGCCTTGACCAGGGTATTCCAGTTCTCGGGCTCGGCGTAGGCTTCGAAGAAGAAGCGCTGGTAGCCACGCTGGATGAGCTTCAGGCCGTCCTTGGAGTACTGGGGGTTGGTGTCGGCATGGGTCTTCTTCAGGAACAGGCGGTTTTTCAGCAGCAGGTAGGTCTTGGAATGGTGCAGCAGGCGGTCGACAAAGGCGTTGCCTGTGGTCAGGAATGCGTCATAGCCCCGGTAGGTCACCAGCAGCGTCCGCTGCCGGCTCAGGACGCCGATGTCGTTCAGGCTGTAGCCGATGATGACCAGGTCGGGGTCGTACTTCAGCACCTTGTCCTGGATCCGTTCCGCCTCCTGGGGGGTGTTGTAGCCCATGACCCCGAAGTTGATCACCTCGACCTGCGGCCGGGTCCGGCGCATCTCCCGCTCGAGCTGCTTGGGCCAGGTGTCCTCCAGCTCCAGCCCCAGGCCGAAGGTGCACGAGTCGCCGATTGCGGCGATGCGGAAAGCGCCCGCGGGCTTGGCCAGCGGGAAATCGCGGTCGCGGATGCCGTCGCCGTTGATCCGGTACCAGGCGCCGTCCTCGAAGGACACGCTGCCCGGCACCAGCTCGTAGCCCATGACCTTGTTCGCCGTGAAACGGTGGGTCTTGAGGGTCAGGGGGATGACCGCCTGGCGGTTGAGCTTGCTCCAGAAGACCCGCACGAGCGCTTCGACGCCGGCCAGGCTCAGGATGGTCGCCAGAAAGACGACAAAAAGCCGCAGCAGGAACCTTTTCATGGGAGAACTCCTCGCAGCCGAATTGTAGCACAGTCGGGCCGGTGCGGCAATCGTGCCCGCTTTTTGCCGAAAAGGCCTTCATTTGCGGCGAATTCTCTGCTATAATGGCGATTCCGCGAAGGAAGGCAATTGAAAACGCACCTGATCATCCCGCCCAGCGGCTACATCGCCCAACGCTGGAAAGAGCACAACACCATGCCGCCGCTGGGGATATTGTCCATCGCCTCGGTCCTGGAGCAGAGCGGCCGCCAGGTCGCGGTGACCGCCGCCGAGGTGCTGGGGATGGGGACGCGCGACATCCTGCGCGAGGTCGGGGCCTACGACGCCGACCTGGTCGGCATGTCGGTGACCACCGAGAACCGCTTCGAGATCTTCGCGCTGGCCCGGGCCATCAAGCGGGAATATCCCGGCAAAACGATCGTCATCGGCGGCCCGCACGCCACCATGGCCGGGCTGGACATGGTGGCCAATATCGCGGCCGTCGACCTGGCGGTGGTCGGCGAGGGCGAGCGCACCATCCTGGAGATCGCCGAATGGCAGGAGGCGGGGGGCGCCGTCGCCGAGCTGGCCGGGATCAGGGGGATCATCTACCGCCGCGAGGGCCGGCCGTTCTTCACCGGCGCCCGGGCGATGATCGCCGACATCGATCCCCTGCCCTTCCCGGGCAAGCACCTGATCCCCATGGAGCGCTACGACTTCCGCTGGCCGGTGGGCGGGCAAACGCTGCGGGCGACCAACATCATCACCTCGCGCGGCTGCCCCTTCAACTGCAACTTCTGCTCCACCCCCACCAACTGGGGGCGCCAGGTGCGCGGCTACTCGCCGCAGCGGGCCGTCGACGAGATCCGCTGGAACCGCGACCGCTTCGGGGCCGAGGTGCTGTGGTTCTTCGACGACACCTTCAACTACAGCCGCCGGCGCACCGAGGAGCTGTGCCGCCTGATCGTCCGCGAGAAGCTGGGCATCCGCTTCGTCGCCGAGCTGCGCGTCGACGTGCTCAGCTACGACCAGCTGGCGCTGATGCGCGAGGCCGGTGTGCAGTACATCTCCTTCGGCGTCGAGGCCGGCTCCGAGCGGGTGCGGCGCGACATCGTGCGCAAGAACATCAGCGACGAGCAGGTGCTGCAGGCCGTGGCCTGGGCCAAGCAGCTCGACATCGAGGCCACCGCCTTCTTCATCTTCTCGCACCCGACCGAGACCTGGCTGGAGGCCCAGGAGAGCCTGGCGTTCATCGAGCGCATCCGCGGCCAGGCCGACATCACCGTCTCCATCCTGCACATCTACCCCGGCACCGAGCTGGAGGCCTATGCCCGGGAGAAGAAGCTCCTGCCGCCGGATTTCTCCTGGTCGCGCCACGACCGCCGCGTGGCGACCCTGCCCGCCGCCCAGGGCGACGTGCCGCTCTTCAAGGAGCGGTTCACCTGGGCCCAGATCGGCGAACTGATCCTCAAGTGGTCGGCGGGCGGCAAAAAAATCCCGATCTGGAAAAAGCTCCCCGAGGTGCTGCGCTCCATCCGCTCCCCGCGCGATCTCGGCAAATACCTGGCCATCGGCTGGGTTTATCTGCGCATCCGGCTTTTTGGCAGGTAGGCATCCCCGGCCGAGCCGGACCGGGTTGCCCTTATTGCGTTGATTCTGCTATAATGGCTGCGCATGACACCGAAATGGATCCGGCATTTCTTCATCCTGTTCCTGCTGTTCATCGTCTTCTTCTCCTTCGCCACCGACCTGGCCAAGATCCAGCGGGGCAGCTTTTTTTCCGACGAGTCCACCTATTTTTCCATCACCCAGAGCCTGGCCCATGACGGCGACCTGCGCTACGATCGCGCCGACATCATCCGCATCCGCGGGCAGTTCTGGGGCGGACCCACCGGGATCTTCCTGACCAAGGCCAAGGACGGCCGGCTGTTTTTCGCCAAGTCGTTCGTCTACCCCCTGGCCGCGGCCCCTTTTTATCGCCTGTTCGGCACGCACGGGATCCTGCTGGCCAACGGCCTGATGATCTTTTTCACCCTGCTCATGGGCTTCCTGCTGCTGCGCCAGCACCACGAGCCGCGCCAAAGCTTTTTCCTGACCCTGGTCTACCTGTTTTCCAGCGTCGCCTTCATCTACGTCTGGTGGCTGACCGCCGACCTGTTCAACTTTTTCGTCAACTTCGCCGGCTTGTTCTTCCTGTTTTACCAGTTCAAAAAGCGATCATGGAACGCCCTGGCCGGGCTGTTTTTCGCCCTGGCAATATTTTCCAAGCCCAACAACGCCCTGCACATCGGCATCCTCTTCCTGCTGCTCCTCTATCAGAAAAATTGGCGCAAATTCCTCGGCACGGCCCTGGTCTGCCTGCTGGTGCTGAGCGGCCTCCTCTACTTCAACTATGCCCAGACCGGGACGCTCAACTTCATGGGCGGGGAGCGGAGGTCCTTCTACGGCAATTTCCCCCTGGAGCGCCCCGACTTCACGTTCGCCGGCGGCTTTCCCATGAGCAGCGACACCTATTGGAGCCGCTATTTCATCAGTCCGGCCATCGCCGCGCTCAACCTCTTCTACTACCTGTTCGGCCGCTTCACCGGCATGCTGATCTATTTTCCCTCGGCCCTGTTCCTGCTGCTGCTCTTCTTTTTCCAGAAAAAAAGAACGGAGGACGGCTTCCTGCTGGCCGCCATCGGCGCCGCGATCCTATTCTATGTCCTGGTCACCCCGGACAACTATTTCGGCGGCGGCGGCTCCCTGGGCAACCGCTATTTTTTAAATGTCTTCCCCCTGTTCTTCTTTCTGGGCCACCGCGACCGGCCGCTCCGCTTCTCCCTGCTGCCGGTCTGCGCGGCCGTGGCTTTCCTGGCCCCGGTGTACATGGACGCCATGTTCCACTCGGCGTCGCCGCGCTTCCCCGGCATTTCCTTCCCGGCCAGGTACTTCCCCGCCGAGAAGACGCAGTATTCCACACTGCCCAGCAACACCAATCCGCGCGCCTTCAACAAGCATATCGCCGACAAGTATGCCCTGTTTTTCCTCAACGACAATTTCCATCCCATGGAGGACGAATTCTTCTGGACCTATGCCGACCGCGAGCTGGAGCTTTTCCTGGTGGCGCCGGGCGCGGTCAAGGCCTTTCATGTCCAGCTGAAAAACACCCCCCTGGCCAATCAGGTGCGCTTCCAGATCGAGCACAAGGTCCAGAGGGTGTTTCTCGCCGCCGGAGGGATCCGCGCCATCACGCTCGGCAACATTCCCGGGTTGCGCATCGACGATCGCTTCCTGTACCACGTCAAGATCAAGAGCGGGCGCTCCTATTGCCCGTATTTTTCCGAAGCGGACTCGAGCGACGCGCGCTGGCTGGGCGTGCAGGCCCACATCGAGCTGGAATACTGACCCGTCCATGAACATCGCGGCCGACCTGCATATCCATTCCACGCTTTCTCCCTGCTCTTCCCTGGAGATGTCGCCCGCGGCCATCATCCGCCGCGCCAGGGAGCTCGGCCTGGACGTGATCGCCGTCACCGACCACAACTCCATGGCCAACTGCTTCCAGGCGGCCGCCATCGGCGCCCGGAGCGGCCTGGCGGTCCTTTTCGGCATGGAGGCCCAGACCCGCGAAGACGTCCACATCCTGTGCCTGTTCCAGGAGCAGACCCAGGCCGAACGCTTCAACGAGCGCATCTACGCGCTGCTGCCCGACGTCAAAAACAACCCCGAATTCTTCGGCGACCAGGTGGTGGTCGATGCCCAGGACAACATCGTCCGCCACGAGGACAGGCTCCTGCTCAACGCCCTGGACATTTCCATCCCCGACCTGCTCGAGCTGGTCCGGCTCCATGACGGCGTCGGCATCCCCGCCCATGTCGAGGCCCCGCCCTACGGCCTGCTGGTCAACCTGGGGCTGGTCCCGGCCGAACTCGCCGACGCGGTGCTGGAGATATCCTGCGCCGCGCGGGCCGAGGGTGTGCGCCAGGCGTATCCCGGCCTCGCGCGCCACCCCTTGATCAGCAGCTCCGACGCCCATTATCTCCGGGACATCGGCAAGGCGCAAACCATTTTCACGGCGACGTCCGCCGCGCTGCCGGCGCTCATGGCCGCGGCGCGAGGCGGTTCCTTCCAGGTCCGCTACCCGGAGCCTCATGGTTGAGGACCTCTGCTTCCACCTGGTCGACCTGGTGCAGAATTCCGTCGCCGCCGGGGCCAGCGCCATCGGCCTGGGCGTCACGGAATCGGAGCACGGCGATCGCCTGACCCTGGAGGTGAGTGACAACGGCAGCGGCATGGATGCCGAGACCCTGGATAGGGTCCAGGACCCCTTCTTCACCACCAAGAGCTTCAAGAGGGTCGGCCTGGGCATCCCGCTGCTCAAAGCGACCGCGCAGGTCTGCCGCGGCGAATTCAGCATAGCCAGCCAGGTGGGCCAGGGCACGACGGTCAAGGCGCTGCTGCAGAAAAGCCACCTGGACTGCCCGCCCCTGGGCGACCTCGAGGCGACGCTGCTGTCGCTGCTGGTCAGCCTGGAAGGGATCGACCTGCGCTTCACCTACCGCAGCGACCGGGGGGAGTTTTCCCTTTCCAGCGGCGACATCCGCCGCCAGGTGGGCGATCTGCATTTTTCCCACCCCGACATCTACCGCTTCATCAAGGAGTATCTCCATGAAGGCCTGGCCGGCGTCGCCCGTTTCTGAACCGTCCCGGCGGCCTATGTTCAAGCCGGCGCCGGTATGCTAGAATGGCAGCCATGAATCCCGACAAGGAAATCATCATCGAGATTTTGAAGAACCTCGACCTGTTCAGCGAACTGGGGTACGGCGCCGTCAAGGAGCTTGCCTACCTTTTCAGCGAGCGGGTCTTTCAGAAGGGGGAGACGATCTTCGAGGAGGACGACACGGAGAACTCCCTGCTGGTCATCCTGTCGGGGGAAGTGCGCATCACCCAGCGCGCCGACCTCAGCGGCGAGGAGACCCTGACGGTGCTGAAAAAGGGCGATTTTTTCGGCGAGATGGCCCTGCTGGAGGACCGGCCGCGCAGCGCCACCGCCATCGCCCACGGCGACTCGGTCATCATGGAGATCAGCCGCGAGCGCTTCATGCACTTCATTGCCAAGGACGCCGCCAGCGGCGTGAAGATCCTGATCACGCTGGCCAGAAGCCTCTCGGCCCGGCTGCGGGAGGCGGACAAGAAGATCAAGACCTTCGTCAACCTCAGCCAGTGGATCTAGGGCAATGAGCGGCAGCGTTCGCGGGGTCCTGCGCGGGACGGCGAATGCCTTGGGACCGCTGCTGCTGCTGTTCACCTGGCTGCGCGGCGACGGCGGGCCGCTGCTGCTCGTCGCCATCGTGGCCGGCCTGGCCGGCGGCGAAACCGCGTTCCGCTTCCTGTCCGGCCGCCGCCCAACCCCCTACATGATGATGGGCCTGGCCCCGCTGCTGCTCGTGCAGTACTCGTCGGTGGGCGATTTCCGCATCCGCCTGGCCTGCTTTTTCATGCTGGTCTACGTGCTGGCAGCGGCCTGCGCCAGCCTGCGGCGGTCCGTTCCCGCATCCCTGGTCAGCGCCGGCTTCTGGCGCCTGTGGGCGCTGTGCTTCCTGGTGTTCGCACTCGCCGCCACGGCGCTGTACGCGCGGGACATCCATCTCTCCGGCGATGAACCCCACTACGTCATGATCGCCCAGAGTCTGGCCGAAGACGGCGATTTTGACCTGAAGAACAACCTGGAGCAAAAGACCTATTTCCGCTACCTGCCGGTGGAGATCCCCCTGCACGGCACGGTTCATGAGGGCCGCTACCGCTCCTTTCACCTGCCCGGTCTTTCCTTTCTGCTGCTTCCTTTTTATTTCATCTTCAAGCTTCTGGGCGGCCTCGTTCCCGGCAATCTGTTTTTCCGCCTGGCCGCCGCCGCCATCAACGCCTTCTTCGCCCTGGGCCTTTTTTACGCCCTGAAGGCGCTCTGGCCCGAAAAGGACAACCGCTCCCTGTTCCTCTTTTTCCTGCTCACCTTTCCGCTCGTCTTCCATGCCGTCCACCTGTATCCCGAGCTGCCGGCGGCCACGCTGCTGATCTTCGCCTACCTCAGCAGCCGCGGCCAGCGCCGCGGCCTTCTCCTGGCAGGGACGCTGCTGGCCGCCATTCCCTGGCTGCACTTTAAGTACGTGCCGGCCATGCTCGTTCTGGCGGGAGCGGTGGCGGTGGAAAACTGGCGCGCCTCCGGCAACGTGAGGGACAGGGCGCGGAAGCTGGCCCATTTTTTGATTCCCCCGGCGGTTGGCGCCCTGCTGCTGGCTTGCTACAGCCGCGCCCTGTACGGCTCGTTCAACCCCACCGTGATCTCGCCGGAAAGAGACTTCTTCGCCATTCCCCCGGGGCCGAAGCTCGAGACCCTGTTTTCCTTTTTCCTTGACCAGCGCGACGGCCTGCTGGTCTATGCTCCCCTCTTCCTGCTGTTGTTTCTGGCATTCAAAAAGGAGATCCGCAGCCGGATCCGGGATTTTTCGCTCCTGGCCGCGATGTTTCTCTGCCATGTCGGTTTCCATGCCTTTACCACCGTGCGCGGCGCCTACTCGCCGGCAACGCGCCCCACCCTTCATGTCCTCTGGATCATGGTGATTTTTCTGATCGCCTACTACAGGCGGGCCGGCGAAATGGGCAAGGTCGTGTTCCGGCTGCTGGCGGGCCTGACCGCCTTTGCCACGGTCTGGTTCTTCTACTATCCCCTTTTCCTTTACCAGCCGGTGACCCGCGACGTCAGCGAACGCGGCTCCTCCCTGCTCTACTTCCTGGGGAGCAAGGCCGTCAACCTGACCGGCGTCTTCCCCTCGTTCCTGAAAAAGCCGAACTCGGGATACCTGCCCAACCTGATCTGGCTGGCCGCCCTGGCCATCGGTTTCGTGCTCTACTTCACCCGCCGGTCCCGGCGGTATACGGCCCCGCTGAAGCGGGACATGGCCCCGCTCAGGCGGGACATAGCCAAGCTGGCTTGCCGGGTCATGCCCTTCCTCTCCCTGCCGCTGCTTTTCCTCGTCTGCTTTTTTCCGCACGTCCAGCTGCAAACGCGCTACAGCGCGGCCGGCCTCTCCTTCTACAGCAATTCCCGCAATTTCACCCCGGGCAGGGAGCGGGACAGCTTCAAGGTACGCGCCGGGCAGGACTACGATCTTTTCTTTGACCTGGAGGGCAGCGCCGCCAGGCGCCTGGAACTGCGCCTGATCAACCCCGAGCACGTCGCCGTGCGCATGAGGAGCGGCCGGCAAACCCTGCTGGCGGAGAATCGCCTTCCGGAAAGCCGGATCACGGTTCTTCTGCCGGCGTTGAAAACGTTCTCCCTGGGCAAGCGCAGCCTGGTCCACGTGGGGCTGGAATCGCAGGCCGGCCGCGGCACCGTCTTTTTCTGGCTGGAATTCCAGCATTGACCTCTGCCCATGATATAATCGCGGCAATGGCAACAACCGTGCGGCTGCGGGCCGAATCGACAGGCAAAAAACGGCGAGCGCGCTGGACACTGGCCGGGAAAAAGTGGGTTGGCCTGGCCCTGCTCCTGGTCGTCGCCGCCGTGCTCAGGACGCAGCACATCCAGGCCGATCCCCCCGAGATTCTGCCGCGGATCTCGGGGAGCGCCGGGATCTATTTCGATGAGGGGATTTACTGTCACAACGCCAGGAACAGGATCCTTTTCGGAAAATGGATCACCGACGAGTGGAACCCGCTCGTCTACAACGCGCCCCTGACCCTGATCTATTTCCTGGGCTTCAAATGGTTCGGCATTTCCATCGTCACCGTCAAGGCGATCAATATCCTCTTCGGCCTCCTGGGAATCCTCCTGTTCCATGCCGGGCTGCGGCGCTACCTGGCTCCCGCTGCGGCCCTGGCCCTGACCGCGCTCTTTGCCTGCGACTTCTACTGGCTGATGTACAACCGCCTGGGGCTGCTCGAGAATTTTTCCGCCCTCTGCTTCCTGCTCAGCTTCTATCTTTTCGTCGTCTCGGAAAACAAGCGCTGGCCCGTTTTTTTCCTGGGCCTGACCGCGGCCGTGGCCGCCCTCTCCAAGTACCTGTTCCTCTATTTCCTGAT